>NZ_JBSFNF010000002.1:118977-491833 GCF_053586955.1 Nocardia sp. NPDC003726 | reverse complement strand
GGGCTGCTGCGCGCCCGCAGGACGGCGCTGGGTACTGCGATGCTGCCCGGTCACCCGGCAGGCGAACCGTTCGCTGACGCCCATGAGGCGCCTCAGATGCGCCACGGCCGCGCGCCGGCGTTCCGGGTCTAGAAGTTTCCCTTGGCGATCTCCTTCAACGCCGCCTTCTCCAACTCCGCTTCGGCCAAAAGCCGCTTGAGTGTGGTGTTCTCGCGTTCGAGGTCTTTCAACCGTTTGGCGTCGTCGGCTTTCAGTCCGCCGAACTGGTTACGCCACCGGTAGTAGGTGGCTTCGGTGATCTGCAACGCCCGGCACACATCCGCGACGTCCTTGCCCTCGCCGAGCAGCCGATCGGCCTCGGTCAACTTGCGCACGACCTGCTCAGGGGTGTGCCTCTTCCTCGTGGTCATCGCCATCGAGCCTTCCCGCCCACAACGTGGGCCGCAAGACCCACACAGTCGATGGACCGACCTCACGGGGTCAGGTCACCTACTCTCGCACAGGCTCTCAAGCAATCTCGGTTCAGCACATCTGATGACCTGTTGGGCGAGGTCGACAAGCGGCCGATGCTACGCCTCGTCGGTGATGGCGGTTGACGAGCTGACCGAAGCCGGTCTCATCTCTTACTGGACCACCCAGTCGAGCGAGAAGTCTTTGACCGTCGCGGCGAGACGGGCGACGTAGGTGCCCCAGTTCCCCTGGCTCTGGAGATCGACCCGGGTGGGGAACGGCAGATGCGTAAGCCAGGCCGGATAGCTCCGATCTGGAAGCCGTTCGAGCTCCGACTGACGCGGTTGGCCGCCAGCGTGCGTCGGGTAGAGAAGGACGGCCAGATCAGAGGGTCGACCCCCGAGGGTTGCCAGGTGGCTGTACGTGAACAGCTGGTACCCATCCGAAGAGGCCGGAGCCTTCCCCGTTCCGAGTTTGTACTTTGCGTCGGCCACCACGACTTGCCGGCCAGCCCAGAACATGAAGTCCGGGAACGACGCCGTCGGAGGCTTCGTGGGGTCGCTGCTGACTGGTGTTCGCGGCACCCAGGGTGGAGGGACGGTGACACTCTCACCCGGCCGAGCATTCCGACTGACAGCAACGGCGCTGAAGGCGCTGGCCAGCACCAGCTCCATACACTGCTCCCAAAACTTCTCGGTGGAGACGTGCACCAGAATGGCGTCGGTCGTGTCAACCCCGCTCTCGGGAACGACCGCCCAGTCACGAAGAACCGGTACTGAAGCATCGACCGCTGGCTCCCACATCCGGTCAAGCGGACTGAGCCAGAGACGCTCGATCGTGAGCAAGGCCTGCTCACGATCGATCAGCGTGACGCCGGACAGGTAGCGCAGCAAGTGAATTGCTCGCGTCTGCAGACCAGGCCGTAGAGCGGTGATCTTGCGCGGCAGGCGGTCGCTCGCGATCACGCGGAGCGCCGAAGCAACCACCTGCAGCAGCGGGGTGTCCATCGTGAGTTCGTCGAAGGTGGACTCAACTCGCGGCGTCCCCGTCGCGAGTGATAACAGGAGGCTCTTCTCGCGCAGCCGCCCGCGAGGCACCTCCAAAGCCTCGCTCCGCTCCGCATAGCGCGGGCGCGCGCGAAAGATGAGACTCTCGACTACTCCCAGCAGCCGCTCGTGGGTAAGCAGCCGCAGCAGTGAAGGAGCGAACGCGCCCTCAAAGTTCAGTGGGCTGCTCGTGAGGCTGCCTCTCTCAGCAAGCAGCATCAGGTCGATGAGCTCGCGGAACGGATCGCCGACGATGGCGGGAGCAGGGACCGCCTCGTCTGGTGGCACTCCGAGGTCGAGCATGTCAGCCTGAGATCGCCCGATTTTCGCGAGACCCGTGGCGAGCGCCCCGACGGACGTGGCGGTGGTGTTCACCATTGCCAGCTCCGTCTCGTGCATCACGATGTGCGTGAGGGCACCGGGCACGTGAGCGTAGTTGCGCACAGCCCGAGTCCTCGTCGACCAGGGCTTTGGCAGCACCGTCACTGTCACGCGACCGCTGGCACCGTCAGGCAGGACAGCGAAACCCGACCGCGTTCCGCGTGGGCTGGCCTTGATCCAGATGCTCGGGACGCTACTGCTCATCGTCACCTTCGCCATCGTCGAGCTGCTCGTCTGATGCCTCCGACAAGACGTATTCGGCGGCGGCTCCGGCAGGGATGTCGACGACGGTGAGTCCGCGCGTGAGGCCGTGGCCTTCCTCTGTGATCGCCAGCGAAAGGCTGACAAGGAACTCGTCGAACTTCGTCCAGCGGTCGGCAACGTCACTCGCGTTGGCGGCTTCGAGCCACGCGTTCCTGGTCTCCTTGGCAAGCAGGTCGGTCGCTCCCACCTGGGTAGCGGTGTCGATCAGTTGCGGAAGGATCGCGTAACGCCAGATCATCCACTCGGCGTCTTCGTCAGCGTCAAACTGAGCGTTCTCAAAGCCTGCGAGAGCCGCCATGTCGATCACGCCGTAAGGTCTTCCGGGCCCATGCTGCGAGCCACCCGTCTTCTCATGCCACCCAGTTGGCTCGACGCTGACGGCCTGCAGCGCCGCAATCACGGGCTCCGCATTGTCGAGGAGCATGAGTTCGAGGGTGTCATCGGCGCGACGCAGCCAAACATGCACCTTCTGATCGAGTCTAAGCGTGGCACCGACGGTGCTGAACTTTTGGCCGTCTGCGGTCTCGCCCTGGTAATAGAGCTTGTGATTGTTGCCGCTCTTGTTCCACCTAACGACATTGTCGACGTAACGCTTACCTTCGAACCAGATCTCGATCTTGTCGTGGATCCCCCGCGGCGAGCGTTCGTTCGTGACGACTCCGTTCGACGACATGGGGAAGAACGAGTCGATGAGCCCCCGCCGTCCTCTCGGCTTATCCGCATCGGGCAAAACCAACTGAGTGTGACTGCCTCCATCGAGCACACGAGCCTCAAGCCAGAATACGCCGGTGACGTTGTCACCAGCCGCTGCCACGCGCACCCCAGCGAGCGGGTCGGTGGCGTCCGCGACTGAGCCTTCGGTGGCTGTGACGCCGAACAGGTAGCTGTGACCAAGCATGGCGTTCGGCCCCAGACAGCGACGCAGTGCCTCGTTGAGGTTGGTCAGGTGATCGATCGAACGCTCTACTCGCGCGGCGGCGTCTCTGCCGTCAGTTGCGATGATCTGCTCACGGAGGGCGTCACCAACCAGCGGCTCGACGTGGATGAATCCGAACCGCCGGCGGAGTGCCGAGTCCAGCGGTGCGATCGAGCGGTCCGAGGTGTTCATCGTGCCGAGCAAATAGACGTTGCTGGGCACCGAGAAGAGCGAGCCCGAGTACGGCAGGGTGACCTCCATCCCGCCATTCCACTCTGTCCCGTTCCACGTGGAGCGCTTGCTCTTTTCCATCGTGAGCAACAGGTCGCCAAACACCTTGGGCACGTTGGCGCGGTTGAGCTCATCGATCAGTACCAGGTAGTCCGAGTGGGGGTCTTTGATCGCATCATGGATCACCTCCCGGAGAAAGCCGTCTTTGCGCACGAAGGCCTTAACCTCGTCGTCGTAGCGGAGACCTTCGACGAACTCCTCATAGGTCGTGTTGGGGTGGAGGGTGATCGCGTACCGCCCGCGCCCCTGGCCGACCAGCTTCCGGCCGGTCTCTCTCTCCCAGACTTCGACTATGGAGTTGATGACGTGGGATTTGCCGACGCCGGGCGGCCCCTCGAGAACAGCATTCTTGAAGCGTCGAAGCACACGTGTAGTCTCTAGCGCCAGTTCCATTCAGCTCCACCTCTCCATCGCAACGACTTTATTCGCGTGGAGACTCGACGACCAATCCACTACTTGCGCAAGCGGTACGCGAGTGCCTGCTCGGCGAAGGCGCGCAATCTAGTCCCCCTAAGTGAATCGTCTTGCCCCTGGCACACGGCACCGACCACAGCGGCGTCGATAACCAGCAAGAGATCGTCGGTCCGGTGTTCGATGAGAGCACGTCCAAGCTCCGCGAGCCTGATGACATGATCGGCTGAGAGGTCTGGAAGGACGAGCCGTCGGAGATCAGTCGCCTCGACCTTGAGTGCGCCTCCGCCTAGTACCGTGCATGTCGCTTCAAGATTGGCCCAAACCCAGCTGGAATTCAGCAGCGCCAGCAACGCCTCGGGCGGGATGGCGTCGGGCTCGGTCGGCCACAGCGTCGAGAAGTTCGCGTCAATGACGCTGGCGGACTGGTTCAGGTACGTCCTCGGCTGGCCGCCGCACACCCGGCCGACGAACAGGGATGGGCGGTGACGCGGTGCGAGTTCTGGCAGCTGGTACCAGAAGCTCACCGGTCGACCCGAGCGGTCGGTCCTGCTGTTCGGGGCCACAGCCGCGAGGTCGGGGAATAGCTTCGCCGGGTTCTTCTCGGAAAGCGGAGTCGCTGCGACCTTCGCGATCCATCGCCCCACCGCCGCTGGCAACACTCGAACATCCCCGGCTTCACCCATCCGCTCTCTGTCGGATGCGGTCACCCAGCCACGGAGGTTGACGACCCGAGATGCAAGTGACGCGGCGTCGACCCCCAGCTTATCTCGGAGCTCGCTCTGACGTCGCACTGCGGGAAGCAGGCACTCGCAGGGGATCTCAAGCGAGAGTATTCCCCACCGAGCCGCCGGGCGAACAACGCCGTCTGCAATGCTGACGTAGAAGAAGTCGTTGGCTCCGCTCCTGAGTCCCTGCCCTGCGCGCCACCCGTACGACTCGAGGGTCCGGGTGGCGATATCTTCGGGCTTCACACCGAGCACACCAGAAACACGCGTAGGGATGTGTGCTGCCTGTCCTAACGCCGCGACCGACAGGTCGTGCTCGACATGCGCGCTGAGGCCGGTAGTCACCGACACCGAGTTGCTCGAGGTCACCTCGCGGAGGGCGGTCACTACCGCCTGTTCCGAGTTCAAAGACCCACGCAAGGTCCCCTCGGTGTCGAGCTCTCTGGTCGCTCTGGCTCTCACGACGAACTGTCTGTCGATACGTGCCTCGATCGGTCGCCGCCTGGCGACCACCAGCTGTGTGCGCACCTGAGCGTCGTCGAACCAGGAGGCATCGCCATCTTCGACGATGAACTCGACATCGAATGCTCCGTCCAGGAGCTCGCGCACCGCATGGGCGTAGTTGCGACTCAGCCATGCCTGCGGGGCGACCACGGCGAGCCTCCCGCCCTCGCGCACCAGCGCGGCGCTGAGGATCCAAGCTGGGACGGCGATATCGGACGTGCCGGGGTAGCTCTTGGCTACGCGCAGCCACAACCCCTGAGCATCACCGGCGAGCCGGCTCTTGATCGCCCGCAGCAGGCCAGCCCGCGCGTCCTCGCTGGTCGGGATGCTGATGTCGTCAACGTCGCGCTTGGACTGGTAGCGGATGTACGGCGGATTAGTGATTACGAGGTCGAACTGCTCGGACGGGAGGGAAGCCGAGAAGGCGTCGCCCACCGCGAGCTTTGCGCCGGCTACACCGGCCAACGCGACTTCCGCCTGGGCAATTGCGAGCGGGTCGATGTCGAGACCGACCATCTTGTCAGGTCGCGCACCGATGGCGAGGCAGGCTTGAAGCAGGTCCGCAGAGCCAACCATCGGATCAATGATGGTCCTGGCGGTCTTGGCATCGGCCAGCGCGGCGAGCAGCCGACCCACTCGCTGGTGCGTGAAGTACTGGCCAAGCTGCTTCTTCCGGGCCGCCTCCCGCAGTGAGATGACCGTCACTCGCGTGCCTGCATCTCGTACACCGCGCGAGCATCCATCGTGATCGGCACACCATCGACTAGTGCCATGCCGACCAGCTCCGAGAAGCGGCGCTGCTGCTGACGGGCCGTCGTCTGCTGCCCGTTCACCTGACGATAACTGACCGTGACCAGGTCATTCATGGTTGAGCTCGTGGAGCGAGCCAATTCGGCCGGGGAACACTTGCTGACGCGGAGCAACGGATCGCCGCTGACCGCTACGTGGCCGTTCACCTGCTTGAAGCTGGCTTGTGTCTTGTCGAGAATGCTGGCCGCGGTGACTGTCAAGCCAGCGTCGGCAAGGCTCGTCGTGAGCGCCTGCCAGACCGACGCCTTGGACGAGTGGAAGACGAGCGTTGCATCGGCGGCTGGCTTCATGACACGCGCGACTTCGGAGAATACCGAGGTCAGCAGGGCCTGGTATTCGCCGACCCCCTTGCCTTGAGCGGGCGAGATGATCGCCTCATCCTTGGACTTCGTGGTCCGTCCCAGCCAGAGCTCGTTCAGCTGGTTGATCTCCGAGTACGGGATGTAGGCCCCGAACGGCGGATCGGTGAACACGTAGTCGATGGACTCGTTCGCCAGGTGCAGATCCGTGCTGCTCCCGGTGACGATCATGGCGTCACCTGATAGACCATGGAGCAGCTCGAACGCTGCAGCGAACGTCTTGATCTTCCGCTGAACCCCTGTGAAGACATTCTTCTCCACCGGCAGTCCGCTGACGTACATGACGCCCGACTGGGCACCGGTGACGACGAAGTCCTTGGAGTTCTTCTTCAGTACGACTCGGGTCATGAGCGTCGAGTGCACGGCGTTATAGGACAGCACGAGAAGCCTCAGTGCTTCGCGGAGTTCTTCCGGCTCGTCCTCGATGAGCTGCCACATCGTCGCCAGCCCTCGGAAGTTTCGGGCGGTGTATAGATGGTGCAAATGGGTCATGCCTTGGTGGTAGCCGCTGCGATGAAGGTCTCCCCAGTTCAGCGGAACGATCGGCGCGCAGTCCGGCAGCTCGCGGGCCAGCGCGTCGGCCTCGGCGGCTCGGTCGTTCTCGGTAGCACTCCTGCTCCAGTTGCCGGTCGACGAAGTACCGTAGACCTTCCACGGGACTCGACGACGACGTCGAACCAGCTCGCCGGTCCACGGGTCCAGGACGTCCTCCAGCACCCGCGGCCAGTCGTCGGGCGACCCGACGTAACCGCAGACGCATGTGAAGCCGTCATCGAACCGCAGGGGTTCGTAACGAACTCTTGTGTCGGCGTAAGTCGTCTCGGCATCACAGCCTGGGCACTGCACGACGTCACTCCAGATGACCTGACGCACCGTTCCGGCCTGCCCATTCGGCCCTGCTACGGCATAGAGCGTCGGCTCGAGCTTCGTGGCGGCGACCACCACCCGCAGCGCCGCCTCTGTAAAAGTCTTGGGGTCGGGCGCGGCGGTCATGACACGCGCCAGCAGCGTGCCAATCTCCGAGAGTTCGTAGATGGTGGCTTTCCGGGCACCCCAACGCGGCTTCAGCCCGCGTTCGGCAGCCAGCGCCAGCATCCGGTCCGTCGGCCGCTCACAGAGCAGTGCGGCGATGCCGGTGGTCCCGGAGCCGCCGAAGACGTCCAGAACGTGGTCGCCCGGCTCGGTGTGGCACGCGATGAATAGCGCAACGCTTTCCGCAGAGATCTTTGTCGGATACGAGAACGCGTTATAGAGAGGACCTGTGCGGTCCGCGGGCAGCGGTGCCGAATAGAGAGACGCCAACTCGTCGGTGCTCATCATGCTCTCTTCTCGTCTCGGGTCGACCGGGTGCGACCAGTCGGTCGGATTCGGATCTCCTTGCGGTCCTCAGTGAGAGCGAACATGAGCTCACTCCCCGCGTCGAGGTTGAGGGCGCGCAGAAGCTCGACAGGGATGCAGACCTGGCGCACTTGCGTCAATACGCGCGGGCCGTACCATACCTCCTGGTCAGCAGTCACGTGTCCACCCTAACACATCTAATAGTTCTGTTATTACTATTAGGCAGGTATTAGAGCGATTCACAGATCGATCGTTGCCTCGCTGCTCAACCAAGAATTTGTCAGTACGGCGGGCCCGCGACAGTCCGACTCAGGCCAGGCGCTCAGCGCTTCCCTCGAACCAGTCGACCCCGGCGTGGATACCACAGCCCATTTACCAGCTCCTGCCGGGACGTCGTCTACGGATTTCCTACGATCCGCCGCCGAGATGGACCCTTCCGGCAATTCGTGACAACTCGGTACGAACCTCACTGGAAGCATTCCCCGGGTCGATTGAGGTATCGACCATTGGCATCTGTGCATGCACGGTGCCTGGATATCAATACAGGACGGTTGCACGGATTACTCTGAATTAAAGGCACTCACAGGCAGCGCTCCTGATTTCCCATCGCGCTTTGACGATCAGATACCGACAGACCATAGCCCGGCCTGGGCGTTGGCAAGCAATCGTATGGGTGCGTGATCGAAGGGGAAAGGGACGGCGGGTAAGCCGCGTGTCTCACCCTCATTACGACAGCCGCAGACGACGCATCCCGGACGAGGGTGGGTCGCGCGCCGAAAATGCCGCCGTGTGGCCGCTCGGGCCGTGGTACCCGACACCGACAGTGGCGTCACCCGAGCAACGACCGTGTCCGAACTGTGGACGCAGTACCGGTCATTCTTGGTCAAGAAAGGCCGCGCCGAAGGCACCCTGGCTCTGCACGACCGATGGGCAGTGTTGTAGAGCAAGGAAATTGGCTACCGCCGCATAGGCCCGGATGAGTTCAAAACCCAGCACGGCGGAAGTGTTACTCGACGAAGTAGCGGCCGATCACGGACGCGAGTCGATGCCCAACGCGCGGTCGATGATGTCCGGGATGTTCCGCCATGCTGTGCGCAAGAACACCCTCGAAGTGAATCCTGTTCGAGAAGTAGAGGTTCCAGAGAAGGTCGAGCCGAAGGGCCGCACCGGCGGAGCTGCCCATATCGAGGTGGAGGACCTCTGCGTCATCTTGGCGTCGGTGTACTGGTCGACGGTGCCGTGCCCAAGAAAGATGACCAAGGCCGAGCAGAAGCGTGGGCATGCGCCACTACATTCCGCCGACCGTGCCCGCGTATTGCTATGCCGCCGACCTGGCCGATCTGATCGCGATCATGGGTGTCATCGGACAGCACACGAGCCAGGTTCTCGAGCTTGCCTTGCCCTTCTACTACCGCGAGAAGAAGGAGAACCAAATCGTCGGCAAGACATCCGAGTCAAAGTCAAGGGGCCCGGCGGCATTGGTACGAACTCGGCCCCCAACCATTCGCATGAAGCCGATGGTCAGGGACCTGTCTCTGCTCCCCCATCTGGACTCGAACCAGAAACCTGCCGATTAACAGTCGGCTGCTCTGCCAATTGAGCTATAGGGGATTGCCCTCGGCTCGTCCGGTTGGTATCGGGCGGGCCGAGGAGAAACTCTAGCGTATCGCTGGGCGGGAGCCCAAATCGCGTCGCTACCTGCTGTCTTGTCCGCCGGAGGCGGGGTGTCGGCACCGGGTGTCCGGATCGACAGGCGTGTGGGGCGTCGGGCAGGATGGGGGCGGCGAACTGGCAACTGGGAGGAGCACATCGAGATGCTGCGGTTGATCATCGGCGTGGCGGCCGGCTACGTACTCGGCAGTAAGGCCGGGCGGGCTCGCTACGAACAGATCAGCGCCGCGACCCGCGCGCTGACCGAGAGCCCGGTGACCCGCAAGCTCGTGCTCGTGGGCAGGCAGAAACTGGCGGACAAGCTCAGCACCCGCCCCCGCCTGGAGCCGATGGAACCGATCGATGAGCGCACCACCGTCCTGGTGCCGCACGACCAGCTGCGCCGCTGATCACACCCACTCAGGCCCCGGTCGCGAAGTCCCCGTGGTTGCCCATCGCCTGGGTGAGCAGGCTCTTGCGGTACTGCTCGAGGGCGACGAGGTCGCCGAAGAGGGCTAGGTAGGCCTCCGGCTGTTCGGTCGAGGAGATCCGCTGCAGCCTGGACTTGAGCTCGGCGATCTGCCTGCCCACCCAGGCTTCCTGGGTGCGGGCGAGAACGCCGGAGACGAAGCGCGGGATATCGGACTCCGACTTCACCGGCAGCGGCTCGGCGGCGAGTTCCGAGAGCAGCGCGCGCATGGTCAGGTCCTCGGTGCGGTCGGCGACGGCGTTGACCCATTCGGCGCCGCCGAGTCCGGCCGCCGTGCCGCCCGCCTCGGCGATCAGGCCGCGCAGCACCGCGTAGGCGGGGTGGGTGAAGGCTTCGGCCTCGAGCGCGTCGAAACCCGCTCCGGCCATCGCCGGGTATTGGAGGGCGGCCGCGAGCACCTGACGTTGCGGCAGCAGGGTGGGATCGTTCGGATTGGGCCGCGCGGCGGGATGTTCGGCGACCACCTCGCGGGGCGCGGGCGTGCGCACCGTGCCGGTCCGCCCGCCGCCGTTGCGATGCCGCTTGGCTTCCTCGCCGACGCGGCGCACGACGGTCTGGATGTCGTCCCAGCCGACCCAGCCGGCCAGTTTGGTGGCGTAGGCCTTGCGCAGGGCGTTGTCCTTGATCTGCGCGACCACCGGCACCGCCCGGCGCAGCGCCTCCACCTGCCCCTCCGCGGTGTCGAGGTCGTGGTCGGCCAGCAGGCCGCGAATCACGAACTCGTACAGCGGAGTCCGGCGGGCGACCAGATCGCGCACGGCGGCGTCACCGGAGTGCTGCCGCAGTTCGCACGGGTCCTGCCCGTCCGGCGCGATCGCGATGTAGGTCTGACCGGCCAGCTTCTGATCGCCCGAGAAGGCCTTCAGAGCCGCCGCTTGGCCCGCGGCGTCGCCGTCGAAGGTGTAGATGATCTCGCCGCGCCAGAAATTGTCGTCCATCATCAGGCGGCGCAACAGGGCGAGATGCTCGTCGCCGAACGCCGTGCCGCAGGAGGCGACGGCGGTCTTGACCCCGGCCAGGTGCATCGCCATGACGTCGGTGTAGCCCTCGACCACCACCGCCTGGTGCCCCTTGGCGATCTCGCGCTTGGCGTGATCCAGGCCGAAGAGGACCTGAGATTTCTTGTACAGCAAGGTTTCCGGCGTGTTGATGTACTTGCCGGGCATGGTGTCGTCGTCGAAGAGCTTGCGGGCGCCGAAACCGATGACGTCACCGGACAGGTTGCGGATCGGCCACAGCAGCCGCCGGTGGAAGCGGTCGATCGGGCCGCGCTGACCTTGCCGCGACAGCCCGGCCGCCTCCAGCTCCTTGAAGTCGAACCCCTTGCGGAGCAGATGCTTGGTGAGTGTGTCCCACCCGGCCGGTGCGTAGCCGCAGCCGAACTGGTGCGCGGCGGCGGCGTCGAAGTTGCGATCGGTGAGATATTTGCGCGCGGCTTCGGCTTCCGGCTCGCGCAGCTGGGCGATATAGAACTCGTGCGCGGCGGCGTTCGCCGCGACCAGCCGGGACCGGGTGCCGCGGTCGCGCTGCACCGAGGTGCCGCCGCCCTCGTAGTTGATCCGGTAACCGATCCGGTCGGCCAACTGCTCGACCGACTCGACGAATCCGACGTGCTCGATCTTCTGCAGGAAAGCGAACACGTCGCCGCCCTCGCCGCAGCCGAAGCAGTGGAACAGGCCGTGATTGGGTCGCACGTGGAATGACGGCGACTTCTCGTCGTGGAACGGGCACAGGCCCTTCATGGAGTCGGCTCCGGCGCGCTTGAGCGCCACGTACTCCCCCACCACGTCTTCGATCCGGACGCGCTCGCGTATTGCCGCGATATCGCGATCAGGAAGTCGTCCGGCCACGGCAGAGAGTCTAGGCGAAGGCGGGGCCGACGCGCCCGGTCGGCTCCACACCGCGATTTCCGGCGGCCCCGCCCGTCACGAGCGGTCCAGTTCCGCGCGGATCGCCGCGACCGTCTCGGCCAGACGTGCCTGGTGAGAGCCCTGCCAGTAGATCCGGCCGCAAGCGCGGCACTGCCGGAAGGTGTCGTAGTAGCGACGCGTGAGCGGTTCCAGACGGTCCTCGACCTCGGCTTTACCGACCTCGGCGACGACGCCGCCGCAACGCAGGCAGCGGGTGAACGGATCCAGGCGCGCGGCGAGGTCGAGCCGCCGGATCAGCTCCACGACCTGGTCGGCCGGCCGGTCGGATCGGATGTAGACGCCGTGGGTGACATTGCGGCGCTTCAACAGCCCCCGGTCACGGGTGAGCAGAATCCGATGCTCGGCCGCGGACGCCTCGGCGAGTTCGGCGTCCCCGGCCGTCCAGCGGCAGTGCACGTCGAGACCGAGCAACCGCATCAGCTTGGCTAGACCACCGAGATTCACGTCCGCGAGGAAGCGGGGCTCGCGCAGCGGATGCGGGCGCACCAGCGTCACCCGGCCGATGTCGAGTGTTTCGAAGACGGGGTACGCGGTGATCCGCGCGCCGGGGCGCGGGCGATGGTCGAAGTCGACCGGTTCTCCGTCGACCAGGATCAGATCGATCTCGGTGTGCGGAATGCCGGCGGCCTCGATGACGTCCTTGACGGTCTGGTGCGGACGGCATGGCCGTCGCAGCACGGTGTATCGCTCGCCGGGCCGCAGGAAGTCGTTCAGTTCGGCGTATACCCGCAGATCGACGCTCATTCGACGAACAGCGCCATCGACGCCGTGAACCCGTGCAGCGCGTTGCGGCCCGCGATGGGCCCGATCTCACCGGCGGCGAAGAAGCCGGCGAGCGGGATGCCGTCGAGCAAGTCCTCGATGGTGGTGGCGTCGTGGTCGGCCACGCCGAACATCCGGCGGCCGCGTCCGTTGCAGGTGAACAGCAGGGCGCCGGCCGGAGGTCCGGGCAGGTCGGTGCGTGCCCGCGCCAGCGCCGCCCGCAGGTCGTGGTCGGCTCCGATCGCGTCGCGGACCTGGAACTGGACGGTGGTGCCGACTTCCACCACCTCGCCCACCTCGATCGCGCCGCTGGACGGATCGGCGCCGAGCAGGCCGCGGATCAAGAAATCGCCCTGCCCCGGCTCGGCCAGATGCTCGTCGACGACGAAGCCGATCTGCAGGCCGCGCGCCAGCTGTTCCTGCTGGTCGGGCGGCAGCACGGCGACGATCTGACGCAACCGCTCGATCGGGGGCAGGCCGCCGAGCCCGGTGATCACCATGCCGTCCGCGCCGGTGACGGTGTAGGGGTGGCCGATCGGACGGCAGCCCTGGGACACGATCGGCACGTTGTGCAGGCCGGGAAGCCGCACGCCGACCGCGCCCGAGGTCACCACGGCGTGATCGCGGAACAGGCGGCTGCCTTCCGGGCCGTGGCCACCGCTGACCAACCCGCCCATCACGACGGTGCCGGGCAGATCCGTGTTCACGTACTCCAGCAGCAGATCGGCCGGGAACGAGTAGGGGTCGGGCAGCAGCAGGTGGAAGTCGCGTGCGGCCTTGTCGAAGCGATAGCCGGCGAGCAGCCCTCCGCTGGCCGTGCGCAGGAAGTCCAATTGGAAGGTTTCGGCGGCGGGCAGTCCGGAGGCCAGCCACACCGCCACCGCGGGCTCGTCCTCGATCTCGCGGCGACCCGCCACCACCGCTTGGGCCACGCATCCGATCAGGGCGGGCACCCGGACCGTCCGGTGGACGCCGGAGAGCACTTCCACGGCGTCGTCGGTGTGCGCGCGGGACGCGAGCAGCACAGCGAGGGACGGCGCCGCGCCCGCGATCTCGTCGCGGGCGCGCGCTGCGGCTTCCATGCCCGCTCGCCGCGCATCCGGCGCGGTGGAGAGTCCTACTCCGATCCGCACCCCTCTATGGTAGCCAACCTGGGAAGATGGCGAATTCAACTGTGGCACAATGGATTTCACGAGCAAGGCGAAGCCGGTCCGCCAGGTGACGGCTCGGACCACCGGTTTCCCCGCGCCACGATCGCAGCGGCAAGGTGGCGGGAAGGTTGCGAATCGATAGCTGCTCGGCCGCGCAGGCGCATCATCCATGCTTCCCAGCCCGGAGAGGTCAGGGAGATCTGAGCGACAATGGCCGCAACCACAGTCTGTTCTCGATGAACCGGGATCAGAATGTCGGCGCAGGCCGGCGCACCGCGGCAAGACCTGATGAGGACAGGCGGGAGACATCGTGAGTCAGCCGTCGCGGATCGACACCGGCGAGCTGCGCGCGATGGTCTCGACCTTGGAACGGCTCATTGCCGACGCTTCCCGGACGGTCGGCCAACTGAAAGCGGCCATCGCCTCCGCCGAAGGGCTCGTCGGCGGCGACCCGGTCGATCATGCCGAAGCATCGCCTGTCCTGGAGCCCGCGGTGTTCGCGGCGGAATCGTCGCCCGAGCCGAAGGCGATGCCGACGCCGTGGTCCCGTAAGAACCAGGAAACGCCCTGGTCAAGGCGTGTGGTGCGGCCGTGCCCGACGGTGCAGAGCACACCTGTTCACGTATCCGCGCCCCGCGAGATCGGCGTCCCGCCAGCGGAGGTCTCCGCGCCCGCACGTCGATCGGCCGCGGCCCGCCACTCGGAGTTCCAGCCCGCAGGTCGTCGAACCGATGCCGTCGACGAGCGGGCATCGGTCCGGCGCGCCGTTGCCGCCGACGGCCCTCCCCCCGCCGCCGCCGCGGCGTCGAGCCGTGGGACGGACCGGGGCGAACACTCCGTGCCTCGCCGGCGCACCGATGCCGCATCCGCCCACCGGACGGACACTCCTGACGGCTCCCCTCCGGATGGATCGGCCGGCGCCGCACCCAGCGTCGGAAGAGCGCACCGCGCCGAGGACCTCGCACCGATCGGGAGTCCGCGGCACCAGGTGTCAGCTCCCAGTGCGGCCGGTGGCAGTCGTCCCCCTCGCCCGCACATCGACCTGGACGACTCGGTGCGGCTCGTGCGACCAGAGGCCCCCGCGCCAGCTGCGCGCAGCGGGTCGGCACCGGGCCAGCCGACCGACTTCATCGACGCCTCCGCAGCGACCGATTCGGCCGGCGCCGCCGCGGAGGGACACCGGTCCCCGTCGCGATGGACCGATGCGCGAGACGACCATGAACCCATCCAGCAAGCGGGTGCCGCGCATAACCGGGCACCGGCTCGCCAGAAGGACATCCAAGAAGCCTTCGCGTCACCGCGACATATCGCTGCCGCTGACGGCTCCCCGCCTGCCCCGGAGACCGGCCCTGCACCCCACCCGGAGCAAGTCCCGCAAACGACGGAACCAGCGCCCCCGGAACGAACCGGCATCGCCGACGACCCCGCACCCGTCGTGCCGAACGCCCGGCGCGGCGCACCGATCGAAGCCGCAGACGACGACGTACTCATCGAAGAAGCCGACGATCGTCCGGCGGTCACGCTGCGGGACGACACCACGATCGGCACCGCAACTACCCCGCCGCCCGGCATCGCAGACGACTCCCCACCCGGTTCAGAACCCCCGTACCTTCCGGTCCCCATCACGTCCACCGACCAGTCCGGGAGATCGAGCGAGTTCGCACGTATCCGAAGAACGGAGCCCGAGGCCACCCACGGATACGATGCGGCGTCCCTGGTCCCGTCCGACCGTGCGGCCGATTCCGCAGCCGGTCACCTCACCGACACCACACCTACGCCTTCGACCGATAACGCGGATCTCCCCCAGCGGATGATCAGCGAGAACGACGCGGACCCCGACATACCGACGAACCTCGCCGAGCAGCAGGCGCCGAACCCGCGGACAGCCACCACACTGCGCCCCGACCCCATTCCTGAACTCGACGCCCCAGGTCATTCCGCAGCCGAGCAGCAGACAACCGCAGCGCCAAACCAGTCGAGCGGCAACGCAAACCTTCCCAGCCGCCAACCGATGATCAATGCCGACGACTCGCTACCTCACCGCCACAAGGAGGCTGCCGAGCAGATGGCACCCGCCCAGGCAGCCACCACGCCCCTCCCCGAACCCTCCGGCCAGATCGACGCCACAGACCACCCCGCAGCCGAGCAACAGACAACCGCAGCGTCAAACCAGTCGAGCGGCAAGGCGATCCTTCCCGACCACCAACCGATGATCAATGCTGACTCGGTACCTCACCTCCGGAAGACCGCTGCTGAGCAGACGGGACCTACGACACCCGTCCCCGAACCCGCCCATCAGATCGACGCCACAGACCACCCCGCAGCCGAGCAGCAGACAACCGCAGCGCCCGATCACTCGAGCGGGAACACGGCCCGCTCCCAGCCCACGACCAGCACCGGCGACTCGGTACCCGATCCGCGGAGGGATACCGCCGAGCAGGCGGCATCCGTTCCGGCGGCTACCGCACCAGGTCCCCAGATCGATGCCACGGATGATTGCGCGGCCGAGCGGCGGGCAGGCTCCGCGCCGGGCCGGCAGGCGGACGCCACTGATGAACCCGTATCGCGGCGAACGATCGGGAACGCGCCCGGCTCGGCTGCTTGGCTCGACGCGCTGCGCTTCTCCTGGCTCGATTCCCCGAACGGCCCACCGCCCGCCGGCGCTGGAACGACGGACGCCTCGGGCCACCAGGCGGGATCGCCCCCAGGGGCCGGCGAGGCAGGCAGCGTCGCTCAGCAGTTGGGCAGCACAGACAACTCCGGAGCCCGCCGGAGCATCGGCCACCCCTCGAGCGGCGGACGGAGCGATACCGCGCCCGAACACCCCGGGACCGCACCCAACCGGAAACCCGACGCCGCCGACCAGCCGACGCAAACCGAAGTCAGCGCTACCGGACACCCTCGGCACGCCGCTGACGACGCCGATTCCATCGGCATCGCTAAAAACCCGACGCGGTCACCCCGAACAGACGTCACACACCCTCACCGGGCCGCCTCGGCCGCAACAAGCGCGGAGAACTCCACCGCGGTGCACCGCAGCGAGTCGGCGACTCCGCGGCGGACCGGCAGCACAGGCGGCGTACCGGTCCAACGCCCCGGCCCCGCATCCCCCCGGAAACACGAGCGCGCACTCATCGAGCGCGGCGATTCCGCACGCCGCCCCGCAGTCTCCGAGCAGACCGACGCTCCCGACCCGTTCGAGGCGCTTCGCATCGCGCGGGAGATGTCGGCGCGGCACGGGGTGGAAGTCGTCGGGTTCGATACCGCGAATGTCGGTCTCCAGGTGATCCGTGAGATCGCGTCCGCCATCGATGAGCTGCTCACGAAATACCCGATGCCGCTGCGGGGCGTCGAACTGACCGCTGACGCGGAGCCTCGCCCGCGACCGGAGCGCGACCCCACAGCGGCGCAGTCGGCCGACGCCCCGATCTGGTTGCTGCTTGACCGCGCGGCCTTGTCTCCGCCGCGGTCGGCACCGGTGGAGACGCGCAGGATCTTCCGGCGCCGCGGGCCTGCCGAGCGGCCCGTGTACACGGCGGTGGTGCGCGAATTCGCGGGGGCGCTCGATGTCGCCGGTGCGTTCCGGGCTCGGCAAGAAGCTCTGCGAACTCTGATCAACGAGTCACTGCGCGGCGGCGGCGGTGGACTCGGACTGCTCGACCCCGGCCGCGCCTTGATCGACGGCTTCACCGAGGTGGTGCTGCGAGGCGAGCGAGCCAGCGCGACGGCCAAGGAATTGCACGGCGCGCTGGTCAAAATGGCCCGAGTGGAGTCTTCCGACGACCTGTCGGCGTGAGACTGGATGGGCAGTACGCATAAAGGGCGCAGCCGGACGCAGTGCGCCCTTTGCTCGCGCATGCCGGAGCGAAGGCGGAGGTACGCATAAAAGGCGCAGCCGGACGCAGTCCGTCCTTATTTCCGCGCATGGCCGGAGCGAAGGCGGAGGTACGCCTTAGACGTTCAACTCCCCCGCCACCCGCTCCAACCGGCTCTCGGTATAGGACGCGATCTGATCGACCACGACGCGCACACGGGCGGTGTCGTCGGACGCGGCGTTCCAGAACGGCAGCAACAGCGGGTCGAGACTGCCGGGTGCGGTGGCGAGCAGGCGCTCGGCCACGGCGAGGACGCGTTCGCGTTGCGCGGCCTGCCGCAGCCGATGCGCGGGGTCGGACATCACGTAGCGCAACGCGACGGTCTTCAGCAGCGCCACCTCGGCGGCGACGATGCGCGGCACCTCGAGATCCGCGTGGTATCTGGACAGCGGCTGCGGCCCGGCCGCCGCGCGCGTCGCCATGATCGCCGCGGTGGCGAAGCGGCCGACGAGTTCGCTGGTGAGACGCTTGAGCGCGACCGAGGCGGTGAACGTGCCGTCGTATCCGGACGCCGCCGCGACCACCGGGAGTTCCGACAGCCGTTGCGCGGCGGCGATCAGCTCGTCGGCGGCCAGCGAGTGCTGGAACTGGCCGAGCGCGGCCAGCGCGTCCTGTTCGGCCGGGTCGGCCAGCGCGCGCAGATCGATCCGGCCCGCGATGACGCCGTCCTCGACGTCGTGCACCGAGTAGGCGACGTCGTCGGACCAGTCCATGATCTGGCATTCGAGGCTGCGGCGCCCGTCCGGCGCGCCCTTGCGGATCCACTCCAGGCGCTCGGTGTCGACCTCGTAGGCGCCGAACTTGGTGCCGGGACCGGTTCGCCCCCAGGGGTATTTGAGCGCGGCGTCGAGCGCCGCGCGGGTGAGGTTGAGACCCGCGCTGGCGCCGTCGGGCTCGAGCACTTTCGGTTCCAGGCGGGTGAGGATGCGCAGGTTCTGCGCGTTGCCTTCGAATCCGCCGAAGGCGTCGGCGAAGGCGTCGAGGGCCTTCTCGCCGTTGTGGCCGTAGGGCGGATGGCCGATGTCGTGGGCGAGGCCGGCCAGGTCGACCAGGTCCGGGTCACAGCCGAGACCGTCGGCGATGCTGCGGCCGATCTGGGCGACCTCCAGGGAATGGGTGAGCCGGGTGCGCGGGGTGTCCGCCTCGCGCGGACCCATGACCTGCGTTTTGTCGGCCAGTCTGCGCAGCGCGGCGGAGTGCAGCACGCGGGCGCGGTCGCGGGCGAATTCGGTGCGGTGGCCGGTCTCGAACTCGCTGCGCGGAGGGCCGAGTCCCGCGGTCTTGGCGCCCTCGACGACGAGGCGTTCGGTGTCGTGATCGGTGTACCGGGCGCTCATCGAGGGCTCACTGTCCCGCCGTGTAGGTGAAGTCCGCCGAGAAGTGGGTGAGCTGGTACCACAGCAGGGCGCCGGTCTCCCTGGCGATGCCGTGCGCCTGCGATTCCCTGGTGTAGACGGCGGGGCCGGTTCTGGTGGGGGCGGTCCAGGCCGCAAGCCCCTCGTCGCGTGCCATGGTTCGGGTGCGCAGCGAGTGCCACGGATCGCTGACCAGCACCGCCGACGACATGTCCCGCGCGCGCATCGCGGTGACCACCGCTTCGATGCTGCGCAGCGTGTCCGATCCGGTTTCCACGGCGAGGATCTTGTCGGCGGGCACGCCGCGCGCCTGCAGATAGTTCTTGCCGGAGGCGGCCTCGGTGAAAATATCGCCCTCCTGTTTGCCGCCCACGGTGATGACACGGGGCGCGACACCGGCCCGGAACAGCTTGTAAGCCTGGTCGAGTCGCGCCTCGAACACCGAGGACGGCGTTCCGGAATACTGCGCCGCGCCGAGCACGACGATCGCGTCGGCCTTCGTGTAGTCATCGATGCGCGCGACCTGCCACACCCGGAAGGCGGTCCCGCCGACCAGCACCGCGCCCATCACGACGGAACCGACGACCAGCCGCCGCGTCCAGCGCAGCAACCCGGCGCCGAAGCCCTGTGGCCGGGCGGATTCGGGCGCGGGAAGGGCTCGGGTGCGCATCGTTGGCAAATCCACTCCCCAAGTCTGCCAAAAGCGGCGCGGGCCACCGACCGCTTACCGCCAGGGGCGGCTACCAGCCGCGGTCTCGCCAGGCCGGAAGGCTCGGACGCTCGGCGCCGAGCGTGGTGTCGTCGCCGTGGCCGGGGTAGACGACGGCGTCGTCGGGGTAGCGGTCGAAGAGCTTGGCCGACACGTCGGTGAGCAGCGAGGTGAAGTCCGCCGGGGAGGTGGTGCGTCCGACGCCGCCGGGGAACAGCGAGTCCCCGGTGAACAGATGCGTGCGTCCCGCCCCGTCGGTGAGCGCGAGGGTGATCGAGCCCGGCGTGTGACCGCGCAGATGGATGACCTCGAAGACCAGATCGCCGATGGTGACGGTGTCGCCGTCGGCGAGCAGCCGATCGGGGCGGACCGGCAGCGGGTCGGCGTCGAGCGGGTGCGCGGCGGTGGGAGCGCCGGTGGCCTCGGCGGTTTCGCGCAGCGCCAGCCAGTGGTCGCGGTGCTGATGGGTGGTGACGATCAGCCGGATCTGGCCGCGCGCCTCCTGCTCGACCAGGGCCGCGATGCGGTCGGGCTCGTTGGCGGCGTCGATGAGCAGGGCCGCGCCGGTGCCCGCGCACTGCACCAGATAACAGTTGTTGTCCATGCCGCCGACCGACATCTTGACGATGCGCGCGCCGGGGACATCCCGCTGCTGCGGGTTCGAATCCGGTGACACGTGGCCGCTGTAGGGGCGATCGATGGTGATCACGAAACGATGCTATCGAGCTAGATTCGTGCCATGTCACTGCCGTCGCCGATCCGCTTCGTTCGCTTGCTCGCGATCAGCGTCCTCCTGGCCGCGATCGCCCTGCTGGGCGCTCCGAAGATCGCGGCGGAACCGCCGCTGCGCATGAACACCTATGTGGAGAATCCGGCTGGCGTGCTCGATCAGAGTCAGCGGGATCGGGTGAGCGGCGCGGTGGACCGGCTCTACGCCGACCAGCAGTTGCGACTGTGGGTGGTGTACGTGCGCGGCTTCGACGGGCTCGATCCGCGCGACTGGGCCAGGCGCACCGCCTCGATATCCGGGTTCGGCCCACGGGACCTGCTGCTCGCGGTCGCCACCGAGGACCGCGCGTACTGGCTGGAAGGCGAAGTGCCCGGCGAGGTCAGCGATGCCGAACTCGACGACATCCTGATCGGCGAGGTGGAGCCCGCCCTGCGGGACGGACGCTGGGCCGACGCGGGAATCGCGACGGCCGACGGGCTCGACGCGGCCATGCGCGGCGGCGGCGTGAACGTCCGCGCCTTGCTCGTCCTCGGCCTGCTGGTGGTGCTGGTGGCGGGCGGCCTGGTCTGGTACGCGCGCAAGCGGCGGCGGGAACGGTCCGCGGCCGAGCTGGCGGTGGCGCGGCAGCTGGATCCGGAGGACACGACGGCGCTGTCGGCGCTGTCGACGGAGGCGCTGCAGGCCCGGTCACGGGAGACGCTGGTGGAGATCGACAACGCGATCCGCACCAGCGGCGAGGAGCTCGAGCTCGCCACCGGGGAGTTCGGCGCGACCGCGACCACCCCGTTCCGCAACGCTCTGGAGAATGCGAAAGCCGCTGCGGCTCAGGCGTTCACGATCCGGCAGCGCCTCGACGACGCGATTCCGGAGACACCCGACGAACAGCGCGCCCTGCTGGTCGAGCTGATCGGCAAGGTGGGGCGCGCCGACCGGGAACTCGACGCGCAGGTCGCGGAATTCGACGCCATGCGCGATCTGCTGCTCGACGCCCCGGCTCGGCTGGACGCCCTCACCAGGGACGTGGTCGAGGTGACCGCCCGGATTCCCGCCTCGGAAGCCGAGCTGAGCCGGCTCGCCGCCGCCCATCCGGCCAGCGTGCTCGCGCCGATCGAGGACAACGTGCGGATGGCACGCGAGCGCCTCGCCTTCGCGGAGCAGAACGTGGACGCGGGACGTTCCGCACTCGCCGAGCCGGTCGGCGAGCAAGGCGGCGCGGTCGCCGCCATTCGTTCCGCGGAGGCCGCGATCGGCCAGGCCCGCTCCCTGCTCGACGCCGTCGACAACGCCTCCAGCGCCATCCAGCAGGCCCGCGACGGCCTGCCCGGCGCGCTGGAGGAGCTGCGCCGCGACCTCGCCTCCGCCGCCGGACTCGGCGACTACGGCGGGCGGGAGCTGGCCGACGCCCGCGCCGCCGCGCAGTCGGCACTGGAGCAGGCGACGGCCACGGGTGACACCGATCCGCTGAGCGCCTTCCACGACGCGGTCACCGCCGACGCCGATCTCGACCGTGCCGTCGCGAGCGCCACCGATCGCAAGCTCGCCGCCGAGGACCTGCGACGCAGGCTCGATCGAGCGCTCGCCGACGCGGGCGTCCGGATCGGTTCGGCCGCAGACTATATCGGCACCCGGCGCGGCGGCATCGACGCCGACGCGCGCACCCGCCTGTCGGAAGCGCAGCGCAACCTCGACGAAGCGCGGCGTTCGAGCACGAGCGATCCCGCCGCCGCCCTGCGGCACGCGCAGGCGGCGGCGGATCTGGCCGGGCGCGCGCTGCAAGCGGCACAGGCCAGCGTGCGGGCGTGGGAGGCCGAACGGATGCCCGCCGCAAGCGCCAACACCGGGGCGGTGCTCGGCGGTATCCTGCTCGAAGGACTGCTGCGCGGAGCGGCCGGCGGCGCCGTACGCCCCGGCGGCGGCTGGAGCCCCGGTTCGTACGGTGGTTCGTCCGGCTCCCGGCGCATCGGCCGCGGCGGGAGATTCTGACCTCGGCTCAGCGGCCGTCCGCACCGGTCAGTGGGCCCCGGCCGCCGACAGGGCGGTCAGTTCGGCTCGCACCGCCTCCGGGAGGCCGTCGGCGTGCGCGCCGCCGCCGAGCACGCCGACGGTCAGCTCCTGCGCGAAGGTGTAGGCGAGATAGGTGACCGCGGCCGACGCCCCCGCGGATGGGCGGGGATGGGCCGAGACGTAGACGATCTCGTAATCGGTGAGTTCCAGCCCGGCGGGTGTGCGGAACGCGGGGACGACGCCGGTATTGGTGACCGCGATGTGCCCCGCCAGCGAATGAATCCTCCTGGCTCCGTAGTAATCCGGGAAATGCAGCACGGACTGCTGCACGACCCCTTCGGACAGGTCACGGGTCAGCCGAGCCGAAATACGCTGTGCCAGTTCGACCGGGCTGGCGGCCGGGTCCACTTCGTCGGCGAAGGAAGCCTGTCCGGCCATGTTGGTGCCCGCGGAGGCGGCGACCGGCGGATCCAGCCGGTTGCGCAGGTCGACCGGATACAGGCAGCCCAAAGTGGTCGCGCCGCCTGCTGTCTCACGGGCATACGCGCGCAGCAGCGCGGCGGTGAGCAGCCCGTTGACCGTCGTACCCGACTTGCGCCCCAGTTCTGCGATCCGGGCGGTGGCCGCCCTGTTCAGCCGCACGCGCACCGGACGGGCGAGCGTGCTCGGCGCGGGTTTCGCGTCATCGGACGGCGCTTCCCGCGCCTCTGGCGGAAGCGGCACGGTCACGTCCTCGAATCCCGACCTCGCGGTCGCGGTGATGCCCCGCGCCGCCACATACCACTCCAGAGATTGTGGAATCCCCTGTGGCGCAACATGACTTGACTGGCCCTCGACATGGCCGGTGTAGAAATCCCACAGCCGGGACAGCAGTTCCACGCAGTGGCCGGCGTCGGCGACGCTGTGATGAACGAACAGCGTGACACGCCACTCGCCCCCGCCCGAGCCGATGACGTCCAGATACGCCAGTTGAACCGCCGGATCCATGGCGGGGACACCGATCACCGCCGGATCACCCTCGCGTACGGCGACCGGGACCAACGCCGTCTCGTCCGCGGCGAACAGATACCCCTGCCCCGCAACGTCTTCCACGATTCTGCAACCGATCACCGGATATCCGCGCCGCAACGTCGCGAACGCTTCCCGCAGCGTCGCAACGTCGAGCGCTCCCCGCACCGACACCGAGCGGCCCGTATAGGTGCCGTGCCGCACGAACCGCTGCTCCGACGGCGCCAGCACCCGAATCGGAGCGTCCTCATCCCACACCACACGGCAAGGGTGCTGCACTACCGGCACAGGCGCAAACCGACCGGGCGGATACGGAAGACTGCGGGTATGAGTCTCGCGGCGCATCTGGAACAGATCGGCCTTCCCGCGGTGGAGGAACAACTCGCCCATCCCACCGTGCTCGGTATCGCCAAGGGCACCCTGCCCGAAGCGGTGTTCCGGTCCTGGCTGGAGCAGGACTACCTGTTCCTGCTCGATTACGTCCGGGTGTTCGCCCGGCTCGCATGGCAGGCTCCGGCAGCCCATCTCGGCGATCTGGTCGATCTCGCGCACGCCACCTACCACGAGGAGCTGTCACTGCACCGGTCGCTGGCGGCCGAGTTCGGCGCCGACCTCCACGGCGCGGTCAAAGGCCCGGCGTGCGCGGCGTACACGGCGTTCCTGCTCGACTCCGCCGCGTCCTACGGCGAAGGCCTCGCCGCGCTCTACCCCTGCATGTGGGGATACTCCACGCTCGGCGCGCGGCTGGCCCAGCACCCGCCCGCCGAACCGCGCTACCGCCGCTGGGTGGACACCTACGCCGATCCCGGATTCGCCGCCCTCACCCGCCGCTGCGCGCAGATGATCGACGAGTCCGGGGCCGACCCGGCGCGGGCGGAAGAGTTGTTCCGCGCGGGGCTCCGGCACGAGCTGGCGTTCTGGGACGTCCCGCTGACCTGAATCCTGTTGCCCAGCATGTTCGCACCGCGCCGTCGGCCGGGTGGACCTACGCTGACATCGTGAGTCAGGACCACGTGCGAGCCTCCGACGCGGATCGGGAGAAGATCATCGACCGGCTGCGCCTCGCGATGAACGAGGGCAGGCTGTCGCTCGCCGAATTCGACGACCGGCTGCGACAGGTGTACGCCGCCAAGACCTACGGCGAGCTGACGCCCTTGCTGTCGGACCTTCCCGCACAACGCGAAGCGCGGCCCGCGCGCGCCAAGGGCATCCCGCAGTGGATCACGATCATGTGGACGCCGTGGGTGTTCGTCAACGCGCTGTGCGTGGCGATCTACCTGGCCACCGGCGCGGGCTACTTCTGGCCGTTCTGGGTCGCGGTGCCGTGGGGCCTGGCGTTGCTCATCCCGACCACGATCGGCATCGTCACCCGCAAGAAGGACTGAACGACGGCGCCCCGCCACGGGGCGCCGTGCCGGGGCTCAGGCGCCGATCAGGTGCTGCGCCAGATAGCCCTCGACCTTGTCCAGCGCGATGCGCTCCTGGGTCATCGTGTCGCGTTCGCGGATGGTCACCGCCTGGTCGTCGAGCGTCTCGAAGTCGACGGTGATGCAGAACGGCGTGCCGATCTCGTCCTGGCGGCGGTAGCGGCGGCCGATGGCGCCCGCGTCGTCGAACTCGACGTTCCAGTGCTTGCGCAGCTGGGCGGCCAGGTCCTTCGCCTTCGGCGTGAGATCGGCGTTGCGCGACAGCGGCAGCACCGCCGCCTTCACCGGCGCGAGGCGGCGGTCCAGGCGCAGCACCGTGCGGGTGTCGACGCCGCCCTTGGCGTTGGGCGCCTCGTCCTCGGCGTAGGCGTCGACCAGGAAGGCCATCAGTGAGCGGGTCAGGCCCGCGGCGGGCTCGATCACGTACGGGATGTAGCGCTCGTTGGTGGTCTGGTCGAAGAAGCTCAACTCGGTGCCGGAGTGCTCGGAGTGCGTCTTCAAGTCGAAGTCGGTGCGGTTGGCGATGCCTTCCAGCTCACCCCACTCGTTGCCCTGGAAGCCGAAGCGGTACTCGATGTCGGTGGTGCCCGCCGAGTAGTGCGACAGCTTGTCCTTCGGGTGCACGAACAGCCGCAGGTTGTCGGCGGAGATGCCGAGATCGGTGTACCAGGAGAACCGCGTCTCGATCCAGTACTTGTACCACTCCTCGTCCTCGCCCGGCTTGACGAAGTACTCCATCTCCATCTGCTCGAACTCGCGGGTGCGGAAGATGAAGTTGCCCGGGGTGATCTCGTTGCGGAAGCTCTTGCCGATCTGCGCGATGCCGAACGGCGGCTTCTTGCGCGCGGTCGTCATCACGTTGGCGAAGTTCACGAAGATGCCCTGGGCGGTCTCCGGGCGCAGGTAGTGCAGGCCCTCCTCGGACTCGATCGGGCCGAGGTAGGTCTTGAGCATCATGTTGAAGTCGCGCGGCTCGGTCCAGCGGCCGACGGTGCCGCAGTTCGGGCACGCCACGAGTTCCATCGACACCGTGTCCGGGTCGTCGATCTTGTTCTTCAGCGCGTACGCCTCCTGCAGGTGGTCCTGCCGGAAGCGGTGGTGGCAGTGGAGGCACTCCACCAGCGGGTCGTTGAACACCCCGACGTGGCCGGAGGCGACCCACACCTGGCGGGGCAGGATCACCGAGGAGTCGAGACCGACGACGTCCTCACGGCCGGTGACCATGGCGCGCCACCACTGCTTCTTGATGTTCTCCTTGAGTTCGACGCCCAGCGGCCCGTAATCCCATGCCGACTTGGTGCCTCCGTAGATCTCACCGCACGGGTACACCAGACCCCGGCGCTTGGCGAGGTTGGCAACGGTGTCCACCTTCGACTTGGGTGCCACGCGAGAATTCTCCATCCACTGCGAGTCGGATTTCTGCATTGCCCCGACACGATAGTTTTGTGTCGATGCTGCGATTGTGCCCAGCCTATCGGCAGTCGCCGCAGTGGTTTCAACCGCACGGTCCGGCGTGCCTGTTTGACATGCGCACCTGTGCATACGCAAACTGGTAATGCTTTCCATTAAGGAGTTGGTGACATGACCGCCGAGACCGCCGCGGCACCGCCGCACAACCCGTACCGGTCGCCGGGACCGGCGCCGGTACCCCCGCGAACCGTGCTGGAGGACGCGGGCGAGCTGTTGCGGGCGCTGGCCGCGCCGGTTCGGATTGCTATCGTGCTGCAGTTGCGTGAATCACCGCGGTGTGTGCACGAACTGGTCGACGCGCTCGGTGTCACGCAACCACTGGTCAGTCAGCATCTGCGTATCCTCAAGGCCGCCGGTGTCGTGCACGGTGAGCGTTCGGGTCGCGAGGTGCTCTACGAACTCGTCGACGACCATCTGGCCCACATCGTCGTCGACGCCGTCGCGCACGCCGAGGAAGGGTGATTCGTGCCAGACAACACGGCCGTCCCGCAGAAACCGGTCGGCATCCGCAGCACCAGGCAGCGCAGCGCCATCGCCGCGCTGCTCGGTGACATCGATGAGTTCCGCTCCGCCCAGGACCTCCACGACGAGCTGCGCAAACGCGGCGAGGGCATCGGGCTGACCACGGTGTACCGGACGCTGCAGTCGCTGGCCGACGCGGGCATGGTGGACGTGCTGCGCACCGACTCCGGCGAGTCGGTCTACCGCCAGTGCTCCACCGGCCATCACCACCACCTGGTGTGCAGGCATTGCGGCCGCACCGTGGAAGTGGAGGGTCCGACCGTGGAGGCGTGGGCCGAGTCGATCGCGAGCGAGCACGGCTTCACCGAGATCAGCCACACCCTCGAGGTGTTCGGCACCTGCACGACATGCGGGACGGCGCGCCGCCGCGACCGGTGAGCGGCCCGATTCCCGGCGTGTCGGGTTAACGCGCCTGCGACCAGCGGAGATTCACCGGCGAGATCCTCGGAGTGCCAGGACGATCCCGGCTCGATACGAAGGATTCGCCATCTGCTGGGGAGGCAGCGTGTCAACGACCATCGATTCATCCGTACGCCCGGTGCGCCGCCGGGCCGTGACCGTCGCCGGGGCCGCGCTCGTCGTGGCCTCGGCGCTGTTGCTTTCGGCGTGCCAGGACGAGGACGGCACGCCGGTGGCCGTCCCGTCGACCACCGCCATCGGAGTCGCCGCCGGCCCGAGTGGGCAGTCGACGGTCCGCACCGTCGGCAAGACCGGCTGGTACGACGGATTCGACATCACCGTGCAGAAGGCGACCGTGGTGCCGGACGAATACGGCGGCGCGAAGGTGCGCATCGACATCACCTACAAGAACACCACGCTCGACGACCACACGCTGAGCATCACGCCGTCGCTGCTGGTCGGCAAAGAGGTGGACGGCGGCGCGATCTTCGACAGCCCCACGGTGCCCGGCAACGGCTCGGCCACCGGCACCGCGACCACGTCGCTGCAGTCGGTCAAGGACGCCGAGCACCTCATCGACACGATGACCGTCGTGTACGGCCAGGCCGCCGACAACCAGACCAAGATTCCGCTCGCGGCGGCGGGCAAGGTGGACAGCGTCCAGCCGAAGGCGCTGACCGTCACCGGCACCCTGGTGCAGGACCAGACCACCATCCAGGTCACCGGCGGACGGATCAGCCCGAGCTACACGAAGAACGAGAACGGTAAATCGGATCTGGCGCTGCGCGTCAAGCTCGTCGGCGGGCCCGGCATCGCGGCGGGCGGGACGAACATCTATTACGACTACTTCACCGTCCGCACACCCGACGGCCAGACCGTGCCCGCCGACGTCCGCGGCCCGATCAACGAGTTGCTGAACGCGAACGAGACCATCGACAACCCGAAGAACTACGTGGTCTTCGTGGTGCCGTCTCCCGGCACCGGCCCTTACACGGTGATCTACAACCCCCAGAAGGAAGAGGGCGCCGCCACCGCACCCACTCTGTCGTTCACGGTGGGCTGAGCGCCCGCAGCCGCCGCTCCGCACGGACGAGAACGGCTGCGATGTATCGCCGGAAACGCCGACGGCGGGTCGCCCTTTTGCGAGGGCGATCCGCCGCGGTGACCGGCTCAGCCGACCGGCACCGCATCCCGCGCCGGAGCCTGCGCCTCGGCCGGACGACCGCGCAGTGCGGCCACCCCGAGCAACCCGAGGGCGGCCGCGCTCCAGACCAGCAGCACCACCAGCGGTCCGGTCGCGGCGGCGCCGTCGAAGAACGCGACCGAGCGCAGCAGCGACGCGGCGGCGCCGGGCGGCAGCAACTGGCCGACGGCGCCCCACGGCTGCGGCAACAGCTCCGGCGCCGACGTGGCCGCGGAGAACGGATTGCCGATCAGCAGCATGGTGAGCGCGGCGATGCCGATGCCGGCTCGGCCGATGACGGCGGCGAGCCCGACCACCGAACCGGCGACCGCGAACGACACCAGCCCGCCGACCGCAGCGAGCACCGGGTACGAGCCGGGCACCACCGACAGCC
This sequence comes from Nocardia sp. NPDC003726, assembly GCF_053586955.1. Classification (NCBI taxonomy): domain Bacteria; kingdom Bacillati; phylum Actinomycetota; class Actinomycetes; order Mycobacteriales; family Nocardiaceae; genus Nocardia; species Nocardia sp. NPDC003726. The sequence goes on along the minus strand of NZ_JBSFNF010000002.1, from coordinate 463,275 downwards.
AGCCCTGGATGATCGCCATGCCCAGCAGTCCGCCCGCGACGCCGAAGGTGACCAGCCCGAGCACCTTGCCCCCGATCGACGGGATCAGCAGGGCCAGAAGCACCCCTGCCGCGATGCCGGACATCACCAGCGGCAACACCATCGCGCCGAACGCCGCGCCTCGCGGATCGTCGGAGTCGGCCGCCACCACGTCCTCGACCCGGGCGGCGGGCGCGCCGGAGAGCTGCTGCCCGATCTGGGTGAGCTGCTGTGCGACCGCGGGACTCGCGCCGGAGGCGACCAGTACGCGCGGCGGCCCGTCGCCGGTGACGATCGCCCCGTAGACCTCGCGGTCCTCGATGGCGGCGCGGGCGGCGGCCTCGTCCGCGGGCGTGCTGATCTCGAAGGCGCCCGGACTGTGCTCGGCGAGCTTGCCCGCGACCATCGCGGCCTGCGGACCGGTGACGGCAAGCGGCAGGTCCCGAGGCGCGATGTTCGCGGCGGGCCAGGCGAACGCGATCAGCATCAGCGCTTGGAGCAGGGTGGCGCCGAGGCCGAGAGCGAGCGCCCGCTGCGTGCTGTTCATGGCCTTCTCCCTTAAAAATCGAATGCTCGTTCTTTATTGGGGCTACCGTCGCACGCGACTGGGAAGTTGTCAAGAACGGATATTCGTTTTATTTTTGACCCGTGCCCCGAGTCACCGAAGAACACCTCGAACGCCGCAGGCAGCAGATCATGGACGCAGCCCGGCTCTGCTTCGCCCGCAAGGGGTTCTACGAGACCTCCATGCAGGACGTGTTCGCGGAATCGGGCCTTTCGGCCGGTGCGGTCTACCGCTATTTCAAGAGCAAGGACGAGTTGATCACCGCGCTGGCCACGGAGACGACCGTGGCCTTGCGCATCGCCATGGACCAGGCGATTCGCCGCGATCCGCTGCCGACGCCCGCCGAACTGATCACCATGATCGCCGAGGAGGTGGTGCGGCGCAGCGGGCCCGACGGCCCGGTGCGACTGGCGCCGCAAGCCTGGGCCCTGGCCCTGGTGCATCCCGGGGCGGCGGTCATGGTCCGCGAGACGATGCTCGCGATGCGCGCGCTGTGGGTGACCTACGCCGAACGCATGCGCGACAAAGGCTGGCTCCCCGAGGACGCCGATGTCGACGCCGTGGCCAAGGCGATCATCGGACTGCTGCCGGGTTTCATCCTCCAGCACCTCATCCTCGGCGACCTCGACCCGCAGACGCTGGCGCTCGGCGTGCGGACCCTGCTGCCCTACGGCGAGCCCACCCGATAGCCTCCGGCTCGCGCAGCCACCCACGACCCGGCACGGCTGTCACGACTTCGGCATGACGAATGTCGTGCCCTCAGGGCACCAGGCCCTGCCTCGCCCGGCTCGCGTTGGACAGTACGAGCAGCAGCATGGTGGTGAGCGCCTGGTCGTCCAGTCCGGCGGCGGGGAAGGTGTAGCGCAGGATGACGTCGGCCAGCCCGCCGCGGGCGATCACGGTGAGCGAACCGAACTGCAGCGCGTTGTTGCGTTCGGCGACCCGCTTGTGCAGCTGCGCTTTCAGCGGACGGTCCCAGGCGAGCACGCAGGTGAGGCTGAGCACGTCCAAGCCCGGCGCCAGATTCACCGCGCGCAGCGACGAGAGGGCGCCCTCGTATTCGAAGCCGAGCGACCCGTCGGCGTCGACGCGTACGTCGATGCCGTAACTCGACAGACAGGCCCCGGCCCGCGCCTGCAACTCCCGGTCCGGGGTCACCGCCGCGCCCATGTCCGCGCCGCCGTTCACTTGGTGCCGCCGAAACGGCGGTCCCGCGCGGCGTACTGGAGGCACGCCTCCCACAGGTTGCGGCGATCGAAATCGGGGAAAAGCGTGTCCTGGTAGACGAATTCGGCGTAGGCGGACTGCCAGATGAGAAAGTTGGAGCTGCGGAACTCGCCGGAAGGACGCAGGAACAGGTCCACATCCGGCATGTCGGGCTCGTCCAGGTATTTCGCCACCGTGGCCTCGGTGACCTTCTCCGGGTCGATCTCGCCCGCCGCCACCCGGCGCGCGATCTCCCTTGCCGCGTCGGCGATCTCGGCGCGGCCGCCGTAGTTGACGCACATGGTCAGCGTCATCACCGTGTTGTTCTTCGTGAGTTCCTCGGCGACTTCCAGTTCCTTGATCACGCTGCGCCACAGGCGCGGTCGCCGCCCCGCCCAGCGCACCCGGACGCCCATCTCGTGCATCTCGTCGCGGCGCCTGCGGATCACGTCGCGGTTGAAGCCCATGAGAAAGCGCACCTCATCGGGGCTGCGCCGCCAGTTCTCGGTGGAGAAGGCGTAGGCCGACAACCATTTGACGCCGATCTCGATGCAGCCCTCCACGGTGTCCATCAGCACCGCCTCGCCGCGCTCGTGCCCGGCGGTGCGCGGCAACCCGCGCTCCTGGGCCCAGCGTCCGTTGCCGTCCATGACGAGCGCGACATGGTTGGGCACCAGTTCCGGCGGCAGCTGCGGCGGCCGGGCTCCCGACGGATGCGGCGCGGGCGGACGCACGGCGCCCGCAGGCGCGGAGTCGGTCGCGGTGGCGGAGTCACGACGGAGAATCACGGCCTCTATCCTGCCTGATCGCCCTCGCCGACCCCACTGCCGCGTTGCTTCCTGACGAATTCCACGGTTCCGACCGGCACTGGTGACTTATTCTTTTCCCTATCGTGATACTGGGGAGGGGTTTCTCGAACGTGACCGATTTACCAGGCACCGGGACCGCGGCGGGTTTCCGCGCCACTCGTGAGTTGCTCGGCCTTCCGGTCCCGTGGTGCGCGCGGTTCTTCGCGGTCGCCGAACGCACCGTCGAGCGGTGGGAGAAGGGGGCCTTCCAGATCCCCGACAGCGTGGCCCGTGAGCTCGCCGCCATCGCGGACGAGACCGAGCAGGTGGTCGAGGCCATGGTCGATGCCATCGACGCCGGGGAGATCTCCCCCCGCCTGCACACCTACCGGACCAACGACGACTACGCCAAGCACGAGCCGGACACCCGCTACCCGGCCACCTGGCATCGCGCCGTGTGCGCCCGCGTCATGAACGAGCTGCCCCAGGTAGAGCTCCAATTCGTGGAGTAAGCGGCGGCCTCGCCTGAACCCTCGCTACCTCAACCCCGCGCGGGCAGGGGCGGAGTCCGTGCGTCTTTGGATCGCTCGATCAACGGCAGAGTGCGCAGCTGGCGTTCCAGATGCCACTGCAAGTGCGCCGCGACCAGCCCGCTGGCCTGCTTGCGCACCGCCTCGGGCGTCGCCTCGACCCGCTCCCACTCCCCCCGCAACAACGCGACCAGCAAGTCGAGCACCCCCGGAGCGGGCGTCGCCGCACCCGGCGGACGGCAATGCACGCACACCGCGCCCCCGGCCGCGACATGGAAGGCCCGATGCGGGCCCGGTGTCGCGCATTTGGCGCATTCGTCCAAGGCGGGCGCCCAGCCCGCGAAACCCATGGCGCGCAACAAGAACGCGTCCAGGATCAGTTCGTGCGGGCGCTGTTTGGCCGCGATGGCGCGCAGGGCGCTCGCGGTGAGCGCGTGCAGCCGTGGCGCGGGCGCGCGCTCCTCACCCGCCAGGCGCTCGGCGGTCTCCAGGACGGCGCACGCGGTGGTGTAGCGCCCGTAGTCGTCGATGATGTCGGCGGCGAACGCCTCCATGGTGTGCACCTGGGTGACGGTGTCCAACGTGCGCCCTGGGTGCAGCTGCACGTCGATGTAGGAGAACGGCTCCAACCGCGCCCCGAACCTCGACTTGGTCCGCCGCACCCCCTTGGCGACCGCGCGAACCAGCCCGTGCTGTCGCGTGAGCAGCGTGACGATGCGGTCCGCCTCGCCCAGCTTGTGCTGGCGCACCACTACCGCCTCGTCCCGATACAACCGCACAGGTGGAGTCTACGGACCTCCGTCACCGGGCCAGGAAGTGCCAGCCGAACCATGCCCACACGAGGACGGCGGTGATTCTTGCCGGTCGTGTGCTGGTCAGGTAGGCGATCGTGTCTCCAAGCGTCGCGACCAGGTCCCGGCGCAGGTGCGTGAGCACGGTCATGGCGAGCGCTGCCGCGCAGAGCAGGGCGAAGCCGAGCAGGGCGATGGATCGGTCGCTCATCTGGACACCAGCCACCAGCCGGCCGTGAGCCACACCGCCCATCCGGCGAATCGCAGCGGCCAGTGTTCCAGCGCCGGGTCGAGCAGCGTGGACAAAGTCGGGTGTTCCTGACTCGGCTGGTTCAGGGCGGGCTGCCGCAGCAGTGTGTAGGCCTCCCACCCCGACGCCGCGACCAGCAGCGCGGACCACACGGCGACGCCCCGCCTGAGCGGGGCGGTGCGCGGAGGTCGCTGGATTCGACGGCGCGACGTCAGTGCCACTCCGGCGAGTGCCGCGATCGCCACCATCGCGGTCGCCTGCCAGCTGAACGGCCTGGTCGCGGCGCCGCATGCGGCCAGAACGAGCCCTACGGCCTGCGGCGTCGCACGCCGCCGGAATCGATGTGCCGAGCGCGCTGGTTGCTCTGTCACACGCGCAGGATAAGACCCCGGGGGGCGGAATCGGGGCAGGTGACAATGTCGCCCGCGTGGCTTTCGGTGAGCCGACGCCCCCGCTCCCGTCCTGGCCCAGCGTGGCCGGCCCGGTTCAGCCGTCGGCGCGCAGGAGGCCGGAGATCAACAGCAGCACCGATTGCTGGGTCTGGGCGCGGGCGAGATCGGGGTCCTCGGCGTGCGCGACGATGAGGGCGGCCTCGCTGACCACGCTGACCACGAGCTGGGCCAGGACGGGAACGGGGGCGTCGGCGATCAATCCGGCGTCGCGGGCGCGCTCGAGTTGCGCGGTGATCAGGCCGAGACCGTGGGCGGATTCGAATTCGCGCCAGGCTTGCCAGCCCAGCACGGCGGGGGCGTCGGTGAGCGCGATCCGCAGCATCGCGGGCCGCTGGCAGATCTCCAGGAACAGGCCCAGCCCCACCGTCATGCTTGCCATCACATCGCCGGGATCGACCGCGGCGATGGCGTTCTCGATCTCCTCGGTGATCTCGACTTCGATCTGCTCCAGCACCGCGAGGAACAGTCCGCGCTTGTCGCCGTAGTGGTGGTGCAACGCGCCCCTGGTGACGCCGGCCTCGGTGACCAGCTCCTCGGCGGAGGTCCCCGCGAAGCCGCGCTCGGTGAACAGGCGGCGTCCCGCCTGTTCGAGCGCGGCCTTGGTCGCTCGGGAGCGGTCTTCCTGGCTACGGCGTGGCATGCAGCCGAGTGAACTCCAGAATTGATTCGGCGAGCAACTCGGGCTGATCCTCCGACACGAAGGTGTAGGAGTCGTCGATGAGCTTCAGCTGCGCGTTCGGCAGGTCGTGGGCCAGGCGTTCGGCGAACGACACCGGGAACAACCGGTCCTCCCGCGCCCAGGCCAGCAGCACCGGAATGTCGACCTCGGCGAAGTGCCGCGCGGCCTCCAGGGTGTACCGGCGATGCGCCGATTTCAGGAAGCGGCGCAGGTCTTTGCGGATCGCGGCGGACCTGCGGCTCGGCAGGAGATAGGAGTCGACGATCTCCGGCGGGACGGGCCGCTTGGTGACCCAGCCGAAAGCCAGCGGCAGCCGGTGCAGCGCGCGGATGCGCAGCAACTCCGTCAGGGGTCGCAGCGAGCCGGGAATCCTTGCCAGCAGCGGCAGCGCGGTGAACGGCTGTGGCAGGAAGCCCTCGTAGCTGTCCACCGAGGCGAGCACCACCCGGCCGACGCGGGAGCGGTCGCGGGTGAGCAACACCTGGGTGATCGCTCCGCCGGTGTCGTTGGCGACCAGGGTGACGTCGGTGAGGTCGAGGCGTTCGAGGAACGCGGCGATGAGATCGGCGACACCGGTCGGAGTCAGCTCCGCGTCCGGCACGGGGATCTCGTGCGAGCCGAGCGGCCAGTCCGGCGCGAGACAGCGGTACCCGGCCGCCGCGACGACGGGCACCACCTTGCGCCAGACGTCCGCGTTGACGAGCAGGCCGTGCACGAAGACGACGGGGGCGCCCTCCCCCGTCTCGTAGTAGCGAATGCGGCCGCCGGGCAGGTCCACTTCGTGGGTGCGGCCGAGTGCTGCGCTGGTTGCCATGGGTCCTCCCGGTGATCGCTGTTCCAGACCACTGTTACATACATACGGTATGTATGTCTAGGCGCCGGATCGGCTGAAGACCGCGTCGACCGCGTCCTTCGACGCCGACACCGCGTTCGCCAGGGAGGCGATACCCGCGACCGACTCTCCGAGCGCGTAGAGGACCCCCGCGAGCACGATCCGATTCGGTCGCTCCTTCGCCGCCTCGGCGGCCGCCCGTCGAGTCGTCTCCTCGACCAACTCCCGTTCCGCCAGGTCGATGTCACACCGGCTGATCCGGTCGAGCAGATCGCTCAGGACGGACCGCAATTCCGCCACGGCATCCGCAGTTGCCACATTGTTGTTCCTGGTGCGCCTTCGGCGGGCACGCCCGGAACACCTACGGCAGAAGACGTGGTGGTCACGGCTGGAATGCTGACACTCGGCGCATCGCACCTCGCCAGCCAAGCATTTGCCGAAATCGAGCCGAGCGGAATCCGGATGCCGTACCAACTCTGACCGGTTACCGGCGGCACCCGGGTTCCATCCGGCTCGACACGTGTCCTTACCGGCAAGATCTTGCCGACGCGATGGCGCTAAGAACTCGCGAGCATCGCCAGGAACTCCCCCTCGCCCATTTCGTTCCAACGCCCATGCGCTCCGGCACGCCTACCCGGCAGCAGCGTCTCGAGATCGACGCGGTATCTGCCCGACGACAGCCCGCTGCCGCAGGCGATCAACCGTCCGGCCAGGCCGGCCAGCGTTCCCGCGAGCGTGACCGCGGTGGCCAGTTGCGGCCACGCGGGCAGGGTCCGGCCGACTTCGGTCAGCGAATAGCGGGTGCGTGCGGTGATGTCGGGGCCGACGATGGCGGTCGCCAGCGCGATCCGCCGGGCCGGATCGCGCAGTTCGGCGGTCGTCAGTTCGATCAGGTCCCCCGCTCGGCCATGGAACAGCGGATAGTCCGGTTGCAGGTCGTAGCGCTCCACGTCCACGAAGGCGTTGTCGCCGTGGTCGGTCGCCATGACCACGGGGACGCCGAGCGCACGGGCTCGCCGCCGGATGTCCACCTTCAGCGCGAGGTCGTCCATCTCCTCGATGAGCACGGTCAACGGCGCGGCTGCGCCAGGACCGGCCAAGTAGTCCGAGGCGTGCTCCGGTTGGTAGCCGGCGGGGAAGGCGGCGATCTCGGAGTAGGGGTCCAGCTCCAGCGTCCGGCGTTGCGCCAGCGTGAGTTTGGACTCGCCGAGGTCGCACACCGACGCCTGGAGCCGGTTCAGGTTGGTGCATCCGAGCGTGTCGTGCTCGGCGAGCCGGAATCGGCGGGCGCCCGACAGCGCGCAGACCGCGAGTGCGGAAGCCCCCACACTCAACCCCGCGACTCCGACCACGGCGCCGGACCAGGCCCGTTGCTCTTCGTCGGTGAGCAGGTGCCGGTTCCTGGCGGTGCGCAGCCGCCAGAAGTGCTCTCGATCGGGCAGTTCGACGACCGTCCGCCGCCACGGGTACACGACGTAGCGGCTGATCCGATCGACCGCGACGCCGGCCAGGTAGTCCCTCAGCTCCGCTTCCGCGGCCGCGGTACCCGCGGCGAGATCGGGCCGGTCGATCAACGCGAGTTCCCTGGCCGCGCCGGCCCACCCGTCGACCAGCCGGTACCCGGATCCCGGCGCGCACAGTTCGGCGATGCGCCGCCGGTCGCGTTCCGGATGCAGTATCTCGATCATGACCGGACCCCCGTCCACCGGTGCTTGACGCCCGTCTCGAAGCCCGCGCTGCCAGGGCTGTGCAGGGTGATCTCCGGCTCGGCGGCCGGCCCGAGCGTCCGGTGCAGGCGCCGGTACTCGCTGTTGGTCCGCGCCAGCGCCTCGACCACCTTGCGCCGCAGCAGCGCGGTGAATCCCGGTGCGGGACAGACGCCGTCGCGCAACTCCACACGCAACCGCAAGGTCTGCTCGAACCGTGCGTCCGCGTCGGTCGCCAGCACGAACTTCCCCGTCACCGTCGGACCGATGTCCGGGTCCTCGAGCGCGGCGCGGACGTTCTCCGGGTAGATCTCCAGCGCGTAGAACGATGCGGCGACATCGGTACGGCGGTGCAGGGCGAGGAACCCGCAGGAGTCGGTGGAGGTACGGACCGGCATGCGGTGCCCGTGCGCGTCGAGAACGGCGGCGAGGTCGGCGGCGGAGAAGATCCGGCCGACGTCGTTGATCCGGTAGCGCAACAGCGGGATCGCGGTATCGGCGCTGAACAGGAACCGGCCTTCGGCGTCGGCCTCGGTGTACCGATAGTCCGCGTCGTACTCGACGAAGGTGGGTTGCAGCTGCGCGTCCGCGAACAGCGCCTCGCTCAGCGCGGGATCTGCGGCGGCCGCGCGACGGACGGCGACGCTGGTGGCGGTCTCGCAGCCCATGATGCCCGCGTCGGCGGTGCCGTAGACCACACGGATCTCGCCGGGCTGCCCCGGCTTACCGATCCGGTCGAGCACGTAGTCGCGCCATTCTTCGGTGATGGCCTCGCCCGCCAGGAGCACGCGCAGGTTCTGGCGCAGCACCGCCGCGGGCGCACGATCCAGGACGTCCTTGACGAACGGCGGGTAGCCGGCGAGCACGACCTGGTCGTAGTGCGGCCCCAGTTCGGCGATGTCGGCCAGGATCGTGTCCGGTTCGATGCCGGGCGCGATGGTCGAGATGCGGTGCCCGCGTTGCCGCAGCGCCGTGGCCGCCGCGTAGGTGTAGGTACCGCCGATCCAGTTGCCCATCGCGAACCCGACGACCAGCAGCGTGGAGCGCTGCCGCGTCTGGAAGCTGTCCCGGAACACCCGTGCGTAGAGTTCGACGGCCTCTTCCTGGGCGACCAGATCCCTCGGCCAATAGCTGGGCCTGCCGGTGGAGCCGGAGCTGCACGACCAGGTTCCGGCCGCACCCACGTCGCCGTGCCAGAGCAGCATGTTCACCGGGTAGTGCCGCAGATAATCGGGTTTGGTCATCGGCGGTAGCGCGGCGAAATCCTCGACGGTGCGGATGTTTGCCGGTTCCACTCCGCGGCGCGCGAGAAAGTCGGCGTAGGCCGGAACGTGAACGGCTGCCCTGCGGAAGGTGTCGAGTGCGCGCTCGAATCCGGGTCGAGACCCGGTCGGCAACAGCAGTGACGGTGCGGACATGGTGGTGATTCCTTTCCCTCCCCACTCCGGCGATTCGCGGTGCGCGGTCGCGCCGTGGGTTCGGAAAACAGCGTCTGAGCACGGCGTACGGCCGGGAAAGAAGTCAATACAAGGTCCATACGACACGCGGCGCCGCAGCCTGGATCTCGCTAGACTCCCGTCATGAGCGATGGGGGCGCGGCGGGGGTCGATCCTGGAACGATCTGGACGCGAGAGGAATTCGCGGCGGCTTTCACGCGTCTGCGCACCACTGCCGGGCTCACCGTCCGGCAGGTCGTCGACCGGTCCGGCGGCCTGCACGGCACGGTTAGCGGATGGTTCGCCGGTCATCATGTGCCGACCGAGCAGAACGAGCGGATGTTCCGGGAGGTCCTGACCGTCTGCGGGGTCGGCGACCCGCAGGAGCAACAGCGGTGGCTCGCGGCGGTCCGGCGGGTGCGCCCGACGAGCGGACGCAGGCGCAGCCAGGGCCCCGTGCCGTACCGCGGGCTGGAACCCTTCCAACCAGACGACGCCGAATGGCTTTTCGGCCGCGCGGAACTCACCGCGGCACTGCTCGAGCGCGTTTCGGCACTGGCAGGAGCCGAACAGCGCATCCTGATCGTGACCGGCGCTTCCGGCTCGGGCAAGTCGTCGCTGCTGCGCGCGGGCCTGCTCCCCGCCCTCCAGCGCGAAGGCCGCACCGCGGCGGTCGTCACCCCGGGCGCCCACCCGGCACACGTCCTGCGGGAGTCGGCAGGCGTTCTGGTCATCGACCAGTTCGAAGAGATCTGGACGCTGTGCCTCGACGACGACGAACGGTCCGGCTTCCTGTCGGCGGTCGCCCGCGACGCCTGCGGCCGGACCTTCGTGCTCGGCCTGCGCGCGGATTTCTATCGCCACGCCGCCGAAGAGCCGTTCCTGCACCACGCGCTGGCGCGGCATTCGGTCCTGGTCGGCCCGCTGAGCAAGCAGGCCTTGTGCGACGTGATCATCGAACCGGCGCGAAAGGCGAACTGGACCGTCGAAGACGAACTCGTCCAGCTGCTGATCATGGAGCTCGCGCCGCGCGGGTCGTCCGAAGCCCACGACCCGGGCGCGCTGCCGCTGCTGTCGCACGCCCTGCTGGAGACCTGGCAGCGGTCCAGCAGGCGAAAGATGACCGTCGCCGACTACAACGCCGTCGGCGGTATCGCGGGCGCCATCGAGCAAACGGCGGAAACGGTGTATCGCGGGCTCACCGAGCCGCAGCGGCAGATCGCACGCCGCACGTTCCTGCGCCTGCTCAACATCGACGACGACATCACCACCCGACGCCGGGTGCAACGCCAAGAGCTGTTCTTCGACCACGATTCGGTGGCGAACGTGAACACCGTGATCGAACGGTTCGCCGCGCACCGCCTGCTCACCGTCGAGGAGGAGACCGTCACGATCACGCACGAGGCGCTGATCGGCGCGTGGTCTCGCATGCACGGCTGGCTCGAGCACGACCGGGAGAGCCTGGCGGTGCACCGCCGCCTGACCCAGGCCACGCAGGTCTGGCTCGACAACAACGAGGACACCAGCGCGCTGCTCGGGCCGGCGCGGCTGGAATTCGTCCAGGAGTGGACCCGCAGCGACGGGCATCTCCGCGACCTCAACCAACGCGAACGCGACTATATCGCCGCCAGCATCGCCCACCAGGCGGAGATACGGGCCAGGGAGCGCCGCCGCACCCGGATATTGCAGCGGATGGTCGCCGGTCTCGCGACCGCGCTGATCGCGACGATCGTTTTGACCGGTGTCGCGCTGGTGGCCCGATCCAACGCGGCGCACGCACGAGACGAGGCGTTGTCGCGCCAGGTCGCGCTCCAGGCGCAGCGGCTGCGCGGCACCGATCCCGCGTTGTCGGCGCAGTTGGCACTGGCGGCGTTCCGGATCCAGCCGACGCTCGAGGCCCGTTCCGCGCTGTTGGACAGCACCGCGGTGCACACTCCGACCCGGCTGCTCGGTCCGGACGGCGGCACGCTGGTGGCCACCGATCGGTCCGGCGGCGTGCTGGCCGTCGGCCGCAGCGACGCCACGATAGATATTCATCTCTTGCGCCTTGGCAACGGCCCCGGCCGGCGGGGCGCGGCGGACTTCCGCGGCCGCATCCCCGCTCCCGCTCCCGACGCGGTCCTCGGCTCGGTGACGATGACGCCGGACGGTTCGCTGCTCGCCGCGGCATTCGGCGACCACATCGATCTGTGGGATCTGGCCGACCCGAACGCACCCCGGCTGCTGGTCACCCTCGCGGGCGCCCGGTATCGCACCGCGGGCATCGATCCCGGCAAACGCTCCCTCGTCGCGACCACCACCGCATCGGAGATCGTGCGATGGGACATCACCGACCTCCGGCGCCCGGTCCGGCTCCCGGACCTGCGACTGCCCGCGGGCGCTCCCGTCGTCGCGTTCGCCCCGAACGGCAAACTGCTCGCCGCCGCGGGAAACGCCGGAGCGCTGCGCATCTGGGCCGCCGATGCCGTCGAGGACATCCCGCTGGCGGACGTCGCGCCCGACAATTCCCCGGCGCAGGCGCTGTCGCTCCGGTTCAGCCCGGACAGCACCGTGCTCGCGGTTCCCGGCCGCGCCAACGAGGTACGCCGCTGGGATGTCCGCGACCCGGCCCGCCCTGCGGCACAGCCGTCGCTGCGTGGATTCACCAGTTACGTCAACGACGTGGCCTTCAGTCCGGACGGCACACGGCTGGCCGCGGGCAGCTCGGACAACAAGACGCGCGTATGGCGGCTGGACACCGACCAATTGGAGATGGAGCTGCCCAACCCGGTGATCGTCGTATCCGTACGGTTCGCGCTGGAGGGGCGCGCGGTGGTGACGGGCAGTCTGGACGGCACCGTCCGGATCTGGCCGCTGCCCGGGCCGATCCTGCGCGGCGCGCAGAGCGTGGTGTTCCAGACACCCGTCGACCGCAGCGGGAAACTCATGCTCGTCGGCACCGGTGCTTCCGACGGCAACGCCCATCTGTGGGACCTCGGCGCTCCCGAGACGCCGGTGGAATACGCGGCGCTGCCCGTTGGTCCGGACGAGCGAAGCTGTGGAGCGGTCGCCCTGGCCGGCGACGGTTCGACGGCGGCGGTCGGCACCCGCGCCGGTTCGGTCCTGCTCTGGGATCTGCGCGATCCGGCGCATCCGCGGTTGACCGCGAAGGTGGCCGCCGTCGAAGGCATCGTCTCGGCCATGACCTTCACGCCCGACGCCAAGACGCTCGTCGTCGCGGGACAGGACGATCCGACGGTGACGCTGTGGGATCTCGGCGATCTCGCCGTGCCGCGGCGGCTCGGCTCGCTCTACACCGGCCCCGGCCTGCCTGGCATCGCGGCCGTCGACGCGGCAGGAACGCAGCTCGCCATCGCCACGTCCAACGAGTCGGTGTACCGCTGGGACATCCGTGATCGGACGCGGCCGCGTGAACTGCCGAAGCTCTCCGGTTTCACCAACGACCTGGCCGCCGTGGCCTTCAGCCCCACCGCCCCGATTCTCGCCGCGGGCAGCATGGACCACACCGTCAAACTGTTCGACCTGTCCGATCCCGAAGCGCCTCGCCATCTGTCCACGTTGACCGGCGCCGCCGACGCGATCATCACCGTCAACTTCGGCCCCGACGGCAGGCGGCTCGTCGGCGGCGCCAGCGACAACGGCATCTGGGTCTGGGACATCGCCGACCCGCGTGCTCCGCGACGGGTGGCGGTGCTCGACGCGTACACCGGGCGGGTCAACGATGCCGTGTACGCGCTGGACGGCCGTCTGCTGCTCGCCGCGGGACCGGACCGGGTCGTGCGCGTCTGGGCGACTGACGTCGACCAAGTCGCCGCCGACCTCTGCGACAGCGGCAGCGGGCCGATCACCGCCGTCGAATGGCAGCGGTACCTGCCGACCATCGCCCAGCGAGGTCTCTGCGCGAAGTAGCGCACCGGCGAGCAAGATGTTGCACAGCCCGGCCACCGTCACGCAATTGGTTACCGAAGCTGCTGCGCAGCAAGCACTTTCATGCGTGACGAGTTGTGCGAAATGCCAGATCCGATAACGATCGTCCCCTTGTTACCGCCTTCGCGCGGTCCATACTTGATTCCACTTCCATCACCGCCGACGCGACAGAGAACTCTCCACCGGGGGCCCACGAGAGGGGAACCATTCATGCGACTTCTCGTCGCTTCACCGCTCGGAGATGTCATCGAACCGACCCTGTCGGCGGCGTTTCCGGCGGCGAACGTCATCGTCGCTCACGACCGAGCGGAGGTGGCCGGCGCTCTCGCCGACAGCGCGAGCTTCGACGTGGTGCTCGCGGACCTGGTGTGGAACCACCCCGAGCAGGAATTCCGCTTCGACGGGTTGGACGTCGTGGACATGGTACGCGCGAAATCCGCGCGCACACCGGTCCTGCTGGCCGGGCAAGGGCACAGCATGGAGCAGGATCATCTCGACGAGGCCTATCACCGCGCGGACGAGATCGCCGGCGTGCACGAGAAAGCTGCGGGGATTTCAGCACTGCTGTCGGCAATCCGGCACGTAGCCGATGGGAAACACCTTCCGCGCCGACCTCCGCCGAACGGCGTCCCGTCACTCTACGAACTCTTCACCGGCCCTGAAGGCCAGATCGCGGGACGGCTGGCCGGAGCGATCGCCGCAGGCAACACCTGGGATCCGGGCTCTCTGGCCGCCGCGGCGAACGTGGGCGTGGACACGGCCCGTTCGATCGCCGACGGCCGTCTCGGGTGGATCATCGCGCGACGTGGCGAGAGCGATTCCCGAGGAGAGCTGACTCCCGCCGTCGTGTACCGCTGGTGCGGAATGCACGCGCGCTATCTGGTGAGCTGGTGCCGCCGCAACGGGCATACGGAAGCGCTGACCCGGTGACGCCGGATCGCAAATCTCCGGTCTCAGGCGAATCGCGGACCGAGGACATCGGCATGCCCGTTCCGGCGGCACCAGCTGATGAGGTAGTGCGCGTGCTCACCGCACCAACGGAAGACCGCGCCCTGGGTCAACGGCGTTCCCTCCGGCAACTCCCCGCGAGCGAGGATGATCGGCCCGATATACGTGTTGGCCGCTTTGTTGGCCGTATTGAGACCGACGCTGGCGACTTGCGCGAGAGAGTTGTAGTCCCACGCCGACTTGGACGCGATCGCACCGGCGAGCCGGCCCGCCGTCTCGCCACGCTGGTCGGTGAACAGGGTGCACAACGCGGGCGGCCCCTGCGGCGGCGGCGCGATCCGCCTGCTGCGGCCGGTCGCGGCGCGTTCGATGGCCTCGAGCAGCGCGGGCACGCCGGACGACTTGTCGTAGAACTCGGCGATCTCCGCGGTGCGCAGCCGCGCCTCGTCGAGGTGGTCCCGCTCCATGCTGTGGCCTTGGGCGGCGAGCAGGACCTCGCTCTCGCGTTTGGTGTCCCGGAGCAAGTCGAGAACATCCAAACCGTCGAATCGGTACTCCATTTCGGGCTTGTTCCAGATCAGATCCGAAATGACCACATCGAACCGAAAACGTCCCACGATTTGACTGCGCACCTCGTCGACATCGGAGGCGATCGCGACCGTCGATGCCGGAAAATGTTGCTTCAGCGTCGGAGCGATGATTCCCCCCAGTGGCGAGGCGACGAGTACTCGTAAGCTCGGTTCCATCACGCGATCTTCAACGCTGGGGATACGCAGGGGCAAGATCTGAAAGCCCTTTCGAACCAGTAGGTTTCGAATTTCGGTATTCCTGGCAAGATCTTGCCCACCCCGCCGTTTCGCGAGTTACTTTGCGGCGAACGTCTATTTGGTCAAGTGATTAGTCGCACGATCGGCGCAGAGGCAAATTTTCGGCACCGCCGCGTGTTTCGATATTCGGACGGTCATCGGACGCCGCACCGGTGTGCGCGCACCGCGGGCAACCATGCTGCCTCCGGCTGACCATTCGACGACAACCCGAGGAAACCCCTGTAGATGGTCATCTTTCTGCTCTATGCCCTGTTCCATCTGGTCCTGCTGGGATCGGCGATGCTTTTCATCGTCTACTGCTTTCGAGTGGTGCTCGAACCGAACGACCTGATGGAATCCACCATTCGCGGCTGCATGCTGATCGCGGGCGGACTCGTCGTCCTGGCCACCCATGTCGCCGGACTCACCGTCGCCGAGTTGGCCGTCAGCGCGCTGTCCAACGCCACGCCCATCGCGCTGCTCGCGGGCACCGTCCTGCCCGGAATCGCGGGCGCCGCCGTCGGCTGGTACTTCGTGCACGTCTTCCCCAAAAGCGAAGACATCGCCAAACGCATCACCATCTTCATCGGCGCCATCTCGATCATCGAATTCCTCTTGGTGTACGCCCAGGCCATCCGCACCTCGGGCCTCGCGATGGGGACCGCCGTGATCCCGAATGTCGCCTTCGTGGTCGGAATCATCATCTACGTCGGCATCACCTACACCCATCAGCCGGACCGCACCGACGGACGCCCCGGCGATCATTCCGACCGCCGGTTCGTCCGGTGACGCGGGCAGCCGAGTAGAGGAAACACAAGATGGACGTGTTCTCGAAACGTCGTTGCCCCTATTGCGGTCACGTGGTGATGCTCGGTGAACTGCCGATCGTCGCGACCAACCGCGTCAAACGCAGACCGGTGGGAAACGGCGGCGGACAACAACTCTTCGCTCCGGCCGTGCACGTCCCGGTGTACGACGTCATCCGCAGCTGGCCCGTCGTCGTCGAAGCTCCGCTGAACACGACCGCCGAACGCCTGCACAACCGGGTGCTCCAGAAGGCGCTGCCGCCCGCACTCCCCCTGCTCAGCGACGTCGATCCGGCGCTGGTTCCGCGCCGCCTGTGTCATCGGTGTGCCACTCCGATGCCGGAGGACATCGACAACTACCCGATCTACACCATCGCGGTGGTGGGAACCAGCGGAGCGGGCAAATCGCACTACTTGACGAGCGCGCTGCGCGAGGCCGTCTACCGGCAAGGGCTGGAGCACTGCGACTTCACGGAATTCACCTTCGACAACGACAGCGGCAACCGATTCGACAACGACTACTTCATACCGGTGTTCCGTCAGCGATTTCTGCTCGCGCCCACCCCCGAGGGCACGGACGTGGCACGTAATCCGCTGGTGTGCAAAGTGGCTGTGGGACAGAACGATCCGGCGCTGGTCCTGTTCCACGACGTGGCCGGGGAGGACTTGGCCGATCCGCGCCGCCGCGCTTCGACCGCGGGATTCGTGCGCCGTGCGGACGCCACGATCTTCCTGATCGATCCGCTGTCGCTGGATCGGCCCGACGGGCGGCCATGGCCGGTCGACGGCGCTGTCGACACCGCCTACGCCAATCAAGCGAACCTGCTGAACGCGTGCATGGAAGAACTCGATCACGCGCATCGCCGGCGGACGCCGATCGCGATCGCGCTGTCCAAATCCGATCTCGTGGCGAACGCGCTGGGACGCCCGGTCGCGTTCGCCGCGCCTGCCGACATGAGTTCCGTCGCGGCATGGCGCAAGGACGCCGAGTGGATCGACCAGGAGGTCCGGCAGGTCCTGCGCGAATTCGGCGGCAACGACGTGGTGGCGGCAGGCCGGCGGCGGCCCGGGGACCTGGTCTCCTTTCACGCCGTCGCCGCTATCGGGGATACCCCGAACGCCGACACCATCGACGTGCTGAAGCCGGTGCGCTGCCTGGATCCGCTGCTGATGGTGCTGCTCCGCTTGCCCGAGATCAGCGGTCGCCGCGGATGACAGAGCTGGAGCAACTTCTGTATACGCGCGTACCCCGCGGCGCGGCGGGCCTCGGCCTGCAACCTGTCGCGGCGTCACGCGGATTGGCGGATCGCGAAGACGTGCTCACGCGAGCCGCGGTGCGACTGTGCCGATACACCGCTCCCCGGGGCAGTCATCGCGATTCCGCCACGCCCGTGTCCTACGGGTGGACGGACTTCGAGGGGATGCGGTTGGTGTTCCGCCGCGGCCATCTCGGGCTGGATACGACCGGACGCCCCGGCAACTTCTACGCCCACGTAGTGGCCGGACCGGCGGCGGCACTTCCCGTGCACGAACTGGCGGCGCGTTTCGACTCGCCGTTCTGGTGGCGGGGCGAATTACCGGTGGGCCCCGTTCTGCCCCGAATCGGCCTGGGCGAGATTCCCGCCGCGCCGCTGCGGGCGCTCCACCCGGAAGAGCTGTCGGACGTCGTCGCTGCGATTCTGGCGCACGACGGGCAACTGCCGGTGATCCTGCGGAAACCACCGGAGGTGATCGTCGCCGCGTTCGCCGAATTGGCGTGGCGGCTCCCCGAGGTAGCCGAAGGGCTCACGCTGTCCACCTACGAAACCTCCCGTTTCGTCGACGAATTCGATATCACCGGTATGGCGGTCACCGAACGGTCGCCGCTGCGAGCCCAGGCCGATCAGCCCTCCTATCCGGCTACCCGAGTCAGCCATGCACGTCTCATCCTCTCCGACGACGCGGGCCAGCGCGCCGTCGTGCGCGCTGCCGTCGGCGCAATGCGCAGTGGTGACGCGGCGAATGGCGAAGGCGTAACGCTCGATGCCGTCCTGCGCTGCATCACGGTGCTCACCACCGGGACGCCGGATCACGATCTGCTGCTGCCCGTGCTCCGCCGCGAAGGCGGCCTCATGACGGTGCTGGCGCTGCCGAACGGCAGCGACATCCTCGTCGCTCTCCTCCTGGATTCCGGGTCGCCGGCGTGGGAAGCACTGCGACAACTCGATTCCGTCCGCGCGAATCAGGCCGGCGAGGTGGCAACCCGATTGGGGCGGGAGATAGCGGACCGATCGACCGCGCGCATGCTGGGCGAGTATGTGCACAAGATCGGGCGAAGTCTCCACCGGTACCGTGACATCTGTTTGCTCGAACTGCTCCGCCGCTTGCCGCCCCATGTCCTGCACACCGCCGACCTCACCTTCGCCGACCGGCGCGTGTTGCTGCACATCGCGGGGCGCTGCGCGGACACCACCGCCGTCATCGGCCCTCTGCTCGACACCACCGTCGCCGATTGCCTGCGCATCGCGGACGATGCCGGACTGCCGGTCCGGGTGCGGGCGACCGCGCTGGCACGCGCGTTCTCGGCCACGCGCAAGGACCCCGCGACGACCTTGGCCCGGCTGCGCCATCCCGGAGACCTGGCCTCATCCTTCGTCGAGGCGCTACCTTCCGTCGCACCGCTGTGCGAGGCTGTCGGCAAGCTGGATCAGGTGCTGGCCTACAGCGTCGCGACAGCTACCGCGCAGGCGCTGGATCCGCGTGAGCGCCACCTGCTTCTGGGCACGGTTCTGCCCCGTCTCGATGCCGGCCGCCGCCCCGGATTCCTGGCCGGAGCACTGACCGCAGCACCCGAACCCGATCCCGCATGGGACGTCGTCATCTCGACCGTCATAGGCGAGTATCTGGTGGTTCGCGGCCAGGACGGACGGCGGCCCGCCTGGGTGACGGAGGACATCACCTACCTCGCCGGTCTGGGTTACGGCCCCCGCTCCGCCGCGTGGCGTCAACTGCTCAGCGCGCCTCACGCCACCGACCTCGGCGACGCCTTGGGGGCGGCCGCCGATCCGGCGCTCGTGCGTTATCGGCCGGTGACGGTGCCGATGCTGCTCTATCGCTACCGGCTGCTGATCAGGACCCCGCGGGAAGTGGACCAGGCGATCGGAGATCTCACCACCCGAGGACTCGCGGCCGGCGAGCGAGACGCCCTCGACCTCTTGATCGACGCCTGCCTGCCCGGTGACGCGGCCCCGTTGGCAGCGGCGATCCTGCGTCATGTTTGCTCCCGCCTGGCGACGGGCCACCGCGACTTCCACCTTCGACTGCACCCTCGGGCTCGCGGCTTGCGGGCGCGAATGACCGCGATCGCCGCCGTCGTCGGGTACGTGGAAGTCGGAGCCATCCTCGGCAAGGAGATCGAGGACGCGAGGGTGCGGGCTTGGCTGTACGACATCTATCAATCCATCGCACCACTCCCGGGGCAAGCCCTGCCCGAGCGCCATTGGGGATGGCGCACCTTCCGGTGAGTTTCCCGCAGCGCCCCAGACCGTCGAAAACGGAAATCCGATCGAAAGGATCGAACAATGCGCAATTCCCTCCGCGTGGCCCTTCCGCTCTCCGCCGCGGCGGTGTTCCTCGCCCTGGGCGTGCCGAGCGCATCGGCGGCGTCGACCACCGTGAGCGGCACGATCGGTTGCATCAACAGCGCCTCGCCGGTCGGGGTGTGGATCCAGGCCAAGACGTCGAAATCCGGATGGGCGCAGACCAAGGTCCCGGTCCGGCTCGGCGGCCACTCCAAGGTCGACTACTCCTTCACCCTCGACAAGGGCGGGGACTATCAAGTGCACGTCGGGTGCGGGGGCACGCCGCAGAAGTGGGCGAAATCGCTGAAATCGAAGGATGTCTCGGGCACCAAGAACGATTTCCTGTGCAACGACATGGACCGGCTGTCGGTGGCCGCGTTCAACGCGCTGGTCGGCCGCATGTTCGGCAGGCCCGATCTCACCCAGGGGGTGCCATACGGCGAATGCAAGCACATTCGCTGACGCGAGCCTTCCACTCGTGGCGCGAGCACTGCCAGCGGCTTTCGTCATGCAATGCAATCTGGACGATTGACCAAATTGGCGCTACCGTCTGGTTGACCACGACGAGACGGAGCTCACATGACGGTGTCCGATCCTGCTCACGCGCCCGACACGCGGGAGCTGGGCCTGGCCGAACTGGCGTCCGCGATCGCGGGCGGCGCGGTCACCTCGACCGCCGCGGTCGGCGGCGCGTTGGACCGGATCGACGCGGCGCAGGGCACCCTCAACGCCTTCCGAGTCGTGCGCCGCGAACGGGCGCTGGCCGAGGCCGCCGAAGCCGACCGGCGACTGGCCGCTGGGCAGCGATTACCGCTGCTCGGCGTGCCCGTCGCGGTCAAGGACGACACCGACGTCGCAGGTGAACCGACCGCCTTCGGCTGCGGCGGCGACTTCGCGCCGAAGACGGAGGACGCGGAATCGGTGCGGCGTCTGCGCGCCGCGGGCGCGGTGATCGTCGGGAAGACCAATACTTGCGAACTCGGGCAGTGGCCGTTCACCAGCGCCGCGTGGTTCGGGCACACCCGCAACCCCTGGGACCGCACGAGGACTCCGGGCGGATCCTCCGGCGGAGCTTCGGCGGCCGTCGCCGCCGGATTGGTCCCCGCCGCCCTCGGCTCCGACGGCGCGGGCTCGGTTCGCATCCCCGCCGCGTGGACGAACCTGGTCGGCATCAAACCGCAGCGCGGACGCATCTCCACCTGGCCGGAGGCCGAGGCGTTCTACGGGCTCACCGTGAACGGGCCGCTGGCGCGCACCGTCGCGGACGCGGCGCTGCTGCTGGACGCGGCGGCCGGTCCGCACCAAGGGGACCTGCACACCCCGGAACCGATCACGGCATCGGACGCCGTCGGCCGCGACCCGGGAAAACTGCGGATCGCGCTGTCGCTGCGAATTCCCTTCACCGCGACCAGGACCGCGCTCGATCCCCAGATCGAGCAGGCGGTGCGCCGCACCGCCGCCACGCTGCGGGCGCTGGGCCACACCCGTGACCGTGGCCGACCTGCACTACGGCATCTTGATCGGCGCCTCGTTCCTGCCTCGTTCGCTCGCTGGTATCCGGCGGGTCTACCACCGCATGCCCGGCCTGGAAGTGGATCCGCGCACCACCGCGAACGCTCGAATCGGCCGGGTGCTCGACGGCCCCGCCCTCTACGCGGCCCGTCGACTGGAACCTCTGCTGCACAAGCGGATCGGCACCTTCTTCCGCGACTACGACGTAGTCCTCGCCCCCACCACCGCCACGCCACCACCCCGCGTCGAGGAGATCGACGGCATCGGCGTCAACGCCACCAACAACCTCATCACCGCCGCCTGCCCATACACCTGGCCGTGGAACGTCCTCGGCTGGCCCAGCATCAACATTCCCGCCGGCTTCACCGACACCGGCCTCCCCATCGGCGCCCAACTGATGGGCACCGCGAACACCGAACCCATCCTGATCTCCTTGGCCGCCCAACTCGAATCCGAACTGAACTGGCAGAACCACCGGCCAACACCTTGGTGGTGAGCCCGCACCACAACGCTGTGCCCCCGTCATTCTCGGTGCGCTCAACCCGCTTCCGCCCACCAACTACTCGCGTGATCAGCCGCGTCGATGCCAAGCAAGTCCGCTGGTGTGCCGATTGCCGATGCAGTATGGTCTCGGCCGTCCGTGGAACGCGAGGAGATGCCGATGGCCGATCGTCACCTGGTAGACGTTCATATACTGCTCGTGCGCGACGACAAGCTACTGCTGACTCAGCGTCGAGGAGACATGTTCGCAGGCCAGTGGCATCTGCCATCGGGCAAATTGGACGCGGGCGAGCCGATTACGACGGCCGCCGCCCGAGAAGCCCGTGAGGAAATCGGCGTGCTCATCGACCCGGCCGACCTCGGATTCGTTCACGCGGTGCACGCCGCCGGTTCAGGCCCGGAACCACGGCTGGGTCTGTTCCTACAAGCACGGCGTTGGATCGGGGAACCGGTGAATCGAGAACCGGACAAGTGCGCGGCTGTGCGATGGTTCCCGATCGACGACCTCCCCGACAACTTGATCGAATACCCCGCCGTCGGAATCCGCGCATTCCTCGACGGGCGAGCGCCGTTCAGCGAGCATGGCTGGGATATACCGCACGCAGTCGCCGACATCGGCGTCTAACCGGCGGCAGCGCGCACGTGCTGGGCATGCGCCAAGTCGACCAGTTTGGCACGGATGTAGCTGGTGGGTGCCTCCGCGAGCTGGAGATCGACCGAAAAGTTGAACTCGTCGCGGGCGAGCATCGACTCGTCGACACCCCCGCTGGTCAGGTCCACCGGCGAATAGTTCAGAAGTTGTTCCGCCTGGTAGCGACCTGTCGCCATGAGTCGATGCCATTCCGGCGTTCCGGGATAGGGGCGAAACTCGAACACCGATGCGCGGAATCGTCCGGGCAGCTGATCGGTAGCTTCCCATAGCCGGTGGATCAGCCGCTCGGTGGCGTCGATCTCTCGGCGGGTCTCACCGGGAAATCCGAGAATGAAATATCCCTTCACGCCGATGCCGCGTTCGGCCAGTCGGGTCACCACGCCGACCGCCATTTCAGGTGTAATGCGCTTGTCGATGTACTCGAGCATCCGGGTGCTGCCGGACTCGATACCGAGCGCGACTTCACGCAGACCGTTCGACGCCAATAGATCGAGCGTCGCATCGTCAGCTCGATGCAACACGTTGATCCGGCCGGTGGCATCCCAGCGCGCCCAATCGCCGACCTGTTCGGCCGCGAAGGCACGCATCATGGTGTCGATTACGCGGCGTGCCCCGAGAAACAAGTCGTCGACGAACCGGAACGCGGTGACGCTGCGCTGTTCGCGAAGCCCAACCATTTCATCGATGATGTTGCGCGGGTGGCGAGTTCGGATGGTGACATCCGGGTTGGCGCTGACCGCCGCTCCGCAAAAGGAGCAGTTGTATGGGCAGCCCCGAGCACCGACCATGTTCGCTTCCCACCACGCATGCTCGTAATGCGGGTCCTGACACAGATAGGTCCGGTCGACGAACGGCAAGGTATCAATGTCGGGTGCGAGATGATGCGTTGCGCCCGGCACTCCACCGGTGACCGGAACTCGCATGATCGGGTCCAGCCACATTACGCCTGGTAAGCGAGATCGGTTGCGGTGATCATCGAGCAGCTCGGAGACCCGGGTCTCGGCTTCGCCGAGTACCAGCGCGGCGCACCGCGTCATGCGTGGATCGGTCAGTATTCGGCGCGGCATGGCTTTGGCGTGATGTCCGCCGAGCATGACCTCGATGTCCTGGTCGAGCCCGGCGGCGATGCGGGCGCTGATCTCGTATGTGGGGGCGAGCAGGTTGAACCCCGCCCACCGTGGCTTGGTGGCATTGATGAGGTCAATCGTCTGGTCGATGCCCAAGCCATGGGCTTCGGCGTCGAGGACACCGACGTTGAATCCCTGCTGTGCGGCGTAGGTGGCGACAGGTGCCAGCCACCGATCGCCCGATAGAACGCATGTGCATCTGCTGCCTGCGGCTGGACTGCCAGCGTCGCCCGTTGCTCGGGGCGGCTATCCAGCAGGATGTCGAGCAATCGGCGGCCGAGGCCGTGTCGACGTGCCGACTCATGAACGGCCAGATCGATCACGGCGAAGGTCCTACCGGGCCATTCCTGTGTGATTTCCGGCGGTACCTGCTGCTGGAACCCTTCCCACCACCCGGTGTCGGTGGTCAGGGTGGTTCCGTACACGAATCCGACTAGGGCGTCATGGGATGTCGCGAGAGCCACGCCGAACCCCGGCCTGGTGATCATGTCGGTGAGCATCTGTCGATGGCGCTGCGACTCGGTGTCCGGCCAAACGTACGGTGCCGCCGAGAATACTTCGTCGTACAGCTCGCAGATCGCATCGAAATGCTGCCGTGCGTCATCGGTGGTTCCGAGCCGGACCGCAATAGCGTCGTTCATCTACCCGACCATAGATTCGGGATGCCACCATGAGTTGAAAACTTCGGCCGAGCATGCGAATCGAGCTATCTCCAACTCACTGAGTTCGAGATAGCCCGATTCGCGTTCCGCCCGGTACACACCGGAGTGACGCTCGAGTTGTGCGCTGACGAGTGTTCAGTCTGTCGGCTGAGCCGGATCGGACGATCCGCCGCGAAACACTTCGTCGACGAGCCTCTGGGTCGCCTGTTGGAACGGCACGGCCAAGGACAGGGCGGCGTCGTCCACGTAGTTCAGCGTGGCGGTCATGGTCTTGCTGCCGTCGGGTGTGCTGTACATCAGCGCCGCGTGGCCCGCCGCGCCGCCGTTGTGGGTGACGACGGTGCCGCCCAGGCCGGTGTCTTGCACGAAGACACCGAGGCCGTAGCCCATGTTCGGGATGGGTGTCGGGTGCGGTGTGCGCATCTCGGCCAGCAGCTGCGCGGGGAGCAGCTTGCCGCTCATCAGCGCGGAGATGAAGGTGTGCAGGTCCTGGGTGGTGGAGATCATGTCACCGCCGCTGGAGATCCAGGACGGGTTCTGGCTGGTGACATCGACGGTCTTCTCCTGCCCGTCGTCCTCGTACCGGTAGTAGGCGTGGGCGTGCGGCTCGGGCACCTCGGTCTGGGTGGTCGGCGCCACGGTGCCCGACAGCCCCAGCGGCCCCAGGATCAGCCGCTGCATCACTTGGGCGACAGAGCGGCCGGTGACCCTCTCGATCAGCAGCCTGGCCAGCACGTAATTGGTATTGGAGTAGCTCCAGTCCGTGCCGGGTTCGAACCGCGGCGGCTTGGACAGCGCGAGCCGCACCAGCTCCTCCGGCTGGTAGGTCGCGAACCGGTTGTCCACCCACTCTCTGCCCGCGGTGGTGGCGGCGATTCCCGGCACAACGGTTCCGTCTTGGTAATACTCACCGGTGAAGTTGAATACGCCGCTGGTGTGCTGCAACAGCATCCGCACCGTGATCCGCGGGTCGAGTCCGAACTCCGGCAGGTAGTCGGCCACCGCGTTGTCCAGCGCGATCCGGCCCTCGGCCACCAGTTGCAGAACCAGGGTCGCGGTGAAGGTCTTGGTGTTGCTGCCGATCCGGACGTGCCCGTCGGTCGGCGGCTTCGCGGTCTCCCCCAGCTCGCGCACGCCTGCGCTGCCGACCCACTCGCCGCGCTCGTCGTGCACGCGCAGAGTGATTCCGGCGATACCGGACGCGACGATCTCCTCGATGGCCTTCTGCAGCTCCGGCCGATCCGGCCCGGCGGCAGCCGTCGGCACCGTGGCGGCGTCGAGCGCCGCGGTGATCTTGCGGGCCATCTCGGCCGCGGCGGGGCCGGGTTCGCCGCCGCGTGGCCTGGCGGCTGCGTCGACGGCGGCGAGGACGGTGCCGCGGAAGTTGTCGGCCTCGGCCGGATCGTGCTTTCCGAGCAGGTTCATGGCCGCGGTGAGGGCGGGCAGCACTCGGTCGGCGAGTTCGGCGACGGTCCTGCCCTTCAGTTCGATGTCCTTGGACCTCGCGGCGAGCACGTGCCCGACCAGGCCGGTCGCCGACGTCAAGGCGATGGAGCCGTTCGTAGCGGCCGCGTGGGGCGTACCGGTGGCGGCCATCAGCGACAGGGCACCGTACGCGGCGGTCCGCAGTGTGCTCTTGTCCTGGTCGGAAAGGGTGACGGTGGTGGGAGTCGCGATTGCTGTGCTGTTCACACGACTACTGTCGCCGCCCCGGCTGACACCGGCCTGACGCGGATCTGACACCACCGCTGACACGGTTTCCGCCCGATCACAGCCGAACTCCGATCAGGTCAGAAACCGAGTTTGCCCAGCTGTTTCGGGTCCCGCTGCCAGTCCTTGGCCACCTTCACGTGCAGATTCAGGTAGATCCGGGTGCCGAGGATGTGTTCGATCTGTTTGCGGGCGTTGGTGCCGACCTCTTTCAGCCGGGAGCCGCCCTTGCCGATGACGATGGCCTTCTGGCTGGGCCGCTCGACGTAGAGCAAGGCGTGGACGTCGAGCATGTCCTCGCGGTCCTCGTAGGGCAGGACCTCCTCGATGACCACGGCCAGCGAGTGGGGCAGCTCGTCGCGCACGCCCTCCAGCGCGGCCTCGCGGATGAGCTCGGCCATCAGCGTTTCCTCTGGCTCGTCGGTGAGCTCGCCGTCGGGGTAGAACGCCGGGCCCTCCGGCATCTTCGACGCGATGACGTCGACGAGCACCTCGACCTGCTCGCCCCGCACCGCCGACACCGGAACCACGTCGGCCTCCGGGCCGAGCAGCTGGGAGACGGCGAGCAGTTGCTCGGCGATCTGGTCCCGGCTCACCTTGTCGATCTTGGTGACCACGCCGAGCAGCGTCGTCTTCGGCGCCATCTGCTTGACCTGCTGCACGATCCAGCGGTCACCGGGGCCGATCTTCTCGTCGGCCGGGATGCACAGCGCGATCACGTCCACTTCCGAATACGTATCGCGCACAAGGTCGTTGAGGCGCTGGCCGAGCAAGGTGCGCGGACGGTGCAAACCGGGGGTGTCGACGAGGATCAACTGCGTGTGCTCGCGATGCACGATGCCGCGAATCGTGTGCCTGGTGGTCTGCGGACGCGAGGAGGTGATCGCGATCTTCGCGCCGACCAGCGCGTTGGTCAGAGTCGACTTGCCGGTGTTCGGACGACCGACGAAACAGACGAAACCGGACCGGAATGCGCCCTTCTCCTGCGCGTCAGCCACCGCGGACCTCACCGGAATCGGCGCTCACCGCGTCGGCCGCGTCGGCGGAGTCGTCGACGATCTCGAACACCGCGCCGTCGCGATCGGTGAAGATGATCCGCGCCTCCGCCGAAACCTCACGCACCGCGGTCACGCCGAAGTCCGACAGCCGCCCGCCGACCACGACGGCCGCCTCGAAACCCTCCGCGCCGCTGGACAACGCCGCGGCCACGGCGGCTTGCAGCGCCGTCAACCGCAGCGCGCTCAGCGTGACCTCGCCCGCGGCGTAGGTGCGGCCGTCGGTGTCGCGGATCGCGGCTCCGCTCGCCCCGCCGGTGCGGCCGAGCGCGCCACGGGCCAGGACGACCAGCTTGGTGTCCTCGGCGTCCAGTTCGGTCATTCGGTGTCTCCGTCCTCGTCGCGATCGGCAGCGGTCTCCCGCTCCGATCCGTTCGCCTTGCGCTTGCCATTGGCATTGTCCCCGTTGGTTTTCCCCGCGGGGACCTTCTCGCGCGCTTTGCGTACCACCACGGTGTTCACCCGCATCCGGCCCCGCGCGTCCGGACCGCCTTCGCCGCGCAGCACCAGCCCGTGCACCTCGATCTTCGAGCCGGGCAGCGGCACCCGGCCCAGTTCGTGCGCCAGCAGGCCGCCGACGGTGTCGACGTCCTCCTCCTCGATCTCCAACCCGAACAGCTCGCCGAGATCCTCCACCGGCAGCCGGGTCGAGACGCGGTAGCGGCCGTCGCCGAGATCTTCGACGGGCGGGGTCTCGTCGACGTCGTACTCGTCGGCGATCTCTCCGACGATCTCCTCCAGCACGTCCTCGATGGTCACCAGACCCGCGATGCCGCCGTACTCGTCCACCAGCAACGCCATGTGATTGCGCCTGCGCTGCATCTCGTCGAGCAGGCTGTCGAGCGGTTTCGAGTCGGGCATGAACACCGCGGGACGCATCACCTCGCGCACCCGCACCTTACGGCTGCGCTCGGCGAAGGGCACGAGGTCTTTCAAATACACCACGCCGCGGATGTCGTCGACGTTCTCGCCGATCACCGGGATCCGCGAATGCCCGGAACGCACCGCCAGCGACATCGCCTGCGCGGCGGTCTTGTCCGCTTCGATCCAGACCATCTCCGTGCGCGGCACCATCACCGCGCGCGCCGCCGTGTCGCCGAGTTCGAAGACGGACTGGATCATTCGTCGTTCGTCGTCGGCCACCACCCCGCGCTCACCGGCCATCTCGACCACCTCGCGCAGCTCGATCTCGGAAGCGAAAGGCCCGTTGCGGAAGCCTTTACCGGGGGTGATCGCGTTGCCGATCAGAATCAGCAGTCGGCTGATCGGCCCGAGCAGCGCGCCGATGAACTGCAAAGGCAAGGCCGCGGCCAGCGAGATGGAGTAGGCGTGCTGCCTGCCCAGCGTGCGCGGGCCGACACCGATCACCACGTACGACACCAGCACCATCACCACAGCGGTGATCAGCAGCGCCCAATTCTCGCCCCAGAGCGTCATCAGGCCCGCCGCCAGCAGCACCGTCGCGCCGATCTCGCACAGGATGCGCAGCAGCACCATGAGGTTCACGTAACGGGCCCGGTCGTCCACGATCCGGCCCAGCCGCACCGCGCCGGGCCGGTCGGCGCGCACCAGGTCCTCGACCCGGGCGGGCGAGATCGTGTTCAGGGCGGAATCGACCCCGGCGAAGATCCCGCCTACGAAGATGAGCAGGACCGCGAGCAGAACGAGGGTCAGGGAATTCACGCGGGACCCAGCGACTCACCCGGTGTGGTGAAGCCAGCCTTACCCAGCAATCGCGCGTCGCGTTCGGCCAGTTCGGCGCGCCGCTGAGCCTCCCGCAGACTCTCGTACCACTCCTCGAGCAGCCGCGCCTGCAGGGCGAACATCTCCTTCTCCTCGTCCGGCTCGGCGTGGTCGTAGCCGAGCAGGTGCAGCACGCCGTGCACGGTGAGCAAGGCGAGTTCGTGATCGAGGGAGTGCCCCGCCTTGCGCGCCTGTCCGGCGGCGAACTCCGGGCACAGCACGATGTCGCCGAGCATGGACGGGCCGGGCTCGGGGCTGTCGGGCCGCCCGCCGGGCTCGAGTTCGTCCATCGGGAAGGACATGACGTCGGTGGGGCCGGGCAGGTCCATCCAGCGCATGTGCAGGTCGGCCATGGTGTCGAGATCGACGAGCACCATGGACAGCTCCGCGGCGGGGTGCACGTCCATCCGGGCGATCACGAACCGTGCGACGCTGACCAGCTCTTCTTCGGGTACGTCGATACCCGACTCGTTGGCGATCTCGATGCTCACCCGAACAGCCTACGATCCCGTCGATCGCGTCGGCGGAGCGGAGCCCCGCCCGGCGAGACGAGTCAGCGCCGGTCGGCCCGGCTCGCCGCGCGGCGCTGTGCGCGGTTGCCGCCGTAATGCGGGGCGACCTGCGGACGGGACTGGGCCTCGAAGCGGTCGTAGGCGTCGACGATGTCGGAGACCAGCCGGTGGCGGACCACGTCGCTGCTGGTCAGCTCCGCGAAGTGGATGTCTTCGATCTCGGTGAGGATCTCGCTGGCCGCGCGCAGACCGGACCGGGCGCCGGTCGGCAGATCGACCTGGGTCACGTCGCCGGTCACCACGATCTTCGAGCCGAATCCGAGACGGGTGAGGAACATCTTCATCTGCTCGGCGGTGGTGTTCTGCGCCTCGTCGAGGATGATGAACGAGTCGTTCAGGGTGCGTCCGCGCATGTAGGCCAGCGGCGCGACCTCGATGACACCGGCCGCCATCAGCTTCGGAATGGCCTCCGGGTCCATCATGTCGTGCAGCGCGTCGTAGAGCGGGCGCAGGTACGGATCGATCTTCTCGTTCAGCGTGCCGGGCAGGAAGCCGAGCCGCTCCCCCGCCTCGACCGCGGGACGGGTGAGGATGATCCGGTTGACCTGCTTGGTCTGCAACGCCTGGACCGCTTTGGCCATCGCCAGATAGGTCTTGCCGGTACCGGCGGGTCCGATGCCGAACACGATGGTGTTGGCGTCGATCGCGTCGACGTAGCGTTTCTGGTTCAGCGTCTTGGGCCGGATGGTCTTGCCGCGCCGGGACAGGATGTCCAGGCTGAGCACCTCCGCGGGGGACTCGCTGGACCCCTCGGTGAGCATCGACACGGTGTGGCGCACCGCCTCGGGGGTCACCACGCGGTTGCGGCCGGTGAGCGCGACCAACTGCTCGATGACCCGCTCGGCGAGCGCGACGTCGGCCGCCTTGCCGGTGAGGGTGACGGAGTTTCCGCGGACGTGGATGTCCGCGTCGAGCAGCGTTTCCAGTTCACGAAGGTTCTGGTCGGCCGAACCGAGGAAGGGGAACACGGATTCGGGAGCGAGTTCGATACTCGAGCGCACGGTGCGCGCTGCGGGACCCGAACCGTTGTCGCCGGCGCCGATGCCTGCCGCTGGGGTGGTGGGGTCGCCGATCTCGCCTTGTGTTCTCAAAAGTGGCTATAGCCTGCTTTCCGGTCTCGACTGCGGTATGGAGCAAGTTTAACCCGCACCACTGACACCGCCCAGTGAATAAGCCGCGAGCGGAATCGGCCGCTCACGGGATTCCCCCACGTCGGCGCGCCCAATCCTCGGTGAAATCACGAAAGCGTCGCACCGCGTCGGGTGGCGTGGTCGCCGCGGGCCAGATCAGCCCGACCGCCCGAGCCGCGCCCGCGTCCGCCAGCGGCACCGTCACCGGTCCCGACAGCGGCCCGGCGGACAGCGGGTCCTCTCGGGGCAGGATCGCCACCCCCAGCCCCGCCGAGACCAGTCCCGCCACCGTGACCAGATCGCTGGATTCGAACGCGATCCGGGGCCGGATGTCCGCGGCGGCGCACAGTTCGTCGAAGATGCGCCGCATCCCGAAGCCGTGGTGCATGGTGACGAACTCCGCGTCGGCCACCTCGGCGAGGCGAACCTGCCGTCGTCCGGCCAGTCGGTGTTCCTGCGGCACCGCCAGGACCAGCGGCTGACGCAGCACGGCGCGCCAGCCGACGCCCGCGACGGCGGGACGGGGCGAGACGATGCCCAGATCGGCGTCACCGGCGAGGACCCGCTCGGTCACCGCCTCGGCCGCTCCCTGCCACAGCGTGATCGTGATCCGGCCGGACACGCGCCGGAAGCCGCTGATCAGCTGCGGCACCAGCGAGCCGCCGAAGGAGTGCTGGAACGACAGCCGCACGACGCCCCCGGACGGGTTGACCCGATCGGCGAGGGCCTGTTTCGCCGCGTCCAGCTCGGATTGCGCGCGGCGGGCGTGCTCGTAGTAGATGCGGCCGTACTCGTTGAGGACGATTCGCTTTCCGTGCCGGTCGAACAGTTGGGCGCCCACCCGGCGCTCCAAGCGGGCCAGCATGCGCGACAGCGTCGGCTGCGCCAGGTGCAGTCGCTCGGCGGCGGCGCCGACCCGCTCGAGTTCGGCGAGTGTCGTGAACCACTCCAGATCCTCACCCAGCACAGTCCGACCTCGCTATATGCATTCAGGGAATCAACTTGCCTTCCATTATTCATTTCCTTCCGGAAAACGGGCTGGTGATGCTGGATGAAAGGAGGAGCCATGACCACCAGACGAATCGAAGCGGCCAGGGACATCGCCCACGAACGCAGGATCACGATCGCGCTGTTCGCCGCCGGTCTGACCACCTTCGCCTCCATGTACAGCGCCCAGGCACTGCTGCCGAGCCTGTCGACGGCGTTCGGCGCGACGCCCGCACGCGCGGCGCTGGCGGTGTCGCTCACGACCGGCTTCCTCGCGCTGGCGATCATTCCGGTGAGCGCGCTGTCGTCGCGGATCGGCCGGACCAAGGTGATGATCGGTTCCGCCGTCACCGCGGCGGTGATCGGACTGCTGCTGCCGCTGAGTCCCTCGCTGGAGGTCCTGCTGGCCGGACGCGCGGTGCAGGGCATCGCGCTGGCCGGTGTGCCCGCGGTCGCGATGGCCTATCTGGCCGAGGAGATCGGCGGGGAAGGGTTGGGCGCCGCGATGGGCATCTACGTGGCAGGCACCACCATCGGCGGGCTGGCCGGGCGGCTGATTCCGGCGTTCACGTTGGATCTGGCGTCTTGGCGATGGGCGCAGGCGGCGGCCTCGATCGCGGCCGCGGCCTGCACCGTCTGGTTCGTCCGGTGGCTGCCGCCATCGCGGGGCTTCGTCGCGCGCCCCGCCGGAATCCGGACGGTGCTGGGCGACCTCGGCAGCCAATTGCGCCACCGCGGCTTGCTCGCGCTGTTCGGGCTGGCGTTCGTGCTGATGGGCGGGTTCGTCTCGATGTACAACTATCTCGGCTACCGGCTGACCAGCCCGCCGTTCGAGCTGCCGGAGGCACTGGCGGGACTGGTGTTCGTGCTCTATCTGGCCGGAACGGCGGCCTCGGCGGCGTCCGGCCGGTTGACGGATCGGGTGGGCAGGTCCTGGGTGCTCGGGATGTCGCTGATCGTCATGGCGATCGGTCTCGTGGTGACCATCCCCGACCAAATCGGCACCGTGATCCTCGGCGTTTTGCTCTACACCGCCGGTTTCTTCGGGGCGCACACCGCCGCGAGCGCGTGGGTGGGGGCGATGGCCGAAGGCAACCGGGGCGCGGCGTCGTCGCTGTATCTGTTCGCCTACTACCTCGGCAGCGCGCTCGTCGGCGGAACGGCGGGCATCGCCTACGCCCACTCCGGGTGGCTCGCACTGGTCGGCGGTATCGGACTGCTGATGGTCATCGCGGCATTACTGCTGGCGGTATCGCACCGGGCGCATCGCGGTGCGGTGTCGGTGAACGCCGCCGCCGGTGACTCCGGGAAAGCGGCGCCTGTCGAGGTCTGAGATCGGACGCACGCTCCCGGCCGCGCCGCGAAACCCTCACCAGCGCGGCGTCAACGCACCGAGCGCGCCCAGCGCGACCGCTGCCGCCGTGGAGGTACGCAGCACGGTCGGGCCGAGCAAGGTGATCTCCGCGCCCGCCTCGGCCAAGGCCGTGAGTTCCGCGTCGTCCAGCCCGCCTTCCGGGCCCACCACCAGAACGATCTCGGTGGCGTCGGCGAACGGCAATGCGGTGAAGCGGGCGGCGCCGGATTCGTGCAGCGCCGCCACGATCGCGCCGCGCCCTTTGGCCGCGCGCACGAGCTCAAGCACATCCGCCGTCCGGTGCAGGTCGGCGACATCCGGAATGTAGGGCCGGCGGGACTGACGGGCGGCCGAGCGCGCGGCGGCGCGCCACTTCTCCACACCCTTGGCCGCTTTGCCCTCCCAATTCGCGACGCAGCGCGCGGCCTGCCAGGGAACGACCACGTCCGCGCCCGCCTCGGTCATCAGCTCGACCGCCAGTTCCGATCGATCGGACTTCGGCAGCGCCTGCACGACCGTCACCGGCGGCGTCTGGGGGTCCGCGAGCACTCGATCGCGCACCGCCAGCTCGAGCCGGTCGCGTTGCGCCGCAACGACTTCCGAGGCGGCCAGCACCCCGCGCCCGTCGGAGAGGGTGATCGGCTCCCCGACCCGGATGCGGCGCACCGTGGCGGCGTGCCTGCCCTCGGGGCCGTCGAGCACCGCGACCGCGCCCGGCTCGGGCACCTCGTCGAGGTAGAAGACCGTCGCCGCCACCTAGCGCCCGCTGAAGGACGCGCGCAGCCGCGCGAACAGGCCGCTGTTGTGCTCGGACTGCGCCGACATCACCTCGGCGCGCTCCCGCTCGCGCAATCCCTTGTACTTGCGCAACAGTTCGGTCTGCTTGCTGTCCAGCTTGGACGGGATCACGATGTCCAGATGCGCCAGCAGGTCGCCGCGGGCGCTCGAGCGCAGTCGCGGCATGCCGTGACCGCGCAGCACCGAGATCTCACCGGGCTGGGTGCCCGCCGGAATGGTCAGCTCGGTGGGGCCGTCCAGGATGGTGTCGATCACGACGGTGGTGCCCAGCGCCGCGTCCACCATCGGCACCCGGATGGTGCAGTGCAGGTCGTCGCCGTCGCGCACGAACACGTCGTGCGGCTGCTCCACGATCTCCACGTACAGATCCCCCGCGTGACCGCCGCCGGGGCCGACCTCGCCCTGCGCGGCCAGCCGCACGCGCATGCCGTTCGCGACGCCCGCGGGAATCGGGGCCGCGATCTCGCGGCGCGCCCGCACCCGCCCGTCGCCACCGCACTTGTGGCACGGGTCCGGGATGGTCTCGCCCGCGCCACGGCAGGTGGGGCACGGACGCGAGGTCAGCACCTGGCCGAGGAACGACCGCTGCACCGACTGGACCTCGCCCGCGCCGCCACAGGTTTCGCAGCGCACCGGCTTGGACTTGCCGTTGGTGCCGGAACCCTGGCAGATGTCGCACAGGATCGCGGTGTCCACGGTCAGGTGCTTGGTCACGCCCACCGCGCACTCGGCCAGGCTGAGCCTGGTGCGGATCAGCGAATCGGCGCCGGGCTGGACGCGACCGCGCGGCTTGCGCGCGCTGGCCGATCCGCTCATGCCGCCGAAGAACGCCTCGAACACGTCGCCGAGCCCGCCGAAGCCGGCGCCGTTGAATCCGGCCCCGCCACCACCGGATTCCAGCGGGTCGCCGCCCAGGTCGACGATGCGCCGCTTCTCCGGATCCGACAGCACCTCGTAGGCGGTCGACACTTCCTTGAACTTGGCCTGCGCCGCCTCGTCGGGGTTCACGTCGGGGTGGAGCTCACGCGCCAGCTTGCGGTATGCCCGCTTGATCTCCTGGTCGGTCGCGTTCTTCGCGACGCCGAGCAGTCCGTAGTAGTCCCGTGCCACTTGAGTCTCTAGTCCTTGGTCGTTCTCGACAGTGCCGCCGGTGCCCGCGCCGCGTGCGAAGCGCGCCGACAACAGCATTAGTCTTGTGCACTCAACTTTATCCGGCCGAAGGATCGAGCGTAGCAGTGGCGTCGGCGCGTCAGCGCTCGGCGAGCACCTCGCCGATGTATCGGGCGACGGCCGCCACCGATGCGATCGTGCCCGGGTAGTCCATCCGGGTGGGCCCGAGCACACCCATACCGCCGAGTACAGCGCCCGCCGCGCCGTAGCCGGTCGACACCACGGAGGTGCCGCGCATCTGCTCGACCTGCGTCTCCTCGCCGATGCGCACCGTCACCGTCCCCGGTTGCTGGGCCGCGGCGAGCAGTTTGAGCACGATCACCTGCTCCTCGAGCGCCTCCAGGACCGCGCGCAGCGAGCCGGGGAAACCGAAGTCGGCGGCGTTGCGGGTGAGGTTGGCGGTGCCGCCGAGCACCAAGCGCTCCTCCGGGTGCTCCACCAGGGTCTCCACCAGCACCGTCGACACCCGCACCAGCACGTCGCGCAGGCGCAACGGAGCGTGCTCGGGCAACTCGGCGACCGCGGCGGAGGCCGCGGCCAAGCGCTTGCCGTCCATCGCGCCGCCGAGCATGCCGCGCAGCGCGGCCAGATCCTCGTCGTCGATCACCGCGCCGAGTTCGACCAAGCGCTGATCGACCCGGCCGGTGTCGGTGATCACCACCAGCAGCAGGCGGGCCGGATTGAGCGCGACCACCTCGATGTGCCGCACCGTGGACGCCGACACCGTCGGGTACTGCACCACGGCGACCTGCCTGGTCAGCTGGGCCAGCAAGCGGACGCCACGGCGCAGCACGTCGTCGAGGTCGACGCCGGACTCGAGGAACTCGAGGATCGCCCTGCGCTCCGCCGACGACAGCGGTTTCACCTCGGAGATCCGGTCCACGAACTGCCGGTAGCCCTTGTCGGTGGGGATGCGGCCGGAACTCGTGTGCGGCTGGGTGATGTAACCCTCCGCCTCCAGCACCGCCATGTCGTTGCGCACCGTCGCGCTGGAAACACCCAGGTTGTGTCGCTCGACCAGCGTCTTCGACCCGATCGGCTCCTTGGTCGCGACATAGTCCGCGACGATGGCGCGCAGGACCTCGAAGCGCCGATCCTCGGTGCTCGACATCGGCCGCACCTCCTCGCTTTCGTCTCCCGTCCCGCCGTATCCGGCGCCGACGTCCCGCGGCCGCCATGCATCGCAGGCGAAACGCGGTTCGTCCGTTGATCCAGTCTAATTGTCGGCAACCGGATCGCTCGCCTGCAATGTAACCGCGGGAGGGCGGGACGAAACGCGCTCAGCGAGGTACGGCGGCGTCGATCACCGCGGCCACGGCGTCGGGCCTGGAGACCAGCGAGGCGTGCGAGGCGTCGATCTCGCTGGTGCGAGCCGACATGCGCTGGGCCATGAAGCGCTGTGCGGACGGCGGGATGACCCGGTCGGCGGCCGAGACCAGATACCAGCTCGGCGTCCCGGACCAGGAAGGCGATCCGGAGGGTTCGAGGTTGGCCTTCAGCGCGATGGAGTGCTGATGGGCGATCATGTCCGCCGCGGTCGCAGGACCGACGTCCTGGGCGAAGACGGCGTTGAAGCTGTCGGGCGCGACGTAGCCGTCCAGGTTCTTCCCCGCGACCCCTGTCGCATCGTCGACGACCTTCACCTGCAGCGCGGGCGGCCACAGCCGGCTGCCGGGAAAGCGGATCGGGTCAAGGGCCGCCTGCGCCACTTCCCCCTCCACCGGCGCGAACGCCGCGACGTATACCAGCGATTCGACCTTCGGGTCGTGGATGTTGCTGATCACGAAGCCGCCGTAGGAGTGCCCGGCCAGCACGACGGGACCGCTGATCGTGTCCAGCATGCGCTGCACGGCGGCCGCGTCGTAGGCCGGTCCGCGCAGCGGGTTCTCCGGCGTCAGCACGCGGTAGCCCCGCTCGCGCAGCACGGCGGCGACGCCGTCCCAGCTGGTGGTGTCGGCGAAGGCGCCGTGCACGAGCACGACGGTGGGCAGCGTTTGCGCCCGCGCGGGTCCGGCCGACACGGCGGCGGCGAGTGCGAGGGCGAGCGCGGCCACGGCGCGGCGCACACGGCGAGTGTTCGTCATCGGGTGTGTGCTCCTCAGCTGTTCAGGAAGTCCAGCAGGTCTGCTTCGAACGCCTTCTCGTAGTCCCCGCACAGGCCGTGCGGGGCGCCGGGATACACCTTCAACTGGGCCCGCGGCAGCAATTTCGCGGTCTTGACGCCCGCGGCGGCCAACGGCACGATCTGGTCGTCGTCGCCGTGCGCGACCAGCACCGGAATATCGATGTTCGGCAGCTCGGCGGTGAAATCGGTCTCGGAGAACGCCTTGACGCAGTCGAACGCGCCCGCGAGCCCCACCTGCATGCCCATCAGCCAGAAGTGGTCGCGCAGCCCTTGCGACACCTTCGCTCCCGCGCGGTTGGCGCCGTAGAACGGGACCGACAGATCCTTCCAGAACTGCGAACGATCGGCGGCCACGCCCGCGCGGATGTCGTCGAACGCCTCGATCGGCGTCCCTTCCGGATTGCTCCCGGTCTTCAGCATCAACGGAGGCACCGCGCCGAGCAGCACCGCCTTGGCGACCCGCGACGTGCCGTGCCGGGACAGGTACCTGGTCACCTCGCCGCCGCCGGTCGAGTGCCCCACCAGCGTCGCGTCCTCGACGTCCAGCTCGTTGAGCACCGCGGCGAGGTCGTCGGCGTAGTGGTCCATGTCGTGTCCGTCCCACACGTCGCTGGAGCGGCCGTGCGCGCGCCGATCGTGCGCGATGGCGCGATAGCCGTTGGCCGCCACCAACTTCATCTGGTTGTCCCAGGCGTCGCCGTTGAGCGGCCAGCCGTGGCTGAACACCACCGGACGCCCGGCGCCCCAGTCCTTGTAGTAGATCTCGACGCCATCGGTGGTGGTGATCGTCGGCATGGCAGTTCCCTTCGATCTGGACGGATGATCGGCCGAACCGGGAATCGATCTCGAGCGAGCGCCGTCCGACAGCGTATGACGGGCGCCCGCCGGAAAAGCGACTGTGCGTGCACGATCTTCGGCTCAGAATGCACGGCCCCGTCGGCAGGTTCCGTGCGAGGATTGCCGAATCTGTCTCATTTGCGACGGAGGCTGTGATGACGGTCGTGTTCGATTCGGACACCATCGCGCCGCACGAGCGGGCGGCCGCGGTGGCCGCGGCGGCGCAGGAGACATCGGTCCCGTCCCATGTCGTGCTGGACGGGCCGGACGAACGTGTGCACGCCACCTTCGACGTGTGGCGGTTCGGCGCGGCGAGCGTCGTGCGCGCCAGCACCTCGGGCATCCAGCTGATCCGGACGCCGAAGCAGGTGCGGGCCTCCCCCGCGCCGGTGCTGGCGGTCGCGGTGCAGCAGGCGGGCGACGGACGGTGCGAGCAGGGCGGCGTCCTGCGCGTCCTGCGACCCGGCGATCTGCACGTCATGGACCTGAACGCGCCCTATGACTTCGGTTGGCGCGGCGACGGCGCGTCGACCTGCCTACGGGTACCGCTCGATCAACTCGGCCTGCCCGCCGATCTGATCGGTCAGGCCGCGGCCAGGGTGCAGGACAGCCCGCACTACCGGCTGGTGGCCAACCACATCGTCCAGCTGACCGCCGACGCCGACGCGCTCAGCGCCGACCCTGCGGCGGCGCTGTCGGGCTGCGCCAGCATCGAGCTGATCCGGGGACTGCTGTTGTCGGCGGGCGCGGACGACGGCAACGGTTCCGTCGTGCCGTCCGACGTCCTGCTGTCCCGGATCCGCGCTTACGTCCGGCGCAACCTGGCCGATCCCGAGCTCGGGGCGGACCGGATCGCCAAGGCGCACAACATGTCGGTCCGGCAGCTCTACAAGATCTGCGCGAACACCGACTACCGCCTCGAACAGTGGATCATCGGCCAGCGGCTGGAGCAGGTGCGCGGCGAACTCACCCGGCCGGACCACAAGCACCGGACGATCGCGATGATCGCGCGCCGCTGGGGCTTCCGCGATCCGTCGCATTTCGCCCGGCGCTTTCGCGCCGCCTATGGGCTCTCACCCCGGGAATGGCGCAGCAGCGCCCTGGGCCGGGACGAGCCGTAACGGTCAGTCGCAGGCCTTCGCCTGCTTGCCCGCGAGGGCGTCGAGACCGAGCATCGCCAGCAGCGACTCGCAGTCCGCGGCGTTCTCCGCGTAGCTGGCGACGGTGCGGGCGGCGACGGCGCACTGGCGCGCGTTCTGCGCCTTCTCCGCTGCTCGCGCCTCCGCGAACTCGCCCGGTTCATGGATGAGGGTGAAGTGTGGTGCCGAGGCCATGAGTCTCCTTGGGGGGTTGGTCGCAGACTACGCGGCCGGTGGTCGCCGTGTTACTCGAACGAGACATAAACTCCACCGCCTTGCCCGGACCGTGATCCGGCGCATGGTCGAGGGTCACTCGCGATCGGGCTCCGTCATGTGCCACTCGTGTATCAGTCGAGCAGGTCGCGGACGACACCGTCGGCGAGCAGACGGCCGCGGTCGGTGAGCACGAGCCGGTCGTCCGGGGTGCGCAGGGCGAGGCCGTCGGCGACCACGCGCTCGACGGCGGCGAGCGCGGAGGCGTCCAGCTCCGCCAGCGGCAGGCCGGTGCGCAGCCGGACGGCCAGCATGACCCGCTCGGTGTATCGCTCGTCCGCGCTCAGCGCCTCCCAGCCCGCGGCGGGCAGCCCGCCCCCGCCGACGCGATCGGCGTACCGGGCGGGGTGCTTCACGTTCCACCACCGCACGCCGCCGACGTGACTGTGGGCGCCCGGCCCCGCGCCGAGCCAGTCGCCGCCGTCCCAGTAGCCGAGGTTGTGCCTGCAGACCGCCGCGTCGCCAATGGCCCAGTTGGACACCTCGTACCAGCCGAATCCCGCCGCGCGCAGTCGCGCGTCGATGCGCTCGTAGCGGGCGGCGAGCACGTCGTCGTCGGGCGCGGGCAACTCGCCGCGGCGCACCCGCCGGGCCAGCGCGGTGCCGTCCTCCACGATCAGCGAATAGGCCGAGACGTGATCGACGCCCGCGCCGAGCACCGCGTCCAGGCTGGCGTCCAGATCGGCGTCGCGCTCGCCCGGCGTCCCGTAGATCAGATCGAGGTTGACGTGCTCGAATCCCGCCGCCCGCGCCTCCAGCGCTGCGGCCACCGCGCGGCCGGGGGTGTGCGTGCGGTCGAGCACCTTCAGCACGTGGGCCGCGGCGGACTGCATGCCGAGCGACACCCTGGTGAACCCGGCGGCGCGGATGCGCTCGAAGAATTCCGGCGAGGTGGATTCGGGATTGGACTCCGTGGTGACCTCCGCCCCGGCGGCGAGGGTGAACTCGGCGCGCACGGCGTCCAGCACGGCGGCGAGCCCGTCACCGCCGAGCAGCGAGGGCGTGCCGCCGCCGACGAAGACGGTGGACACTTCCGGTGTCGCGGTGGGCAGCGCCGCGAACTGCGTGGCCGCGGTAGCCAGTTCCCCGCGCAACGCCGTCAGCCACGACTGCGGCGAGGCCGAGCTGCCGAGTTCGCCCGCGGTGTAGGTGTTGAAGTCGCAGTAACCGCACCGGGTGGCGCAGAACGGCACGTGCACGTAGATCCCGAACGGGCCGTCGCCGAAGTCGCGTAGCACCGGGGTGGTGGTGTCGGTGCTCGCGGTGGCGGCGGCGGAAGAACTCACCTGTCCAGTGTGAACGTCGCCGCGACCGCGCCGACGCCCGGGACTCCGCTACGCACGAGACCCCCAGGCTCACCGAACGCGACGTCCATTCGGAGCGCGGCGGCCGAGCGTCGGGCACAGGCCGGCGGTGATCGGGTTCAGTCGGCCACGACCGGGGTGTTCTGGTTCGCCGTGAGCAACCACCGGCCGTCCTCCTTGGACATGACGTACATCGGGCTGCCTTCGCTGTCCAGCACGCCGTCGGCGGTGAAATAGCGCTGGCGCACCTTCACCGCCGCCACGTCCGGGCGGATGAACAGCACGTGCTCCACCTCGTAGGTCGCCGTGCCGTGCGCGGTGGCCCCCGGCAGCACGCGGGCGGTGAACTCGGCGATTGCCGCCCGTCCGTAGAGGCGGTGGCCGTGCCCGGTGGTCCAGATCGCGTCCGCGCGGAACAGCGCGACGAATTCGTCGACCAGCTCGTTGCGCTGGGCGTGTTGCACGCTCGCGACCACCGCGCGGATGGCTTCGAGTTCGGCGGTGGTGTCGGCAGCTGCGGTACTCATGGCACCGAGCGTGCAACCTCCACTTCACTCGAGGTCAAGCGCGGTGCGCAGCATCACACCCGGCGCGGTGGCCGTATCACGCGCCTGGTTCGGCCCGGGAACTATGACTGCCGTCACAAACTGGGTCGAGCGTCCAGGGGATTTCCCGCTGAATCGCGGGAAATACTGGACACGGGGTCGGAAGGCCATCGCTGACGTGGCACAATAGGCCGCATGCGCGCTTTGGAGATTCGACTGGTGGCCCGTCGCCACGTCGATTACAAGCGCGTCTGTAGCGCCTGCTGTCTGCCCGGTTCTCTCCGGTAGCTCAGCGCGCCAGATCCCGGGTCCCCGGCGATCCCGACTTCATCGGCCCGCTGACACCGCAGGCGTGAGTCAGCCCCTCGCGCCCTCAGCAGGATGTACCACCCACCCCGCAGGAGCGACCCCATGACGTCGAGCACCGACGCCGGTCCGACCGATCAGCCCACGCCCGAATCCCAGCCGGAGCGCCGCGTGCGCCCGGCCTCCGAACGCCGGGTGCGCCCGGATCGGCCGCGTCCGGAGGCGACCACGACCGGACCGCGCGCGCGCACCGGCAAGCCCGTGCGCCGCAAGGCCGAGGGTCAGTGGGCGCTGGGTTACCGCGAGCCGCTGAACCCGAACGAGCAGTCCAAGAAGGACGACAACCCGCTCAACGTCCGGGCCAGGATCGAGAACATCTACGCCAAGACCGGCTTCGACGGCATCGACAAGGGCGACCTGCGCGGCCGGTTCCGCTGGTGGGGCCTGTACACCCAGCGCGAGCAGGGCTACGACGGCAGCTGGACCGGTGACGAGAACATCGACCTGCTCGAGGCCAAGTACTTCATGATGCGCGTCCGCTGCGACGGCGGCGCGCTGAACCTCGCGCAGCTGCGCACGCTCGGCCAGATCTCCACCGAGTTCGCCAGGGACACCGCGGACCTGTCCGACCGGGAGAACGTGCAGTACCACTGGATCGAGGTGGAGAACGTCCCCGAGATCTGGAAGCGGATCGAGGCGGTCGGCCTGAAGACCACCGAGGCGTGCGGCGACTGCCCGCGCGTTGTGCTCGGGTCCCCGCTGGCGGGCGAGTCGCTGAACGAGGTCATCGACCCGACTCCCGCGATCGAGGAGATCGTGCGCCGCTACATCGGCAAGAAGGAGTACTCCAACCTGCCGCGCAAGTTCAAGACCGCCATCTCCGGCCAGCAGGACGTGGTGCACGAGATCAACGACGTGGCGTTCATCGGCGTCGTGCATCCCGAGCACGGCCCCGGCCTGGACCTGTGGGTCGGCGGCGGCCTGTCCACGAACCCGATGCTCGCCAAGCGGGTGGGCGTGTGGGTGCCGCTGGAGGAGGTGCCGGATGTGTGGGAAGCCGTCGTGTCGATCTTCCGCGACTACGGCTACCGCCGCCTGCGCACCAAGGCGCGCCTGAAGTTCCTGATCAAGGACTGGGGCATCGAGAAGTTCCGCCAGGTGCTGGAAGACGAGTACCTGAAGCGCAAGCTCATCGACGGTCCCGCGCCCGAGCAGCCGACCAAGCCGATCGACCACGTCGGCGTGCAGCGGCTGCGCAACGGGCTCAACGCCGTCGGCTTCTCCCCCATCGCGGGCCGGGTGTCGGGCACCGTCCTGACCAAGGTCGCCGACGCGGTGGAGCGGATCGGCTCCGATCGCGTCCGGTTCACCCCGTACCAGAAACTGATCGTGCTCGACGTGCCCGACGACCGGGTCGACGCGCTGATCGACGAGCTCGAACCGCTCGGGCTGCAGGCGCGGCCCTCACTGTGGCGGCGCAACCTGATGGCCTGCACCGGCATCGAGTTCTGCAAGCTGTCCTTCGCCGAGACGCGCAAGCGCTCCCAGGCGCTGGTGCCGGAGCTGGAGGAACGGCTGGCGGATATCAACGCGCAGCTGGATGTCCCGATCACGATCAACATCAACGGCTGCCCGAACTCCTGCGCGCGCTCGCAGATCGCCGACATCGGGTTCAAGGGCCAGCTGGTCGACGACGGCGCCGGGAATCAGGTGGAGGGCTTCCAGGTTCACCTCGGCGGCAGCCTCGGCTTCGACAGCGCGTTCGGGCGCAAGCTGCGCCAGCACAAGGTCACCACCGGCGAACTCGGCGACTACATCGACCGGGTGGTGCGCAACTTCGTCAAGCAGCGTACGGACGGCGAACGGTTCGCCCAGTGGGCGGTCCGCGCCGACGAGGCCGACCTGAGATGAGTGTCGACGGGAGATCAATTGTGACAACCGAACTCGCGGAAAAGCTGTCCGAGGACGAGCTCCGCGCCATCGCCGCGCGCGGCGCCGCCGAACTCGACGGCGCCTCCGCGACCGAACTCCTGCGGTGGACAGAGGACACCTTCGGCCCGAACTACATCGTGGCCTCCAACATGCAGGACGGCGTGCTGGTGCACCTGGCCGCGGGCGTGCGCCCCGGCGTCGACGTGCTGTTCCTGGACACCGGCTACCACTTCGCGGAGACCATCGGCACCAGGGACGCGGTGGAGGCCGTGTACGGGGTGAACGTGGTCAACGTCCAGCCGGAGCACACCGTGGCCGAACAGGACCGGCTGCTGGGCAAGGATCTGTTCGCCCGCGAGCCGAACGAGTGCTGCCGGTTGCGCAAGGTCGTCC
The DNA here is from genome assembly GCF_053586955.1 of Nocardia sp. NPDC003726. Lineage (NCBI taxonomy): Bacteria > Bacillati > Actinomycetota > Actinomycetes > Mycobacteriales > Nocardiaceae > Nocardia > Nocardia sp. NPDC003726. Next base: position 420,148 of record NZ_JBSFNF010000002.1, on the reverse strand, counting down.
CGTTGCGGAAGTCGCTCGCGGGCTACAACGCCTGGGTCACGGGCATCCGCAGGGTGGAGGCGCCGACGCGGGCGAACGCGCCGCTGATCTCGTTCGACGAGGCGTTCGGACTGGTGAAGATCAACCCGATCGCGCCGTGGTCCGACGACGAGATGCAGGACTACATCGAAAAGCACGGCATCCTCGTCAATCCTCTGGTGGAGGAAGGGTATCCGTCCATCGGCTGCGCTCCGTGCACACGGAAGCCGGAGCCGGGATCCGATCCGCGAAGCGGCCGTTGGGCCGGCCTCGCCAAGACCGAATGCGGGTTGCACCAATCATGACCGAGACCATTCGAAGCGAACGTTCGCTCGGCATCACCGATTTCGACACTCTCGCCGCGCTGGAATCCGAGGCGATCCACATCTTCCGCGAGGTGGCGGGCGAGTTCGAGCGGCCGGTGATCCTGTTCTCCGGCGGCAAGGACTCCACCGTGCTGCTGCATCTGGCGCTCAAGGCGTTCTGGCCGGCGCCGCTGCCGTTCGCGCTGCTGCACGTCGACACCGGGCACAACCTGCCCGAGGTGCTGGAGTTCCGGGACAAGGTGGTCGAGCGCTACGGCCTGCGCCTGCACGTGGCGAAGGTGGAGGACTATCTGGCCGACGGCAGGCTCAGCGAGCGCCCCGACGGCATCCGCAACCCGCTGCAGACCGTTCCGCTGCTGGACGCGATCAGCGAGCACCGGTTCGACGCCGTGTTCGGCGGCGGCCGCCGCGACGAGGAGCGCTCGCGCGCCAAGGAGCGGATCTTCTCGCTGCGCAACGCCTTCGGCCAGTGGGACCCGAAGCGGCAGCGCCCCGAGCTGTGGAATCTGTACAACGGCCGCCACGCGCCGGGCGAGCACGTGCGGGTGTTCCCGCTGAGCAACTGGACCGAGCTGGACATCTGGCGCTACATCGCCCGCGAGGACATCGACCTGGCGAGCATCTATTACGCGCACGAGCGTCCGGTGTACCTGCGCGACGGCATGTGGATGACGCCTGGCGTGTGGGGCGGCCCGCGCGAGGGCGAGGTGCTGGAGACCAGATCGGTGCGCTACCGCACCGTCGGCGACGGATCCTCCACCGGCGCCGTCCTTTCCGACGCCGCCGACAACGAGGCGATCCTCGCCGAGGTCGCCGCGTCCCGACTGACCGAACGTGGTGCGACCCGCGGCGACGACCGCGTCTCCGAAGCCGCGATGGAAGACCGCAAACGAGAGGGTTATTTCTGACATGTCCGACCTATTGAGGCTGGCCACCGCCGGTTCTGTCGACGACGGCAAGTCCACTCTGGTCGGACGCCTGCTCTACGACACGAAATCCGTTCTGGCCGACCAGATCGACGCCGTCACCCGCGCGTCGGTGGACAAAGGTCTCGCCACCCCGGATCTCTCGCTGCTCGTGGACGGGTTGCGCGCGGAACGCGAGCAGGGCATCACCATCGATGTCGCCTACCGCTACTTCGCCACTCCGCGCCGCTCTTTCGTGCTCGCGGACACCCCGGGGCACGTGCAGTACACCCGCAACACCGTGTCCGGCGCGTCCACCGCGCAGCTGGTGATCCTGCTCGTCGACGCGCGCAAGGGCGTCATCGAGCAGACCCGCAGGCACGCGGCCGTGCTCGCGCTGCTCGGGGTGCCGAAGCTGGTGCTGGCGGTGAACAAGATCGACCTGGTCGACGACGCCGCGAGCGTGTTCGCCGCCATCTCCGCGGAGTTCACCGAACTCACCAGCAGGCTGGGCTGGTCGAGTGAGGACGTGCTGGAGATCCCGGTCTCGGCGCTGCACGGCGACAACATCGCCACCCGGTCGGACAACACTCCGTACTACGACGGTCCGTCGCTGATCGAGCACCTGGAATCGGTGCCGGTCGACGCCGACAGCACCGGCAACCACGAGCTGGGCCTGCGGTTCCCCGTGCAGTACGTGATCCGGCCGCGCACCGCCGAATACCCGGACTACCGCGGCTACGCCGGACAGATCGCCGCGGGCGCGGTCGCTCCCGGCGACGAGGTCGTGGTGCTGCCTTCCGGCATCCGCACGACCGTGGAGCGGATCGACACCCCCGACGGCGAACTGGCGGTGGCGCAGGCAGGCCGCAGCGTCACGCTGATCCTGTCCGACGAGGTCGACATCTCCCGCGGCGACATCATCGCCTCGGCCACCGACGCGCCGGAGCCGATCGACACCTTCGACGCCACCGTGTGCTGGCTGGGCGACAAGCCGCTGCGTCCCGGCGCGCGGCTGCTGCTCAAGCACGGCACCCGCACCACCCAGGCGATCGTCGGCACGTTGCTGGAGCGTTTCGACGAACAGCGCCTGGCGGCCGATCCGAACCCGGAGTCGCTGGAGCTCAACGACATCGGGCGCATCTCGGTGCGGGTCGCCGAGCCGATCGCGGCCGACGACTACCGGCTCAACCGGCACACCGGCAGCTTCCTGCTGATCGATCCGGCGGGCGGCAACACGCTGGCGGCCGGTCTGGTCGGCGACGTGCTGACCGCCGTCGAGGTCGGCACCGGAGCCTGACATGGCCGTGTCGCGAGTCCCGTTCGGCGCCCCGCCGGTCCTGGGCGCGATCGCCCCGGCGGGCCGTCCGGACTGCGCGACTTCCCGCGGCGGCCATCCGCCCGCGCTCGACACGAGCCCGGCCGGACCGCCCGCGCTGATCGCCGTGGCCCACGGCAGCCGCGATCCGCGATCGGCCGCGACCGTCGCGGCGGTGGTCGACGCCGTCGCCGCCGCCCGGCCGGATCTGGACGTCCGGACGGCGTTCCTCGATCTCACCGCCCCGTCGGTGGAACAGGTCGTCGATGCCGTCGCCGCCGACGGGCACACGCATGCGGTGGTGACGCCGTTGCTGCTCGGCAGCGCCTTCCATGCCAGGGTCGATCTGCCGGGCCTGCTCGCCGCTGCCCGCGCTCGCCATTTCGGTTTGCGCCTGACCCAGGCCGACGTGCTGGGCGTGGACGCCGCACTGATCGGCGCGCTGCACGACCGTGTCGTCGCCGCCGCGCACGGCCTCTCGGATCGGCGTCGCGGCGTCGCGGTCGCGGCGGTCGGATCGTCGTCGGCGGCGGCCAACGCCAGGACCGCCGAGGTGGCCGCCCGTTTGGCCGCGCGCACCGGGTGGCGCACCGGAATCTGCTTCGCGACCACCGAGCCCGCAGTCCCGGAGGCTGTTTCGCGACTGCGCGCTCACGGCGCGGACCATGTGCTGGTCGCTCCCTGGTTCCTCGCGCCAGGATTGCTGACCGATCGCCTCATCCAGGCTGCGCCGGAGGCCGTCCACGCCGACGTGCTCGGCGCGCATCCGGCCCTCACCGAGGTCATCCTCGATCGCTACCACGCCGCGATCGCGGAAACCCGCGCGCTCTCGGCCTGACCGGGCGTCCCGGGCGCGCGACACCGCCCCGGATTCCGCGACGACGACGCGAGCGTCCCGGCGCCACCGCCGCGTGCTAGGAACAGTGGCATGGCCGAGTCCTTCCGCACCACCTCCTGCGCCAGCCACGGACATCCCGAGTTCACCGTCCTCTTCACCGAGCCGCGGCTGCCGGGAATGGAGAACTGGCTGCTGTCGTATCTGGAGTCCACCGTCGCGGCGGGCACCCGCTACCAACCCGGCGAGACGATCCGGGTGGGCTGGAATCTCGTGCGGGTACGCGGCCGCGCCGACGGCACGCTGGGGCTCGCCGAACGCACCGATGCCCAGACCTGGGCCGAGCAGGTGGACCGCACCCTGCGCGACGTGTGGTACCAGCGCGAAGTCGCGGCCGGTGTCGGTCTGGCCGATCGTCTGGATTTCCCCGGCGAGGACCAGCAGGCCGTCGTCTCGTCGTGCGGGCTCGAATCACCGGTGCTCGTACTGGCCCGCGCCGAAACCGACGACCCGGAGTTCTCCGGCTGGTCGGTGGAGTGCTTCGAAGACCACGCCCACCGCGCGTCGTACTACACCACGCTGCTCGAACTGGCCACCGCCATGCCCTTCGCGGTGCAGTTCTTCGCCCTTCCGGCCACGACGACGGTGCTGATCGAAAGCCCCGAGATCACCCCCACCGGCACCATCCGGCCCCACATCGTGGACGCCGAAGGCGTGGAAATGTGCCCGATTCCCGGCTCCTACCTCGATTACCTGGTTCACGGCTCGCCGGGTGACTGACGGTCCGGCCACGGCGCAGGAGCGAATACGCGGCCAGGCAAGAGACCCGGACCTGCGCATCCGCTGACTGTCGACGAACCGGCCGTTCGCCCCGGATGTGCCAGCGCGCCTGTGCTTGGCACTTCTGCGACGAGGTCGGCATGATCCGCCACGACAGCGCGCCGGTAATCACCGTCCTCGCCATTTCGCCGGGTCGATCACGACGCCGTCGCGGCCGTCGAGAACACTGATTCCCATTGCCTGCCTGGTTCGACGGCAACGCCGTCGCGCCCATCGAGCCACTGATTTCCCACGCCGGCCGGGTGACAGCGCCCCGGGTCCCTGCGGCGGCCACGGAACGCCGTAGCGGCTCAGCGCAGCAGGTCGTCGACGATGGCTCGGGCAGTGGTCACGCCCGGCTCGTCACCCATCTGCCGTGCGGTGTGCGCGGCGGCGATCACCGCGTCCAAGTGGAAGGCGACGGCGTCGGCGGATCTGCCGTCGAAATGTCCTTGCTCCTGGGCGCGGCGAATCTCCTCGACCAGAAACGCCAGCCAGTCCCGGCGGTCTTCGGCGATGGCGTCGCGCACCGGGCCCGGCCTGCTGTCGAACTCGGCGAGCGTCGCGACGCGGAAGCACCCGCCGGGAAACGCCGGGTCGGCCACCTGCCCGAACCAGCGCTCGACCAGGGCACGCAGGCGCGGTAGCCCGGCGGGCTCGCTCAGGCTCGGCGTGATCACCTCGTCGATGAAGACCTGCCGCGCGCACCGCACCGCCGCCAGCTGCAAACTCTCCTTGCTGCCGAAGAGGGTGGCGATGCCGCTCTTGCTGACCCCGAGATCCGCGGCCAAGCGGCCGATGCTGATGCCGTTGAGGCCCTCGACGGAGGCCACGTCGGCGGCGCGCCGAGCGATCGACGCCCGGGCGCGAGCGCCCTTGGCCAGACGCTGATCGGACTCGCGCGCCCGGCTACCCGCGACAACGGACTCGGTCATGAGGTCATTCTTCCACTTCGCTGTTGCACATACGAACGTATGGTCGTACTTTAAGTGAACGAACGATCGTGCGTTTTGTTTCCCACGCTTCTAAGGACTTCCCATGACCGACGCGTCCGTGCGGCTCACCAGCCCACCGACCGCGACCGCGGCCACGCGCACCTTGCTGATCGCCTGCGGTGCGGCCTTCATCGCCTTCCTCGACCTCTCGGTCGTCAATATCGCCTTCCCCTCGATCGCGCGGGACTACCCCGGCACGGCCACCGCCACGCTGACCTGGGTCGTCAGCGGATACGCGGTCGCCTTCGCCGCATTGCTCACCCCGGCCGGACGTCTCGCCGACGCACTCGGCCGCCGCAGGCTGTTCCTCGGCGCGCTCGCCGGTTTCGCCGTCACGTCCCTGCTGTGCGCTCTCGCGCCGACCGCAGGGTGGCTCATCGCGGGCCGGGTGCTGCAAGGCGGCACCGCGGCGCTGATGGTGCCCTCCGCACTCGGCTTGGTCCTGGCCGCCACACCGCGGGAGAAGATGGGGGCGGCCATCGGGGCCTGGTCGGCCGCGGGTGGATTCGCCGCGGTGGTCGGTCCCGCGCTCGGTGGCGCGCTGGTCGAGGGATTCGACTGACGGGCGGTGTTCGTCATCAACGTTCCGGTGGCCCTGTTGCTCATCGTCGCTGCGGCGCGCATTCCGGCCCGGGACGACCGTCTTTCCGGCGGCGCGCTGCCGGATCCGCTCGGCACCGTGGCGGTGGCGCTCGGGCTGGGCGGGCTGGTGGCGGGCGTCACCGAAGGGCAGCGCTGGGGGTGGACCTCGGTGGGGACGCTGACCGCTCTGATCGGCGGCGGGCTGCTGGTCGTTGCCGCCCTCGTCCGTTCCGCGCGGCACCACGAGCCCGCGATCGCCGTCGACCTGTGGCGCAGCAAGCCGTACGCGCTGGCCAACGCCACGTCGTTCGTCTTCGGCGCGGCCATGTTCGCCTGGCTGCTGTCGGGACCGCTGTTCCTGGACGCGATCTGGGACTACTCGGTGCTCGGCTCCGCGGGCGCGATGACCATCGGAGCGGTCGCGTCGATGGTGACGGCGACCGTCGCGGGCCGGGTCGGCTCCCCCACGGCCAGGCGGTGGCTCGGCGTGCTCGGTGCGCTCATGTTCGCGGCATGCACCGTGTGGATGAGCACGGACGCCTTCGGCGCCACCCCCGCCTTGTGGTCGGCGTGGATTCCGGCCGGTGTGCTCGGCGGTGGCGGCATCGGGTTCGTCGTCACGGTATTGGGCACCGCGGCGGCGGGCGCCCTCCCGCCGCAGCAGTTCGCCGCGGGCACCGGCATGAATCTCACAGCTCGGCAGGTGGGTGGCGCGCTCGGCGTGGCCGTGCTCGCCGCCGTGTTCGCGGCACGTCCCGACGATCCGCTCGGCGCGTTCCACACCGTCTTCGCGGTGTGCGCCGGCATCGCCGCCGTGGCCGCCTGCCTCGCCGCACTACCGGCCCGCACGCCGTCCCCTTCACCGGACAACTAGGAAAACACGTGAGCGACAACCACATTCGCACCGAAGTGAACGATCCTCTACTGCTGCCCCCTGCGGAACAGCGACGTCTGCTCGCCGACGCCCCGTGGCGGCGCTACGCGGTGCTCGGCGATTCCATCGCGCAGGGCGTCGGCGATCCGAGCCCGGGGTACGAACCCGTCGGCTGGGCCGACCGGGTCGCGGCGGTGCTCACTTCGGTCCGCCCGGACCTGGCCTACCTGAACACCGGCCGGATCGGCGCGACATCCGCCCAGGTCATCGCCGAACAGTTGCCGTCGGTGCTCGAATTCCAGCCCGACCTGGTTCATCTCACCTGCGGCGGCAACGACCTGTTCCTGCCGGGCGGCGACCTCGACGGGTTGCGGACCAACCTCGACACACTGTTCGGGACGCTGGCCCGCACCGGAGCGCAGATCGTGACCTTCACCCTCGCCGACGTCTGGGAAGTCGAACGCATGGCCCCGATGCGTCCGATGCGCGACCGGATGGCCGCGCTCAACGACCTGGTCCGCGAATTGGCCGCCCGCTACGACGCGCTGCTGCTGGAACTCTGGGACCACCCCCTGCGCCTGCGGCCCGACCTGATGAGCGCCGACCTCATCCACTTCAGCATGAGCGGTCACGCCGTCCTCGCCTCCGACATGGTGCGCACCCTGGCCGGTCACGCGCTCGTGTCACGCTGACCGAGCCGGATGTGGCGGAGGCCGCCGCCGACGGTTGCCTCCACCACGTTCGAACGGTGACTCGAAACAGCTGCCCACGCTCCGGGATGCCGGTATCCACTACGCGGGACACGTCACGGGGTGGGCGAATGGTCCGGTCCGTATCGTTCGAGCAGTTCGGCGCCGAGGCGGGCCAGTTCGGCGCGTACCTCGGGCGGGTCGGTGACCTCGATCGCGCCGCCCCAGCCTGCCAGCTGCTGAGCCAGCATCCAGGCGGTGGGAGCGGTGACGCGGACCTGGACGCGGCCGTCGGGAACCGGTCCGTCCACGAGGCAGTTGCGGCCCTGCTGGTCGCGCAGGATCGGCAACAGGCGCTCGGCGATCAACACGGTGGCGGCGGTGGTCGCGCGCCGCTGCTCCATCTCCTCCACCACCCGGCCCCAAGCGTCGGCCAGATCGAAATCCATTGGGCGCTGGGCTGCTTCACCGGTGAGCGACGCCTCGGAGATCCGATCGACGCGGAAGGTCCGCTGCCCCCGTTCGGTTCCGGCGATCAGATACCAGACACCGTCCTTGTCGGCCAGGCCCCACGGATCGACCAGACGCTCGGATCGTTCCCCGGTCCGGTTCGCATAACGCAGGCGTACCTTCTCGCGCTGCACCACAGCGCGTTGCAGCCGCGAAACCAGGGGCGGGAGTTCGCGATCGGTCGCACCCCAGCGCGCCGGGTCGATCACCACGGCGTCGGCCGCCGCCTCCGCCTCGCCGCGGAAGGTGTGCGGCAGCGCACGGACCAGCTTGCGCAGCGCCGACTTGGCCTCCGGCACCGCGCCCGCCGAGGGGCCGGCCAGGAGGAACAATGCCCGCGCCTCGCCCGCCGTCAGGCCGCTCAGATCGGTGCGCGCTCCACCCACCAGCGACCAGCCGCCGCCGCGACCCGGCTGCGGGTACACCGGCACCCCGGCGGCCGACAGGGCCTCGAGATCACGGCGGGCGGTCGCGACCGATGTCTCCAGCTCCGACGCGACCTGCGCGGCCGTCACCCGCCCTCGGGTCTGCATCATCAGCAGGATCGCCACCAACCTGTCCGCTCGCATGGGCACGATTCTGCCGCTGAAAGTGCTCATTCGGTGCGCACTTTGCCTCGGATGATGGGTGCACGACCACAACCGAACGAAGGAGAACCACCATGCTGCGCGGAATGGCGACGAGCACGTTCTACGCCGACGACCTCGAGGCCGCCAAGGACTGGTACGCTCGGTTCTTCGGCGTCGAGCCCTACTACCACGTGCCGAACGGTTACTACGAGTTCCGCATCGGCGACTATCAGCACGAATTCGGCATCGTGAACCGCGCCTACGCCCCCGCGGGAGCGCGCAACGCCCCCGGCGGCGCGATCGTCAACTGGCATGTCGACGACGTACGGGCCGCGTTCGACCGGTTGCTGGAACTCGGCGCGACCGTCTACGAGCCCATCACCCCGCGCGGGGACGGATTCGTCACCGCCGCCGTGGTCGACCCGTTCGGCAACGTTCTCGGCATCATGTCCAACCCGCACTACCTCGAGGTGCTCGCCGAGACCGGACCCGCCTGATCGGCAGGGCCGCACAACACGGCCCGACCCTCCGGCCGCACAGCCCGCCGCGCGCTACGGCCGGAGCCCCGATGGCCCGCGCGTACCAGGGGCGGTATCCGTCCGTGCCGTCCTCGTTGCCGCCCACCGCGACCGCCCCGGGCCGGTCCCTGGCATCGCCGAATCGGCAGCGGGCCACTTCCCTGGCGGAAACGTGCGGCGGCTACTGCATCGCGCGGTAGAGATATCAGGGACGAAACCAGCGTTCCAGGACGGTGGCGACGCCGTCGTCCAAGACGTGGCCGGTGACTTCGTCCGCGAGTTCGCGCACGTCCGTCGGCGCGTTCGCCATCGCGACCGAATGCGCTGCCCAGCGCAGCATTTCCCGATCGTTGTAGCCGTCGCCGATGGCCAGCGTCGCTTCGTCCGGGATACCGAGGGCGACGCGGAGCTGTTCCAGCGCCCAGCCCTTCGACACGCCTCGACGGGCGACGGTGAGCCACGGCCCGAACTCGCCGTGCACCCAGCTCGCCCCCGGCACGTGCAAGGAGCGCAGCGCGAGCAGCATCTCCTCCAGCGAGCCGTCCGGCAGCCAGCCGTTCAGTCGCGGGGTCGGTTCGCTGCTCAACGCGTGGTGATCGACGAGCAGGTATTCGCCGAGCGAGTATTCGCCCGGACTCGCGCCGGTGGCCCAGGTGCCGATGCCGACCTTCTCCACGGCGAAGATCATCGCCGGGAACAGCGCGCGTAAGGCGGTGATCGCGGGCGCGGGGTCGAACGACTGGATCGCCACCGGTTCGCCCCTGGCGACGTCGATGTGCACGGCGCCGTTCGAGCACAGGGCATGTCCCCCGCGCAGACCGAGTTCGGTGAGCACGGGGCGTGTGGTCAGCAGCGTGCGGCCCGTGGTCACCACGACATGCGCCCCCGCGGCCACGGCCGCGCGCACCGCCGCGACCACTCGCGCACTGATCGGTGTTCCCGTATCCAGCAGCGTGCCGTCCACATCCAGCGCGATCAGCTGGGGACCCCCGGATGCCATGCATCCATTGTGCATCCGGGCCGCCGCGTCCGCCGTCGATTCCATCGCGGCCGGATGCACACCCGCGCCGGACAATTCACCGCCCGCAGCGCAGGCGCTATCGACCGCGGCCTCCGCCTCCGGCGCCTCCCGCGCCGCCCCTGGACGACCCGCTCGCCGACGCCCCGCCGACCGAACCGGACCGGCCCGGTGAGCCGCTGGACGAAGCGCCCGAAGAGTTCCCGCCCGCGTGGCCGCCCGCCGACGACGCGCCCGGACGCCCATTGGATGCCGAGCCGCCGGTCGCCGAAGTGCCTGCCGACGCACCCGGCGACGAACCATGGGACGGCGAATCGCCCGCCGCCCCAGCCGAAGACGAACCGTGCGCGGAGGAACCACTCTCCGACGACGAGTTACCCACCGACTCGCCCGAGGACGACCCGTGCGTGGTGGAGTTCCCGGGCGCGCCCCCCGGCGATCCACCGGCCGGTCCGCCCGGCGATCCACCGGCCGATCCGCCCGGCGATCCACCGGACGGTCCGTGCGCGCTGGAATCGTTCGCCGAACCACCGCTCGATGCGCTGCCCTCGGAAGACGTTCCGCCGGTGGACGTTCCTTCGCCGTCTCCGGACGACGAGCCCCCGGTGTTCGCCGCGCCGGACGAACTCGAAGCATTGTGCTCGCCCGACGCCGCGCCGCCGCCCGGCGAGCTGGACGTTCCGGTCGACGGACCGCCCGGCGCGGTCCCACCCGGCTCCGCGGGCTTCGAACCGTTCTGCGGTGCGGGGACGGCCGCCTCCGGCGTCCCCACCGGCGGCGCGCCCGAGCCGGGAGCGAGTATCTGTCCCGGCGCGGGCGGCTGGGGCAGACCCGGCCCGGGACCAGGATTCGGAGGCTGCCCGGGAACGGGCGGCTGCGCCACCTCTCCGGGGGCGGGAAGAACGACCGGCCCGAACGGCAGCGGATTCACGAAGTAGGCGGGATCGCCATAACCCCGGTAGCGCAATCCCCCCGGGGCGCAGCAGTTTCGCGGGTCGCGGTGGGTGCCGATCCGGGACTCGGCCACCGATGGACCATAACCGGCGCTGCGCGGAGCCGGCGTGATGAATCGGGTATACGCGGAGGTCGGTTGGGATAGAAGCGCGGGCAGCGCCCGGCCGGAGGCCCACGTCGCGGGCGCCGATATTCGCGACCAGGCCTCGGCGAGCTGTTCGCTGCCGACGTCGACCAGCAGGTTATCGGCCGGCGCGCCCAGTTCCGGAAGACGCTCGAGCATCGGCGCCAGTTCGGGCACAGTGGGGCTGCCGAAGACCGTCACCGCCGACATGGCCACCGCGGAGACCACCGCCGCACTGGAGAACACCGCTACCCGCGGCACGGCGGAGTGGCGGTGCGACGCGCCGAGCGCCATGGTGCGCGCCGCCATCAGGGCCGCGCCCGCGGCGATCGTCTGGCCCGGATCGGCCGAGATCAGCACGGGGCGACCGAGTTCGGCCAGCGTGCGCGCCACCTCCGCAGGCCGGGACGCGCCACCCACCAGCAGCACCCGGCCGATATCGGACAGGGTGATGCCCGCCTCCCGCACGCAGTCGCGGACCAGGTGAAGGGAGTCCTGCACATGCGCGGCGCGCAGCCCGTCGATGTCGACGATCGACGTCATCGGCAGTCCTGCGGACGACACGTCCGGGGCGTACCTGGCGATCATCGACCCCAGCGGACGGCCACCGAAATCGTGCGAGCGCACGGGCTTTCCGATCATCGGATGGTTGTCCCAGTCCGGCCCGACGCGCACGATGCTCACGTCGAGGCTGGTGCCGCCGAGGTCGTAGATCAGGACGAAATCGGTCTCCAGCGGGCCGTGCTCGTGCTCGAGCCACTCCGCCGCCGCGACGGGCTCCGGCACCAGCAGCACGTCCCCCGCCCCGGATAGGTCGAGCGCTTGGCGCAGCAAAGCCACCTGTTTGTCGGAATACACCGCCGGATAGGTGGTCACGACCCCCGCCTCGGACGCGCCCGGCTCGGCCGCCCTGAGCTCCTTGACCACTGCGGCGACGAGATTGGCCGGCGACCAGATGCGACCGCCGACGATCACCGCTTCCGGATCCTTGCTCAAATCGGCGAAATCCGTGACCGCCATGTCGAATCGGGCGATCCCGCCCAGCCGCAGCCCACCCGCGCTGTCGAAGGTCACCGCGGTGCGGCGAGACCGCACGGACGGTCGTGGTCGATCCGCGCTGACCGAAGCCGTCACGGAATTCACCGCACCGATGCTGAAACCCAGACCTGTAGTCATTCGCTATCCCGTCAACGCACCGTGACCACGTCCATCACATGGCGTTCCCCTGTGGCCGCGGTCGTCTTCCAAACAGCCACCACAGGTTAGCTGTTTCGCGTTCGCGTGGATGCGCAATTGATATGGATTGTTGGACCGACGGCAATAATCGTCCGAAATGCCAGGTAGATACGAGTCAGTTGACACGTCCATACCACTCGACATCGCGAATCCGACTGCAGAACCAGCATTTCCGCAATCACACAGCGATCTCGGATTCCAGGCGGAAATCCGACCGGCCGCCGGTTTGCGTCCGCGAGATCACACCGCGCGACAGGCACCTACCGGTAGGTAACCAGACCCTTGCCGCACCTGGCCATCTGGGCCCAGCAGCACCGCGCGACATTCAATTGACACATCAACTAGACGTCCGATTCTCGCCAGCATCGTCGTTCCCCTCCGGCTTGACTCGACAGCGGGTCGCACCACGGAGGCGCGATCGCGAGAGCGGAGAGGAAATCGAACGATGGCAACACGGTTCGCGGAGCAGGTCGTCTTGGTCACCGGCGCGACCTCGGGCGTGGGCAAGGCGGTCGCGCTGCGGGTCGCGAGCGAAGGCGCCGCCGTAGTGCTCGGCGCGCGCGGGAAAGACGCGGGTGAGCAGGTGGCCGCCGACATCCGCGCGGCGGGCGGCCGCGCGCTGTTCGTGCCGACCGATGTCACGGTGGAGCAGGATGTGGCCCGGCTGACCGACGCCGCGCTGTCCGAGTTCGGCCGTCTGGACGCCGCGTTCAACAACGCGGGCGCGGTGCACGCCTTCGGCCCGGTCGAGCAGATCGACGAGGCGGGCTGGCGCGCCGATCTGGAACTCAACCTCACCAGCGTGTTCTACGGTCTACGGCACCAGGTTCCCGCGCTGGCGGCCTCCGGCGGCGGCGCGATCCTGAACAACGCGTCGAATCTCGGTGTGGTCGGGATGGGTTCGGTCGCGCCGTACGTGGCCGCCAAGCACGGAGTGGTCGGCTTGACCCGGGCGGTGGCGCTGGAAGCCGCCGACCAGGGGGTGCGGGTCAACGCACTGGTGTCGGGCGCAGTCGACACCCCGGCGTTCCGCAACTCGATGGGCGCGACGCCCGAAGGAGTGGCCGCCATCGCGGCGCTGCACCCGCTGGGCCGCATCGCCGCACCGGAGGAGATCGCTTCCTTCTGCGCCTATCTGCTCAGCAAGGAAGCGAGTTTCGTCACCGGCGCCGCGCTGGCCGTCGACGGCGGCTTCACCGCACGCTGACCCCGGACATGGGATCGCCTCGGGATACCGGCGTGGTATCCCGAGGCGGGTCGGTCACGCGCGTGCCAGCAAGCGGCGAACCCTGCCTGGACGGGCTTGCACCGCTCCCCCGGCATGGACCGCGGGCTGGCGCAGCCGCACCAGGCGATCGAATTCCGCTGCGCTGCCGGTTGGTTCGGGTAGCAGGCCCGCGTTGAAGTCCGCGGCCAGCTGCCGCACCGTCTCCTGCGCACAGGACTTGTTGGTCCCGATGAAGCCGGTGGGGCCGCGCTTGATCCAGCCGGTCACGTAGGTGCCGGTGACCACAGCGCCGCCGGGGCGCTCGAGCACCCGGCCGTCCTCGTTCGGGATCACCGCGGCCTGCTCGTCGAACGGCAGACCCGGCACCGCGACGCCGCGGTAGCCGACCGAGGTGAGCACCAGGCCCGCGTCGAGCCGATCGGTCTGCCCGGTGGCGACGGCGCGAACGCGGCCGTCCGGATCGGTGACCAGCTCGGTGCGATCGATTTCCAGTCCGGTCACCCGGTCGGTGCCGAGGATCTCGGTGGGCGCGGCCAGATAGCGGAACACGATGCGTTTGCGCTCCCCCACCGGCCGGGTGCGCGCGCTGTGCAGCAGCCGCAGCTTCTGTTCGACATGGAACGGCAGTTCCGCACCGAGTTCGGGCAGCTCGCCCTCGATCACGATGTCCACGTCGCACCCGAGCAGGCCGACGAATTCCGGCACGGTGAAGGCGGATTCGAGCGGACCGCGCCGGCCGAGCACGACCACCTCCTCCACCTTGCTCTCGCGCAGCGCCCGCAACGCGTACGGCGCGATGTCGGTGCCGGTGAGCGTCGCGGGGTCGCTGGTGAGCATGCGCGCGACGTCGAGCGCGACATTGCCGTTGCCGACGATCACCGCACGCCTACCGGACAGATCGAAGGTGTGGTCGGCGTAGTCGGGATGGCCGTTGTACCAGGCGACGAAGTCGGTGGCCGACACGTTGCCCGCCAAGCCCTCACCCGGGATGCCGAGCTTGCGATCCGACGACGCTCCGACCGCGTAGATCACGGCGTGGAAGTGGTCGAGCAGCTCGGCGTGCGAAACGTGCGCGCCCACCTCGACGTTCAAGTATGTGCCGAATCCCGGCTGCGCCGAGATGACGTCGAACAGCTCGCCGACCTTGCGGGTCTTGTCGTGGTCCGGCGCGACGCCGTGCCTGGCCAGCCCGTAGGGCACCGGCAGCCGGTCGAACACCGTCACCGACACCTCCGGCTGGGTCAGCAGTTCGTCGGCGGCGTACATCGCCGACGGACCCGATCCGACGATCGCCACCCGCAGCGGCGAGCGCTCGGTGTGGATCCGCGCCGCGAGCACCGGTCGCGCCAGCAGGGGTCGCGGCCGCGCCTGCCGGTAGAAATCGGCGTTGATCTCGATGAACGGCTTCTGCTCAGCGGTCAGCTTCTTCGCTGACACGATGGCGTCGACCGGGCACGCGGTGGCGCAGGCGCCGCAGTCCACGCACGCCTGCGGGTCGACGTACAACATCTCGGCGGTCCGGAAGTCCGGTTCGTCGGGCGTGGGATGGATGCAGTTGACCGGGCAGGCGTAGACGCAGGACGCGTCGCTGCAACAGGATTGGGTGACGACGTACGGCATGCGACTCAGGCGACCTTGTTCGCGGCGCGCAGCGGTTCGGACCGGTACCGGGTGCTCGGACCGTCGATGCCGAGCGCCTTCCACACCGCCTTCGCGACCGGGTTCATCAGCCCGATGTCCTTGGCCAGCGCGCGCACGTCGCAGAAGTAGTCGCTGAAGACCTGCTTGGCCTCCTTCGAGCCGTAGAACAGCTCCTTGCGGACCTTCTCCGGAATGTCGAACTCGGCGAAGAACGAGCGCGGCGGGGTGACGATCGCGCGGCCGAGGATCCACATCACGATCGGCATGGCCAGCGAGAGGATGAACTTCTGCGCGGGCTTCGCCTCCGGCACATGGTTCTTCAGGAACTCGTGCGCGAAGGAGATGTGCCGCGCCTCTTCGGCGACGTGGATGGCCATCACGCCGCGCATGATCGGGTGCACCTCTTCACCCGAGCGCAGGATCTGCTTCTGGATGTGGTCGATCGGCTCCTCACCGGCCAGCACGGCCATGAAGAACAGGTTCGGGAACCAGGCCGCCACGGGCGCGCCCAGGTACTTGAACTTGCTGACCAGCGGGCCCATGCCCGGCACGTCCAGCCCGATCCGGTTGACCATCTCCTGGAACATCAGGGTGTGGTTGTGCTCCTCGATCATCTCGTGGGAGCAGTACCGGAACTCCGGCGAACCGTTGGGCAGGCCGAAGTTGTGGATGACCATGCCGCTGATCAGGATCGACTCGAATTGCAGCCCGACCTTGGCGATGTTCGCCTGCCGGTATTTGCCGACCGCGATCTTCTGCTCGGTCGACAGCGCCTGATACCAGGGGTGGCGGGCCACGGTGTCGGCGGACACGGGCAGGATCCAGCGCTCCTCACCGGCGTCGGCGGCGAAGTCGGGATTGTCCCAGTCGATGTCCTCGAAGGGATCGAAGTGCTTGTTGACCGATCCCTCGGAGAGCAGCAGCAGCTTCGCGGCGTACTCCTGTGCCTTCTCCAGATCGGGATCGACGGCTGGTGTCACGGCTGCGGACATCGTCGTCACTGCCTCTCCTCGATGGAACCGTTTAACTGTATCCCATAGTTACACCAACGGAGAGTCACGTCAACCCAGCAATTGCTAGGGCCGTCCGGCGATGCGCGCCCTCATCACGCGCACCGCCGGACGGCCCCTGTTCATATCGCAGGCCGTGCCGGGGCTAACTCACCAGCACCCCGTCACCGACCGCCAGGATCGAGGTCCCGAAACCGAAGACCGCCGACATACTGGTGACGACGACCACCCGGCCCAGCCTGCGCCTGGTCCGGCGCGACAGCATCAGCGCCCGCGTAGCCGCACGACGACGGACGCGGCGACGCCTGACCCTGCGCAGTTCGGCCGTCGCCTCCGCCGCGGCCGCCGCTCTGCGTCCCAGGATCGCGGCGCCGTCCGCGGTGGTCCGCTCTGGATCGGCGGCGACGATCACCGGCCTGGCCAGCTCCGCGGCCAGGACCTCGGCCACCTCCGCCGGTCGCGCCGCACCGCCGACCACCAGGACGCGGTCGACATCGGCCATGGTGACGTCGGCCACCCGCAAGCAGCGGTAGACGAGTTCGAGCGACTCCCGGACATGCCGCACGCGCAGTTCGCCCGCGATCGTGTCGGCCACCGACTCGGCGACCGAGGACGCGGACAGCCCCGGCCCGGCGTGCTCGGCGATCAGCGCGCCGAACGCGCGTCCACCGAATTCGGTGGAACGCAGCGAGACGCCGACGATCGGATTGCGCGGACAACCCGCCCCCACCCGGACCAACGTGACGTCGAGCCCGGCGCCGCCGAGGTCGTAGACGAGGGCGAGGCCGGGCGTGAGCGGACCGCGGTCGGCCTCCAGCCAGGCCGCCGCTGCCACGGGCTCGGCCACCAGCGCGGCCTGCGTGAGGTCGGCGCCGTCCAGCGCGGCACGCAACGCGTCCACCTGCTCGTCGGCGTAGCGAGCCGGATACGTGACCGCGATGCCGAGACCGCTTCCCCCGTCGGCACGGTCCTGCCGCACCTCGTCGATCATGCACTTCGCCACCGTGGCGACGAGATCCGCCGGCGCGAGCGCGCGGTTGCCTACCCGCGCCCACGTACTGGAACGCTGCGTGAGGTCGGCGAATTCGGTGACCGCGCGGCCGTGCCGTGGAATCATGCCGACCCTGGCCACGCCGGTGCTGTCGAAGGTCAGCGTGGTGCGGCGCGTGATCGTCTGCGCCCGCTGCGTTTTGCGTCGCCCCGGCGGAGCCTTGGCCGAACCTTCCTCCGCGAGAACCGAAACCGTGTTCACCGTACCGATGCTCAACCCGAGACCAACCGCCATCGCAATCCACCCGATCGCCGTGCCGATTTGCTTCGAACGCCGTTTAGGCAACCACTCCGCGATCTTCGTGCCAAGCCCGGACAACCGATTGTCCGCAAGCCGCCTGTGCCGCGCCGCACCCGTTCCCGCGATCTTCGACGCCCTCACCTGGCCGACCAGTGTTACACATGCCGTCCAGTCGGATTTCCTTGCGACACGCGGGGATCGATCGTGCCCGGTGGAAGTTTGCCGGATTCCGGCCGCCGGCCCGCATTGCGCCCAGCGTTAGCGCTCCACATGGGGAGACTCCCCTTGACAGCTCCGCCCGGCGCGATGCCGCTGATTAGCCGAGCGGGTGGGTCTGCGGACAGGAGACGACCGTGGACATCCACACCGCCTCCCGAGTCCGTCCTGGCGCCGTGATGACGGGCGCATCAGCGCACACCCGCCGGAACCCTTCCAGAGCGCGGCGGGATGGCAGCGGCCACAGCAACGTCAGGGAGTGCAGCAATCTTTCAGCGCCACACTCCTTCGCCGGCCGGGTCGATCAGCTCCCGAAACTCCTACTGCGCGGGCAGTTCCGGGATCCGAGTGGCGCGCACGTAGACCGTCTCGCCGTCCGACAGCCGCAGCGCTTCGGCGTCGCCGCGGGTGACCTGCGCGGCGAACAGGTCGCCGGTCGCGGCGTTGCGCAGTTCCACGCGGACCTCGAAGCCGAGATGCACCACGCGCTCGACCGTCGCCCTGGTGACGCCCGCGGAGTCGGCGGTGCCCTCGTGCTCGGCGAGCGCCATGCTGGGGTCACGGCCGACGCGAATGTCGTGCGGCCGCACCAGATGCCCGTTGAGCCGGGCCACCGCGCCGAGGAACGACATGACGAATTCGTTGGCAGGCCGGTCGTACACGTCCTCCGGAGTGCCGATCTGCTCGATGCGGCCGGAGTTCATCACCGCGATCCGGTCGGCGACGTCGAGCGCCTCCTCCTGGTCGTGGGTGACCAGCACGGTGGTCACGTGAACCTCTTCGTGCAGCCTGCGCAGCCAGGTCCGCAGATCGGCGCGGACCTTGGCGTCCAGCGCGCCGAACGGCTCGTCCAGCAGCAACACCTGCGGATCGACGGCCAGGGCGCGGGCCAGCGCCATGCGCTGGCGCTGACCACCCGACAGCTGGGCCGGGTAGCGGTGCTGGAAGCCGTCCAAGCCGACGATGCCGAGCAATTCGTCGACGCGCTTGTTGATCTCGTTCTTCGGGCGCTTGCGGATCTTCAGGCCGAACGCCACATTGTCGCGCACGGTCATGTGCTTGAACGCCGCGTAATGCTGGAAGACGAACCCGATGTCGCGCTTCTGCGGCGGCACGCGGGTGACATCGCGGCCCGCGATGGTGACCACGCCGGAGTCGAGCGACTCGAGTCCGGCGATCGAGCGCAGCAGCGTCGACTTGCCCGAACCCGACGGGCCGAGCAACGCGGTGAGTTCGCCGGAGGGGATCTCCAGGCTGACGTCGTCGAGGGCCGCGAACGTGCCGTAGTTCTTGTTCGCGTTGGTCACGGTGATCACTTTGCGCCCCGCTTACGTTCGAGGAGGGTCATCAGCAGAAGGGTGACGAGGGCGATGCCCATCAGCAAGGTCGCGGCGGAATACGCGCCGAAGGTGTTGTGGTCGTTGATGTACCGGCCGTGCACGAGCAACGTCAGCGTCTGCGACTTGCCCGGCAGCGCGGAGGACACCATGATCACCGCGCCGAACTCGCCGAGCGCGCGAGCCACGGTGAGCACCACACCGTAGGTCAGGCCCCACCGGATCGCGGGAAGCGTGATCCGCCAGAAGGTCTGCCACTTGGACGCGCCCAGGGTGGCCGCGGCCTGTTCCTGGTCGTCGCCGATCTCGTGCAGCACCGGCTCGACCTCGCGCACCACGAACGGCAGCGTGACGAAAATGGTGGCGATCACCATGCCGGGTAGGTTGAAGATGACCTTGAAGCCCAGGTCTTCCAGGCCGCCGAACCAGCCGCCCGCGCCCCAGAGCAGGATCAGCGAGACGCCGACCACCACGGGCGAGACCGCGAACGGCAGGTCGACGATGCCCTGAACCAGGTTGCGTCCGGGGAACTTTCCGCGCACCAGCGCGAGCGCCGTCACGATGCCGAAGATCACGTTCACCGGGACGGTGATCGCGACGATCAGGATGGACAGCTGGAACGCCGAGATCGCCGCGGGCGTGGTGATCGAGTCGACGAACGCACCGATCCCCCGCTCGAACGTGCGCCACAGGATGATGATCAGCGGCAGGACCAGCAGCACGAACAAGTAGCCCAGCGCCACTGTCCGCAACGAGATGCGGGTCAGCGGATGCAGTTTCATCTGCCCTGCTCCGTCCCGGGGGAAAGCCCGCGCCCCGGCGACCCGGGGAGCGCTGCGCGATTGTTTCTCATCGGGTCGCCTGCTCCTTGCGCGCGCTGCGTTCGGCGAGCAACCGCAGCGCCAGCAGCGTCGCGAACGAGATGGCCAGCAGCGCGACCGAAACGGCCGCCGCGTTCACCGGCCGATCGATCTCGATCTGCTTCTGAATGTACTGGGAGGCCATCTCGGTCTTGCGCGGGATCGCGCCCCCGATCAGCACCACCGAACCGTATTCGCCGATCGCGCGGGCGAAGGCCAGACCGCCGCCGCTGATGATCGCGGGTGTCAGGGCGGGCAGCACGATCCTGCGGAAAGTGGTCCAGTTGTTCGCGCCCAGCGAGAGCGCGGCCTGCTCCACCTCGCGGTCGGCCTCGATCAGCACCGGCTGCACCGAACGCACCACGAACGGCAGCGTGACGAACGCCAGCGCCACCACCAGGCCCGGCTGGGTGGCGTTGAGGTGCACGTCGATCGGGCTCTGCGGACCGTACAGCGACAGCAGCACGATGCTGGCGACGATGGTCGGCAGCGCGAACGGCAGGTCGATCAGCGCGTTGACCACGCCTTTGCCGGGAAACCGGTCGCGGACCAGCACCCAGGCGATCAGCGTGCCCATCACCACGTTGACCACCGCGACCACCACCGAGACCAGCACGGTGATGCGCAGCGAGTCCAGCGCGGCGGGCGCGGTGACGGCGTCCCAGAAACCGGACCATCCGTCCTCGAAGCTGGTGACGGTGAGCGCCGCCAGCGGCAGCAGCAC
Organism: Nocardia sp. NPDC003726; assembly: GCF_053586955.1. NCBI lineage: Bacteria > Bacillati > Actinomycetota > Actinomycetes > Mycobacteriales > Nocardiaceae > Nocardia > Nocardia sp. NPDC003726. The sequence continues at coordinate 399,551 of NZ_JBSFNF010000002.1, read as the reverse complement.
GATGATGCTCAGCCACAGCACCGCGGTGGCGATGCCGAGCGGACCCACCGAGCCGGTCACGCGCAGCCACGACCAGTTCCTGCGGCGTTCCTTGCGCGCGGGTTCGGAGACGCCGGGAGCCGCCGCCTGCGCGGTCCCGGCGTTACTGCTCGTAGTCACAGTCGTCCAGTATCCCGTGTAACGGGGGTCACCCGGTCACTTGGTCGCTTGGTCATAGATCACCGCTACCGAGCCGGTGTTCGGGGTGAACAGTTCCTTGTCCACGGTCTTCCAGCCGCCGAGGTCGGCGATGGTCCACAGCTTCTGCGGAGTCGGGAAGTCCGTGGCGTGATCGGCGGCGACCTTCGGATCGACCGGGCGGAAACCGGCGGCGGCCCATGCCTTCTGCCCCTCCGCGGTGAACAGGAAGTCGCGGAAGGCGACGGCCTTCTGCGCGTTCTTGCTGTTCTTCAGCACCGCGACCGGGTTCTCGATCTTGAACGTGACCGGCGGGACGAAGTGCTCGATCGGATCGCCGTTGCGCTCGGAGAAGATCGCCTCGTTCTCGTAGCTCAGCAGAACGTCGCCGGTGCCCTGCAGGAAGGTCTCGGTCGCCTCGCGGCCGGACTTCGGCTGCACCTTCACGTGCTCCTTGGACACCAGCTTGCTCAGGTAGTCCAGGCCCGCCTGCGGGTTCTTGCCGCCGTCGCTCTTGGCCGCGTACGGCGCGAGCAGGTTCCACTTGGCCGAACCGGAGCTGAACGGGTTCGGGGTGACCACCTCGACGCCCGGCTTCAGCAGGTCGTCCCAGTCCTTGATGCCCTTGGGATTGCCCTTGCGCACGACGATCGCGACCACCGAACCGAACGGCACGCCCTTGGTGGCGTCGGCGTTCCAGCTCGCGTCGACCAGCCCGGCGTCGACCAGGCGGGTGATGTCCGGCTCGACCGAGAAGTTCACGACGTCGGCCTCGGCGCCGTCCTTCACCTTGCGGGACTGGTCACCGGAGGCGCCGTAGGACTGCTGGATCTGGACGCCCTTGCCCTGCTCGGTCTTGTTGAACTCGGGGATCACCTTGTCGAAACCGGGCTTCGGTACGGCGTAGGCGTAGAGGTTCAGGGTGCCGCCGCTGCCGTCGGAAGCGTTTCCCCCGACCGTGTCGCTGGCTCCGCCGCCGCACGCGGTCAGCGCGACCGCCGCTAGGGCGGCTAGGGCAACGGCGCTGTAGCGTCGGCGCGGCGAAAGCCAGGATTTGCGAGCCATCGGGGTGGACCTTTCTTGCGGACCGCCATTTCTCCGGTAACACATCGGTGGCGGCGACCATCTTTTCGAAGCAGCAGACCCGCCGATCGACTGATACGGCAGCGGCGCGACTAGCGGCCACAACGGGCCGTCGGGGAAGCGAAAAGCACATCTGCGAGAAGCGCGCCAGTCTGCGGACAAACGAGACGCGGACGTGCCCGGTCGCCGATCAGCGACAGTAGACGTCCGCGACCGCGAGGTCACCGACAGCAATCAACGCCAATTCATGGCGGACCTGCGGGACTGCGCTCGAAGACACGGGCAGACTGTAGCAGAGCACAAGGCGGAGTTCGAATCGAAGAGCCCAGGAAGAGGGCGGTTTCATCCGATGACCAGCAGTCCGGATCGCGTCCGAACGGCATTTCCCGGCATCAGCACGCGCACGTGGGAGCACCCCGCCGGCCGCACCGCTCTGGTTACCTCGCGGTCACTGGCGGGGTTCGACGTGGTGCTGCACACACTCCGTTCTCCGTTGCCGCGCGCGACCGCACTGCGCCGCCGGATCCAGAGCGGCGACTACGACCGCGCGCTCGTGGGCGACTACCCGCGCGTGACCAGGATCGCGCCACCCGGATCACCGACGAAATGCACCTACCGCACGAACGTCGACCAGTCCGAGGACCCGTTCATCCGCACCGTGCGCACGCTGGGCCGGGATGTCGGCGCGGCGGCGAAACCGCCGCCCACGAGGTCGATGACTCCGTCGCCGAACTCGGCAAGCGGTCCGGCGACTGGCGCGGCGGCGGCAACCGACCGTCAGCGGGTGAGCAACCAGGCGACGACGATCAGCACGAGCAGGGCGATGAGGGCGAGCTGCACCCGGGAACGAGGCATCAGCGCGCCCCGCTCTGCACGGGGGTGCGCACCTCGGCGACCGGCTCGGGTTCCAGCACCGGCGCGCCTGCCGGAGCGGGCCGCACCGGCGCGGGACGGGCGCCGTAGCGGCGATCCAGGATGCGCAGCACCGCACGCAGCACGCGATCGAGCCCGTAGGCGATGGCGAAACTGATCGGGACCATGCCCACGAGCACGACGAGGAACTGCGGGATGAACGGGAGTCCCGCCACCCACAGCTCGAAGCCGTCCCACCACCCTGCGATGCGATGCACGGCTCCAGCCTAGTCGGTACGCCGGCCGGCTCCACGAGACCGTCGGTCACATCGGCCGACCGGGGAAGCGGGCGGTGGACGACGGACGCCCATCGGCCCGAAGATGGGGTATGGCGTCCACCGATGACCTCACCCTCAACGACTCCGACGGCCTGCCGACCAACCTGGCCGAAACACATCGCCGCGGCGCCTACCCGCCGATCGATGACTACGCGTTCCTGTCCGACTGCGAGACCAGCTGCCTGGTCGCCAGCAACGGCGCGGTGGAATGGATGTGCGTGCCGCGACCGGATTCGCCGAGCATCTTCGGGGCGCTGCTCGACCGCAGCGCGGGGCACTTCCGGGTCGGGCCGTACGGCGTCAACGTGCCCGCCGCCCGCCGCTACCTGCCCGGCGGGATGATCCTGGAGACCACCTGGCAGACCGGCACCGGCTGGCTGGTCGTGCGCGACGCGCTGGTGCTCGGCCGCTGGCACAACAACGATCAACGCAGCAAGACCCACCGGCGCACCCCGATGGACTGGGATGCCGAGCACTTGCTGCTGCGCACGGTGAAATGCGTGAACGGCACCGTGGAGCTGGAGGTGAGCTGCGAGCCCGCGTTCGACTACCACCGGGCCAGCGCCCGCTGGGAGTACACCGGCAAGGTGTACGAGGAGGCGACCGCGGTGCGCGGCGACGATCCCAGCGCCGGGCCCACCCTGGTGCTCACCACCGATCTGCGTCTGGGGCTCGAGGGCCGCGAGGCGCGCGCCCGTACCAGGATGAAGGAGGGCGACGAGGTCTTCGTCGCGCTCACCTGGTCGGAACTGCCCGCGCCGCGCACCTTCGACGAGGCCGCCGAGAAGATGTGGCAGACCACCGAATGCTGGCGCCAGTGGATCACGCTCGGCAAGTTCCCCGATCACCCGTGGCGCAACTATCTGCAGCGCAGCGCGCTCACCCTCAAGGGCCTCACCTACGCGCCGACCGGCGCGCTGATGGCCGCCGCCACCACCTCTCTCCCGGAAAGTCCTGGCGGAGAACGCAATTGGGATTACCGCTACACCTGGGTGCGAGACGCCAGCTTCGCGCTGTGGGGTCTGTACACACTCGGCCTGGACCGGGAGGCCGACGACTTCTTCGCCTTCCTCAACGACGCGACGACCGGTGAGGACGGCGAGCCCGTTCCCCTGCAAGTGCTCTACGGCATCGGGGGCGAGCGGCAGCTCGACGAGATCATCCTCGATCACTTCGGCGGCTACGACCAGTCCCGTCCGGTGCGCATCGGCAACAACGCCTACAACCAGGACCAGCACGACATCTGGGGCACCATGCTCGACGCGGTGTACCTGCACGTGAAGTCGCGCCAGCAGGTGCCGGAGACGCTGTGGCCGCTGCTGGTCCGCCAGGTGCGCGCCGCCATCGAGCACTGGAAGGAGCCCGACCGCGGCATCTGGGAGGTGCGCGGCGAGCCGCAGCACTTCACCTCATCCAAGGTGATGTGCTGGGTGGCGCTGGACCGCGGCGCGAAACTCGCCGAACTGCACGGTCAGTACGAGCACGCAGAAGAGTGGTACGCGATCGCGGAGGAGATCAAGGCCGACGTCCTGGCCAACGGCGTCACCTCCGAAGGCGTGTTCACGCAGGTCTACGGCGGCGACACGCTGGACGCCTCACTGCTGCTGGTGGTGCTCACCCGCTTCCTGCCGCCCGAGGACGACCGCGTGCGCGCCACGGTGCTGGCCATCGCCGACCGGCTCACCGAGAACGGCTTGGTGCTGCGCTACCGGACCGAGACCACCGACGACGGCTTGAGCGGTACCGAGGGCGCCTTCACCATCTGCTCGTTCTGGCTGGTCTCCGCGCTGGTGGAGATCGGGGAGATCCAGCGGGCGCGGCATTTGTGCGAGCGCCTGCTCGGCTTCGCCAGCCCGCTGCGGTTGTACGCCGAGGAGATCGATCCGCGCAGTGGACGCCACCTCGGCAACTTCCCCCAGGCGTTCACCCATCTGGCGCTGATCAACGCCGTGACCCACGTGATCCGTGCCGAGAATTCCCAGCACGCGGGCCGCTTCCAGCCCGCGCACACGCCGCAGGGTCATCCGGTCTGACCGGGGGACCCGCCTACGCGGGAAGGAGGCCGTCGGCCTCCTCGCGCAGCACGCGCACTTTGCCGAGCTGCGCCTCGAGGTCGGCGATCCGCTCCGGCCTGCGGTCGCCGTATTTCCCGTAGTTCTCCTCGGCCGAGCGCAGCGCCTCGTCCGCGGCGCGCGAGACCTCGGTCGCGATGTCGGTGAAGTGGTCGCGCAGCACCCGCTGCACGGCGCGCAAGCGGTTGCGCGACTCCTTGCCGACCTGGAAGATCACGTCGTCCATCAGGCGGGCCACCGCCACCTTGGCCTCGGCCCTGCGGCGCAGCTTGCGGTTCTTGCGGTCGTCCCACAGCGCGTTCACGCCCAGCAGCACGCCCGCACCCGCCGAATACCAGTTCACCAGCGACATGCCGAGCAGGCTCGTGGCCAGACCGACCATCAGGATGCCGCCGTAGGAACCGCGCAGACCGGTCAGGAACTGCTGGGTCACCCCGGCCTGCGCGCTTTCCAGCGGCTCCAGCGGCTGCACCGCTTCGAGCACCTCACCGGGGTCGGCCAAGCGCAGGTCCGGCAGGGGCGGCGTGCGGTTGTCGGCCGGGAACTTGGCGGCCACCTGCTCGCACAGCTCCATCGAGCGGTAGTGCGCCACGGCGAAGTTCTCCTCGACCGCCTCGCAGATGCGCGCGTCCAGATCGGCGCCGAATTCCTTCCAGCGGCGCGCGGGATCGGTCTGGGCGATCTCGGCCTCGGCGTCGCGGATCAGGCTGCGCAGCCGGTGGCGCAGGTCGTGCTCGATGTCGGCCATCAGCTCCGTCGCGCCGTCGACCAGCGTGACCTGCCAGTTCGCGGTGCGCTGGCGCAGCTGGTCGGCTTCGTCGCGCGCGCGGGCGAGCTGGTCGGTGATCTCGGCGCGGCGGCGGGGGTCGCGCAGCGCCTCGACCTCGGTGCGCAGGGTCAGCGCGAGGTGATCGCAGACCAGGCGGATGTCACCGACCGCGGCTTCCAGCGCCACCGCGTCCGCGCGAGCCACCACGTAGTCGCGCAGATGGTCGATCAGCTGCGGCACGCCGGATTCGATGTCGCGCTGGTAGTCGCCGGTCGATCCGGCCTGCCGGTGCAGTTCCGCGGAGACCGGGGCCACCGCGAAGCCGAGGCCCGCCGAGTCGAGCAGTTCCCGGTTGCGCTGCTGAGTGTGCGACCAGTGCGGAAACAGGTCGATCTTGTTCAGCACGCAGATCACGGTCGGGCAGATCTGCTGGATGCGCTGCAACTCGGCGATCTGCTCCACGGTCAGCTCGGCGCCCGCGTCGCCGACGTAGAGCACGGCGTCGGCCGCGGCGATCATCGACCAGGTGGTGCGATTGTCGCCCAGCGCACCGGGCGCGTCCATGACCACGACACCGTCGGCGAGCAACGGGCTCGGCTGGGTGAACTCGGCGCGGACCACACCCTGGGCAGCCAGCGCCGGGCCGGGATCCAGCGGGTCGACCGACTGACGTTCGGTACGGCCGTACTCGGTCTGCCGCACCAGCGTCGCGGTCGGCTCCGGCCCGTACTCGACGATCACCGGGACGCTCAGATCGCTGTTCGTCGCGCTGACCGAGGCGCCGACCAGGCTGTTGACCAGCGTGCTCATGCCGTTCTTCGGAGGACCGACGACCACGAGCCGCACCCGGGGATCGCTCACCCTGGCACGGACCATGCCCAGCCTGCTGCCCAGGTCGTCGCGTCCGGAGGATCGGGCCGTCTCCCGCAGCTCGTCGAGAATCCGAATGAGCGGGGCCATCGCGTCCGGGTGTTTCACGGTCGCGGCCTTCAGCCCGGCAGCGGCAGACAACCCTCCTCCTTACTTCTCGGTGACTTTCGTTCCGGTACCCCCTGCGGCCACTCCGCGGTCGTCGGAACCTCCGCGGCCCTGCTAGAGCAGGGAGATGTCCGAGACATCGGACGCATAGTGGTGCGTATCCACTATGCCCGACTCCGGTAACAGGGCGCCCGAGAGGCTGCCCCCGGAGGACAACGCCAGTGTGGAGTGGTCGTAGGTGTAGTCGGCGACCGGGTAAGCGGAATCGGCGGGGTGGTCGAGCGCCAGCGGCGCCGAGATGCCGTGCGGCTTGGGGTCGATCACCTGCGGCTTGATCGGCGCCTGGGTGGGCACGGGGGCGGTGTACGTCGGCGCGGACGGGGCGTGCGGCTCGATGGTGGGCGCCTGCGCGGGGGCGCTGTAGGTGGGGTCCGGCGCGTCGTATGTCGGCTGCGACGGCCTGCTCACCGTCGGCACGTCACCGGTGGGCAATTCGTGGGTCGGTACGTCGTTGGTGGGATGCGTGCTGTTCGACGTGCCACCGGTGCTCGGCCGTCCGGTGACGCCACCCGGCGTGGTCACGTCGTCGTCCGGGGTGGTCGGCGCGTGCGTGGGCGCCGGGGTCTGGGTGACCGTCGGGACCTTGGTGGTGGGCACGTCCGGCGCGGTGGTGACGCCGCCGTGCGGCACCGTGGTGGCGCCGGGGAGCTTCGTGACGTCCTGATCCGGCGTCTTCGGCACGGACGGGGTGGTGACGTCGCCGGGAACGGTCGGCGTCGGCGTGGTCTTGACGATCGTGGTGGGCGCGGTGACGCTCGACGCGGGCGACTGCGTCGGGTGCGACGGCTGCGGGTCGGTGACCGGGGCGGGTTTCACCGCGGGCGTCGGCCGAATCGCGTCGAACAACGCGGGGACGGTCGCGGCGGGAGCGGTCAGCACGGACGGGCCCTCCGGCGCGGCGATCACATTCGCGATCGGAGTGGAGGCGGCGTCGGGCTGGATCGTGGTCTGCAACGGGGTGGCCGCGACCACCGGCGCCGCCGCGACCGCGGCAGGCGCGGGCGCGGGCACCGCGGCGGCAGGGGCCACCGGCGCGACCGGCGCGACCGCTGCCGCGGGAGCGACCGGCGCCGAGGCGGCCAGCGGCTGCGCGACGCTCGTTGCCGCGGGCGCGCCCGCGGCAGGCGCGGACTGCGCCACGCCGGACGCCGCCGACGATTGCGTGGCGGACGCTCCCGACGACGTGAGCCCGCCGAGCAGCCCGGAGGGGCCGTTGCTCAACGCGTTCGGCTGCGCGGCCGCGCTGTCGGTGCCGTCCGGCACATGGATGCCGTCGGCCAGCCAGTCGGTGTACTCGTCGAGCTGGTCGCCGACGTGCCCGACCCCGACGTCCACCTTCATCTCGGAGGTGAAGTAGATCCCGTTCGGGCCGAGCCCGAAATCGACCGACCACTGGGTGCCGACGAACATCCCGAGATCGCCGCCCTGACCGACACCGTCGAACGGATCGCCCGCCGCGTGCGCCGCACTCGCGCCGCCGCTGCCGGGCAGGTCGAAGACGGTGGAGCCGGGCGCGACGAAGCCGTTCGCGCCGGGCAGGCCGAAGCCGTGCCCGGCCTGGCCGAGCCCGTGGCCGGGCAGTCCGAACCCGTGCCCGCCGGGTGCGTCGGATTCACTCACGGCGTCGGACCGGACGCCGGGCAGCGAGAAACCGTGGGATCCGTGGCCCTCGGTCCCCGGAATGGACAGTCCGCTGCCGGCCTCCTCGTCCACGCCGGGAATGCCGCCGAGCCTCGGGACGCCGCCGCCGGAGTGTCCGGGCAGTTGCATCCCATGCGCCCCGGACTCGCCGGGCAGCGTCGGCAACGGCATGCCCGCGTCGGTTCCGCTGTACTCCCCGCCGAGCGTGGGCAGCGATGGCGCGGAGTCCGCGCCCGGCAGGGCGAACCCGGGCGCGGGGCCGACCGGATTGGGAGCCGGATTGCCGTGCGCCACCGGAACGTTGGAGCCGTGCGAGGAGAACGGCGCCGGCTCGACGACCGGGTCGGGGAAGGTGATCACCGGGCTCGGTTGGTCCGGATCGGGATCGGTGCTGTGCGCCCAGCCGGTGTGCCAGCTGTCGAGACGGGATTCGCCGGGCTGTGCGGGAACGCCGCCGCCGTTGGCGGCCACCAGCGCCCCGCCGGTGACATAGGCGCCCGCCCGCGCGACCCGCGCGACGCCGGTGGCCACACGGTAGGCGGTGTCGCCCGCGCGCTCGGCGCCTTCGGTGTCGTCGTCGAAGGGCAGATCCCGCGTCATAGAAGCTCCACTCTCGGTTCGTCCAGCATCCTCACCGCGCCGGTCCGAGCAAGTGAAGATCACCCAACAGTATTTCGGGAATACCAACCTGTCACATTCTCCAGGTCTGGAGACAACGCGACTGTGGTGGGCAACACAACCCTGCCATCCGGATTACCGGATCGGAAGCCCTATTTCCGGCGGCTGTCCGGACCGCACGCAGTCTCGAATAGGCACCGCCACCTGGCCTGATCGAGCACGTGCCGAGCACACGGCAGCGGAACTGATGGAGCTGTAAAGGTTGCCGGCGGAGTGCCGAAGTCACGCTTTCCACCGTCGGACTCGACAAACCAGCCGTTCGGCGATACGGACGTGCAGGGAGCGGACGCATTAACCGGACGGCTGCCGAACCCGGTCGACTCCCGCTGCGCCACTTTTCGGCTACGCCAGGGCCCGTCGGCGGGTGCACGTCCGTTACATGATTTCGCCGTGGTCAATGCCTCACTTTTCGGTCCGGCGCATCGCGTCACTGCCCAGCCGGGCGGTGGCCTGCCGGGCGCCGCCTGACCCGCGAATCTTCCGCCGCCGCGTTGCTCGGGTTCACCGCCCGGTATCGGGCCATTTCGCGCCTACACCCGCAGCCACCGTCGCGATCTCAGATTGTGGGATTAGATTGACCCCATGGCCGGACACCGAATCCTGGTCGTGGACGACGAGGTTCGCGTGCTCGCGTCGCTGCGGCGGGGACTGGAACTCTCCGATTTCGAGGTCGTCACCGCGGCCGACGGCGCCGCGGCGCTGAGCATGGTCCGCACCGCCACGCCCGACGCGATGGTGCTCGACGTCAACCTGCCCGAGCTGGACGGCGTCGGCGTGGTCACCGCGCTGCGGGCGATGGGCAACGACATCCCGATCTGTGTGCTCAGCGCCCGCACCGCGGTCAGCGACCGGATCGCCTGCCTGGAACGCGGAGCCGACGACTACCTCACCAAGCCGTTCGATCTGGGCGAGCTGGTCGCCCGGTTGAACGCGCTGCTGCGGCGCAGGCGCCGACCGGTGGACCGCCCCGACCGGGCGCGCACGGTCGGGCAGGTGCGGATCGACCCCGCCGGACGCCGGGTGCTGGTCGCGGGCGGGCCGGTGGAGCTGACCAAACGGGAATTCGATGTGCTCGCCCTGCTCGCCGAGCACATCGGGGTCGTGCTCGACCGCGAGCAGATCCTGTCCGCCGTGTGGGGCTACGACTTTCCCACCGACACCAATGTCGTCGACGTGTTCGTCAGCTACCTGCGACGCAAGCTGGAAGCGGACGGCGTACCCCGGGTGATCCACACCGTGCGCGGCGTCGGCTTCGTCCTCCGGGAGGAACCATGAGCGGATCGCCGTCGCTGCGCACGCGGGTAGCGGTCGTGTCGGGGGTGGTCGCGGCACTGGTCGCGCTCACCTTGACGATCACCTTCGCCGCCCTGCTCGGCGCCACCGGTGAGCGTCAGCTGGACGAGACCGTGTCGTCGATGGCGGTGCGGGTCGCCGGGCCGCGCGAAGCCGCTCCCGCGCAACCGGTTCCGCCGTCCGCGGCCACGTTGTCCCCCGAGCAGGCGCCCGTGGACGCCGGCAGGCCCGCCGACGCGGCGATCGCCCGGGTCGACGGGCTGCCCGGCGTGCTGGTCGCGCTCGATCCCGACCGCGACGTGGTGGAGGCGGCCATTCATCGCAGCCAGCGCGTCGGACTCGGCATCGGCGTGGCGGGCGCGTTGCTGGCCGCCCTGCTCGGCTGGTTCCTCGCCGGCTTCGCCGCACGCCCGCTACGTCGTCTGGCCGACGCCACCCACCGTATCGACACCCTGGAGGAACTGCCGCCGCTGTCCGGGCGCGGCGCGCGGGAAGCCGAGGAACTCTCCGACGCGATCACCCGCATGCTCGCCCGGCTGGAAGCCGCCCACCGTGCCACCCAGCGGGCGCTGACCGGCGCGCGCGACTTCGCCGCGGTCTGCGCGCACGAGTTGCGCACGCCGCTCACCGCGCTGCGCACCGACCTGCAAGTATTGGCCACCAAAAAGATTCCCGAACAGCAGCGCGGCGCGATCCTGTCCGAGATCCTCCTGGCCGAACGGCAGATCGAGAACACGCTGACCGACCTGGAACGTCTCGCGGTCGGCGAACTCACCGAACCGGACGTCTTCGAGCCGTTCGACCTCTGCGACACCCTGGACCGGGCGGTGCACGACGCGCGGCGCAGGCATCCGGGGGTACGGGTGGAACTCGCCGAATGCGCGCCGATCACGATGACCGGACTGCCGGGCGGGGTCATGCTCGTCGTCACCAATGCCGTCGCCAACGCCGTGCAGCACGGCGAAGCCGCGACCGTCACCGTCAGCGCACGCTCCGGCCCGCGGGACACGGTGGAGATCACCGTGGACGACGACGGTCGCGGCATTCCACAGGCGTTGCGCGGCGACGCCTTCGACCGGTTCGTCAAAGGCCCCGGCTCCCCCGGTTCCGGCCTCGGCCTCGCCCTGGTCCGCCAGCAGGCCGAACTCCACTCCGGCACAGCCGAACTCGACAGAAGTCCGCTGGGCGGCGCCCGCCTGCGCGTGCGGCTGCGCGCGGCGGGCTGACCCCTACTTCTTGTCCTTCGGCTTGTCCGACGCGGCGTCCGAGGACAGCGCGGCCACGAAGGCTTCCTGCGGGACGTCGACGCGGCCGATCGTCTTCATCCGCTTCTTGCCTTCCTTCTGCTTCTCCAGCAGCTTGCGCTTGCGGCTGATGTCACCGCCGTAGCACTTGGCCAGCACGTCCTTGCGGATGGCGCGGATGTTCTCGCGGGCGATGATCTTCGACCCGATCGCGGCCTGGATGGGCACCTCGAACTGCTGACGCGGGATCAGCTCGCGCAGCTTGGTGGTCATCTTGTGGCCGTAGGCCTGGGCGGCGTCGCGGTGCACGATCGCGCTGAACGCGTCCACCGCCTCGCCCTGCAACAGGATGTCCACCTTCACCAGCTGCGACTCCTGCTCGCCCGCCTCCTCGTAGTCCAGGCTCGCGTAACCGCGGGTGCGCGATTTCAACGAGTCGAAGAAGTCGAAGATGATCTCCGCCATCGGCATGGTGTAGCGCAGCTCGACGCGGGTCTCCGACAGGTAGTCCATGCCGCCGAGCTCGCCGCGGCGGGACTGGCACAGCTCCATGATCGAGCCGATGAACTCGCTCGGCGCGATGATGGTGCACTTCACCACCGGCTCGTAGACCTTGCGGACCTTGCCCTCCGGCCAGTACGAGGGATTGGTGACGACGTGCTCGGCGCCGTCCTCCATCTCCACCCGGTACACCACGTTCGGGGCGGTGGAGATCAGGTCGAGGTCGAACTCGCGCTGCAGGCGTTCGCGCGTGATCTCCATGTGCAGCAGGCCGAGGAAGCCGCAGCGGAAGCCGAACCCGAGCGCGACCGACGTCTCCGGCGTGTAGGTCAGGGCGGCATCGTTGAGCTGCAACTTCTCCAACGCGTCGCGCAGGTCGGGATAGTCGGAGCCGTCCACCGGGTACAGGCCGGAGTACACCATCGGGCGCGGCTCGCGATATCCGGTGAGCGGTTCGCTCGCGCCGCCGCGCGCACCGGTCACCGTGTCGCCGACCTTGGACTGGCGCACGTCCTTCACGCCGGTGATCAGGTAGCCGACCTCGCCGACGCCGAGCCCCTGGGTCGGTTTCGGCTCGGGCGAGACGATGCCGATCTCCAGCAGCTCATGGGTGGCGCCGGTGGACATCATCTTGATCTTCTCGCGCGGGGTCAGCTTGCCGTCCACCACGCGGACATAGGTGACCACGCCGCGGTAGGTGTCGTAGACCGAGTCGAAGATCATCGCGCGGGCCGGCGCGTCCGCCTCACCGACCGGCGGCGGCACCTGGGCGATCACCTGGTCCAGCAGATCGGCCACACCCTCGCCGGTCTTGCCGGAGACGCGCAGCACGTCCGACGGGTCGCAGCCGACGATGTGCGCCAGTTCGGCGGCGTAGCGCTCCGGGTCGGCGGCGGGCAGGTCGATCTTGTTCAGCACCGGGATGACCGTCAGATCCTTGTCCAGCGCCAGGTACAGGTTGGCCAGCGTCTGCGCCTCGATACCCTGCGCGGCGTCGACCAGCAGGATCGCGCCCTCGCACGCCTCCAGTGCCCGCGACACCTCGTAGGTGAAGTCGACGTGGCCGGGCGTGTCGATGAGGTGCAGCACGAAATCGGTGCCCGCGTGGTCGCCCGTCCGAGGCGTCCAGGGCAGCCGCACGTTCTGGGCCTTGATGGTGATCCCGCGCTCACGCTCGATGTCCATCCGGTCCAGATACTGCGCACGCATCTGCCGCTCCTCGACCACACCGGTCAGTTGCAGCATCCGGTCGGCCAGCGTCGACTTGCCGTGGTCGATGTGCGCGATGATGCAGAAGTTCCGGATCCGGGCAGGATCGGTGAACGTCGTGTCGGCGAAGCTGGCGGGCACTCCACTCCTCATGGGTATCGGCAAACTGCCGTCTATCGTCCCATGGTGCTGTGTTGGTTTTTGCAGCGCCTTCGGCGCTGCGTGTCCGCGGCCCCGGGGAGTCTCGCGTCCGAGCGACCGAGACTCGCGACTGCGTCGCATGCGCTTCGGTCACTCGGACGCGAGACGGGCCGCGAACGGTGCTCGTAAGACTCGCACCCTGGCGGGTCGAGAGTGTGGTCGAGCTGCGGATGCTTCGGGCGCGCTGCGCCGTCCTCCGCTGCGATCATCACGCTCGGCCTCGGCGCACCTTGCCGGCGGGCAGGGAGCCGGACATGTCCGATCGGTCCCGGATCGGCGGGCACATCCGCTTCCATAGCTCGCTCGCGGACGAATGGCCCCCGCGACACAACGAATCCCACGCGGGTGATAAGCGGCAGGTGCGCCGTTATCCTCCTGAGATGGCCCGAAGTTGGAACTCTCTCGGCAAGCAGATCGGTCTCATCGCTAAGCAACAGGGGCCCAAGATCGTCAAGCAGCAGGGTCCCCGGTTGGTCGACCGGCTGGTGGGGTCGCTGGCCCAGCGGCGCACCGCCACCGGTGTCGCGGTGCGGCCCGCCGCGTCCACGCCGGTGCCGACCGCCGAGCGGGCGCGGCAGATCGTCTACTCGCCGCAACTGGACGGGCGGGCCGACCCCGGGGAGATCGTCTGGACCTGGGTGCCGTTCGAAGAGGACCCGAGCAACGGCAAGGACCGGCCGGTGCTGGTGGTGGGCCGGGACCGGCGCACGCTGCTGGGCCTGATGCTGTCGTCGAATCCCGAACGGGCGTACGACCGCAACTGGATCGGGATCGGCAGCGGGTCCTGGGACCACGACAACCGGCCCAGCTGGGTACGGCTCGACCGGGTGCTCGACGTACCGGAGGCGGGCATCCGCCGCGAGGGCGCGATCCTGCCCCGCAAAACCTTCGATCTGGTCGCCCACCGGCTCTGCGCCGAATACTCCTGGCACTGACCGCCGATGTCGCGCGTGCTCGGGCCGACCAAGATCGCCATGCTGATCACCGACGTCGGTTTCCTGCTCTACTGGGCGATCGCGTTCGCCCACGTGATCCCGCCAGAATGGGCGTACAAGGATTACACCGACCCGATCATCAGCGACTGGAACTATTCGTTCGTCGTGCTCGACCTGGCCGCGAGCGCCACCGGCTTGGCCTGCCTGTGCCGCTCGCCCGGTCGACGCACCCTGATGACCGTGTCGCTGACCCTGACCAGCGTGGCGGGGTTGCAAGCCATCGCGTTCTGGACGCTGCGCGGTGATTTCAGCCCTGTGTGGTGGGTGCCCAACCTCTTCCTGCTGCTGTTCCCCATCCCGGCGCTGGTCACCTTGGTGTGCACCGCACCGCAGGAGCGCGCCGCGAGCTGACCGCCGCGGGACGCGTTCGTTCAGGAGATCATGTCCCGGGAACGGCCGAACAGCAGTCCGTACAGCAGCGCGCCGAGCGCGCCGCCGATCAGCGGGAAGACGATGAACGCCCAGACCTGCCCCATCGCGCCGTGCTGATAGGGCGCCACGGCGAGGCTGCGGGCCGGGTTGACCGAGGTGTTGTCCACCGGGATCGACACCAGGTGGATCACCGCCAGCGTCACGCCGATGGACAGACCGGCCAGCGGCACGTCGGAGAGCTGGTCGGTGGACGACAGCACCACGAAGACCAGCAGCGCCGTGAGCATGACCTCGACGATGATCATGGCGGCGATGCCGAAACCGTTCTGCACCACCACCTCCCCCAGCGGCCCGCGGATCGCCGACGGACTGTGCTTGCCCCATCCGTTCGCCCCGAGGCCGTCGACGGACCGGTCGTACGACGGCAGGTTCTTGGCCAGCGCGAACAACACCAGACCGGCCAGGAGCCCGCCGATGAGCTGGGAGATCACATACCCCGCCGCGGACACGCCGCTGAGCCGGCCGAGCAACAGATGTCCCACGGTGACCGCCGGATTGACGTGGCAGCCCGAGATCGGCCCGATCGAGTACACGAGAAACATCAGCGACAGACCGAAGCCCAGCGCGATGCCGAGCGGACCGACCTTCTCCCCCGCCAGCACCGCGGTGCCGACGCCGCCGATCACCAGGACGAAGGTGCCGAGCGCCTCCGCGCCCCACTTCTTGCTCTCGGGCACCGGCTTGTTCTCGACAGCCTCTTCGACTACTTCCTGGGCCGTTGGAGACATCTGTCCACCTTCCGCGTTCCAGACATGCACTCGGACGAGTCGTGGTACCGCTTCGACAGCCAGCCGCATGAAAGCAACGGTTGCTAGGAGGACGCTACGCGAGTCGGATGATCTCTACAACGACTTCGATGCCGGTCGAGTCACACCTCCGGCCTGCTTAAACGGTCACGTGAGACAGGGAGCTGGCAGATTGCCGGGTGCCGCGACCGCATACCGTGGTGGCGTAGGTGGCGTTCCGAAGCACGGCGGTGCGCCGTGCGCCCGCCGACTCGGACGTCGCCCGGAGACGCCGCGGCTGGTCGGGTGTCGATTTCGCGAGCCGAAGGGTGACTGGTACCCTCGACCTTCGGCGCTGCGTTACCCGTTCTCCTCGGGTATGTCGCGCGCCCGACGAACTTTTCCAGGACAGACCAACCAGACAGGAACACGAGGAACCGGCGTGGCCAACATCAAGTCCCAGCTGAAGCGGATCCGCACCAACGAGGAAGCGCGCAAGCGCAACCAGTCGGTCAAGTCCGCGCTGCGCACCGCCATCCGCAGCTTCCGCGAGGCCGCGGCCGCCGGTGACAAGGAAGCCGCCGCCGCGCGCCTGCAGTTCGCCAGCCGGAAGCTGGACAAGGCCGCCTCGAAGGGCGTCATCCACGCCAACCAGGCCGCCAACAAGAAGTCGGCCCTGGCGCTGGCCTACAACAAGCTCTGATTCACCCGGTACCGCGCGCCGGTACCGAGTTCGTGGTGTGACGCAGCCGTCGTGGCCTCGATGACCACGGCGGCTTTTGTCGTGCCCGGACGGCAACCGAGGCGCCGAAGCCGTTCCAGCTGGTGTTTCGACGTTCGGCCCGCGCCGTGTCGGAGGTTCCAGCTACCATTCCGCGCATGGTAACCGTGTATGCCAATCAGACGGTCGTTCGCGCCGAGGATCTGCCCGACGTGATCCGCGCGGCCGAGGTGCTCGGCTTCGGACTCAAGATCGAGAATGTGCTGGTTCCCGACGACGACGGCGGTTACTCGTTGGAGTGGATCGTCACCAGGGACGAGGATGTGCCCGCCTACGAGGAGTGGGAAGGCCGCTACGAGGACGCGGACGACGACGGCGAACTGGTATTGAGTTCCACCACGGAATAGCCCCAGGTCACGGCGCGGCGAGCGCGGCGGTGAGCCGGTCGAGCGCCGCCTGGGAGTCCGCGTCCGCGGCGCGGTAGATGATGATCCGCTGGTCGGGATCCTGTACGGGCATGAGTACCTCGTAGCTGACGACCAGCGGACCCACCACCGGGTGCCGCAGCGGCTTGTTCCCCCGTCCCTGCACCCGCACGTCGTGGCGCGCCCAGGCCTGTTCGAACTCCGCGCTGTAGGCGGTGAACTCGGCGATCAGGTCGGCCAGTGCCCGGTCGTCCGGATGCGCAGCCCATGCCGCCCGCAGATCGGCGATGCCCTCGCGGATGATGCGTTCCCGCTCGACATAGAAATCCCGCATGCCTGGGTCGAGCAGGCACAGCCACATGGAGTTGCGCTGCCGTTCCGGCAGCGCGCCGAAATCGGTGATCAACGCCGCCATCTCCCGATTCCAGGCCAGGATGTCGTAGCGGTGGTTGACCAGCATCGCGGGCAGCGGGGACAGATCGCGCACCAGCATGGCCAGTGCGGGCGCGGGCGCCGTGCTCGGCTTGCCGCTGTCGGGCTGCCGTTGTCGCGCCAGGTCGAACAGGTAGGCGCGCTCGTCGTCGTTCAGGCACAGGGCCCGTGCCAGCGCGTTCAGCACCTCCACCGACGGCCGCAGGCCCCGCCCCTGCTCCAACCGCACGATGTAGTCGGTGCTCACGCCGGCCAGTTCGGCCACCTCTTCGCGCCGCAGCCCCGGCGTCCGGCGCGCCTGCCTGCGCTGCGGCAGGCCGAGATCGTCCGGCGTCAGCCGCTCCCGGCGGGCCCGCAGGAAGGCGGCCATCTCCTGCACTCGATCCGCGCCGTTACCGGACACCGCTCGACTGCGCGGGTTCCGACCTCCGGGTCCGAGGTCGCGGGGCTTGCTCGAATCCGCGCTGCTACCGGCTCCGCTGTGGTTGCGCGGGCTGCCGCCACCGGAGCCGAGGTCGCGCCGCTGGGCCGACTCCGCGCCGCTCCCCGGCCCGGCCTGGTCACGCGGGCTGCCGCCGCCGGACCTGGTGTCGCGGCGCTGTGTGGGGTTCACCGTGCCAGTCATCACCGTCGATCCTACGGCTGCCTAGGACTGGCCTTCCCAGGATGAGACTTCCCTTACTGACCTGCGCACGACGCTGAAGACTGGCTTCCGGCAACAAGGCATCGCGAAAACACAAGGAGCTGGACATGTCCGGAGCTCGCACCCTCGACACCTACCGGCTGCTCGGCCGATCGGGCCTTCGGGTGTCGCCCCTGTCCCTGGGAACCATGACCTTCGGCGCCGATTGGGGCTGGGGCGCGGACCGGGACGAGGCCCGCAAGATCTTCGACACCTATGTCGATCGAGGCGGCAACTTCATCGATACGGCCAATCAGTACACCAACGGCACCTCTGAGCAACTGCTCGGCGAATTCACTGCGGACAACCGCGAAAGTCTGGTGCTGGCCACGAAATACACCATGCTGCGCCGTCAGGGCGACCCGAATTCCGGTGGCAATCACCGCAAGAGCATGGTCGGCTCGGTGGAGGCCAGCTTGCGCAGGCTGAACACCGACTACATCGACCTGCTCTACTTGCACGCCTGGGATTTCCTGACTCCCGTCGAGGAGATCCTGCGCGGCATGGACGATCTGGTCCGCTCGGGCAAAGTGCTCTACGTCGGCATCTCCGACGCGCCCGCCTGGCAGATCGCGCGGATGCAGACCATCGCCGATCTGCGCGGCTGGTCGCCGCTGATCGCGCTGCAGATCGAATACAGCCTGATCGAGCGGACCGTCGAGCGCGACCTCATCCCGATGGCGCGGGAGCTGGGCCTCGGCGTGATCCCGTGGTCACCGCTGGCCAGCGGTGTGCTCACCGGCAAGTACAGCCGCGCCGACCTCGACCACCAGGCGGACGGCTCACCCGAAGGCAGCCGCAAGAACGTGGCCGCCGCCAACGGCTCGCTCACCGAACGCGGCCTCGCCATCGCCGACGTCGTCAAACAGGTCGCGGCCGAGATCGGCAAGACGCCCTCGCAGGTAGCGCTGGCCTGGACGCTGCGCGAGCCCGGAGTCACCTCGCCGATCATCGGCGCGCGCACGGCGGCGCAGTTGGAGGACAACCTCGGCGCGCTCGAGGTGGAGTTCGACGCCGCCCAGCTCGCCAGGCTGGAACAGGCCAGCGCCGTGGACCTCGGCTTCCCGCACGAGTTCCTGAACCGCCCGATGACCCAGAGCGTCACCTTCGGTGATCTGAAGATCGAAGGGCGCGCCTGAGCGACGCGCGCTCTGCGGCGGTGCGAGGGAAAACTCGCACCGCCGCATCGGTCTGCGCAGGCACGGGCGTCTACGTGGATCCAGCCGAGGTGCACCACATCGCGGATCGCCACAGGCACTGCAGGTGCCGGGCATTCACGCTGCCGGAGCCGTCGCCACGGCGCACGCCGGTGATCTGCCCGCCGGGAGCATCACCGCGGAGCCCAAAAATGCTCGAGCCGATCTCATCCGCGATCCATAGAAGCGCGTTCTCGCGCAGACTGCCCGTCTTCGGTGAGCTGACGCGCGGACGGCTCAGTGATCCGTCCGTTCCACTGCGGACCGAACGGATCGACGGCACGCGGTGGAACGCCGCTCCGGCCGAACGATCCGAACCGACCCCGCTCGACATGCGCCGCGCACTCCAGCCGAACGATCCGAACCGACCCCGCTCGACATGCGCCGCGCACTCCAGCCGAACGATGCCAACCAGCCCCGCTCGACATGCGCCATGCGCTCCGGCCGAGCGATCGGAACGGGCGTGGCTCAATCCGCGCCGTGCAGGTCGAGGATTCGGGTGAGGGCGTGTTCCAAGGCGTAGCCGGCGTCGGCGGCGCCGCCTTTCACGTCGGCGTTGAGGGTCGCGACCACCTGGAGAGCGGAGCCGATGGTCGCGGGGGTCCAGTTGCGGGCCTGCGCTTGCGCCTTCTTCACCTTCCACGGCGGCATACCGAGCTGCTGGGCCAGCTTGAACGGGTCGCCGCGCCCGACCGAACCGACGCGCGCGATGGTGTGCACCGAGTCGGCGAGCGCGTCGGCGAGCAGCACGTGCGGCACGCCGCGGTCGTTCGCCCAGCGCAGCGCCTCCATCGCACCGGGACGGTCCCCCGCCACCGCGAGTTCGGCCACGTCGAAGCCGGAGACCTCGGCCTTGCCCGAGTAGTAGCGGCGCACGGCCGCCACGTCGATCTTCCCTCCGGTGTCCGCGGCAAGCTGCCCGCACGCCGCCGCCAGCTCACGCAGGTCCGAGCCGACCGCCTCCAGCACCACTTGGACGACCTCGCCGGACACCCGCACTCCGGCGTTGCGGAACTCGCCACGCACGAACTCGACGCGCTCGGCGGCCTTGGTCAGCTTGGCGCAGTCGTGGGTGACGGCCCCGGCCTTCTGCAACGCGGGCGCGAGTGCCTTGGCCCGGCCGCCGCCGGAGTGCACGACGGCGAGCACCACGCCATCGGGCGGGCTCTGCGCAGCCTCGGTGATCACCGCGACCGCGTCTTTACCCGCTTCGGCCGCCGACTCGAGGATGATCACCCGGTCCTCGGCGAACAACGACGGGCTCAGTAGTTCGGCCAGCTCCGCGGTACTCGCGTCCCCCGCGCGCAAACGATCGACCGGCACCGCGTCCGGGTCCGCAGCCAGTGCCCTGACCTGCGCGGTGAGCGCGGCCAGCGCCCGCTCGATCAGCAACTCTTCTTCCCCGAGCACCAAGTGCACCGGCGCGGGCCGCTCGCTCACGACAGCGCCTCCCCGTTGCCGGAGGGCGTCGTGCTCGCGGGCTCTGCCGCCTTGCTCCATTCGCCGTGCTGGTTCACAGCCCGATCCTACGATCCATGACCGACACCTCACCCCGCCACGGGTAGTCGCGGCACGCGAGACGAATCGGCGATCGTGGCTGTCCTAGCATCCTGATGAGGGCGAACCTCGGCGGGTGCCAGCTCATCTGCTCGACCCGGCACCGAAGAGATCCCGCGCTGGTACACCCCGGCGCCGGGCGAGCGCACGCGGAGTACTGCGAGGTGCCGCGGGCCTCCTTCACAGTGGCCGATCGCGGGGCTGCCGCCATCGCGCCAGTGGCGAGCCGTTCCGGTGCGGTGCACGTGAGCGAATCCCGCCTGCGATCCGGGCGTCCGCCGCTCATCGAGAACTCGTCATGCGCAGCTGCCCGCCGCCGCCCGAGACCACGATGTCGCCTTCCTGGTCGGTTCGGACCACCGTCGCGCCGAGGGCGGACAGGTCGGCGAGGACAGCGGGGGCCGGATGCCCGAAGGCGTTGCCCGCGCCGACGCTGACCAGCACCAGCCGCGGGCGCACGGCGTCGAGGAATTCCCTTGTGGTGGTGCGCGATCCATGGTGCGGAAGTTTGAGGATCTCCGCCTGGATGGGAATCCCGGCATGCATCAGAGCCCGCTGCGCGGAGGCTTCGATATCCCCGGTGAGCAGGATCCTGCCCGCGGGTGTGCGGGCGGTGACGACCACCGACCGGTTGTTGGCGTCCTCGGTTTCGGCGCCGGGGACCGGTCGCGGACCGTTCCGGCCTGGCGCGAGCACCTGGAGTTCGATCGACCCGAAACTCAGAACGTGTCCGGCCGACAATTCCAGCAGCGGCACTCCCGCGCTCCTGGCGATGGTCGCGACCTGCGCGAGACCCGAGCCAGGGGCGCGCGCGTCACCCGAACGCTCTTGCCTTCCGATCCCGTCTTCGCCGGGACGACAGCCGGGCGCATGTCGCGGTACCCGGCCAGGATGATCGGCACCACCCGCCGAACGGCCATTCGCGCCTCGCCACTCCGGTAGAGAAGCTGGGTCGCTGCTCGCATGGCCTTTGACGGCACCGGTGAAGCCGTCGGGATGCGCGGCCGGGGCGGCTGTCGGCACGGGAACGCACCCCAGCGCGGCTTCGGGAGCACCGCCTCCGGATGGAGCCCGCGGTGCGAGTGCCTCGAGTTCGTGGATGCCGACGGCGATCGCGTCGACCGCGCGGTCGTGCAGCGCGCCGCTGAGCCCGTCGATGTGGTCGGCGTGCGGATGGGTGAGGATCAGCAGGGGGATTCGCGAAACGCGCAACCGATCCAGGCAGGTGCGGATCGGACGCGGATCCGGCCCGACATCGATGACCACGGCGGCGCCGGGACCGACCGACAGTGCGAGACCATCACCCTGCCCCACATCGCACGCCGCGAGGACCCAGCCGGTGGGCGGCCAGCCTGGATGCCAGAGCCGTACCGGAACCAGGACCACCGCCACCCCGACCACGACCGCGGCGGCGATTCGCCGCGCGGCACGCGCACGCAATGCCACGATCACGCCGACCACGACGGCACCCGCGACCAGCCCGCCCGCCGGTCCGCCCGGGACCGCGAGGGACGCGCCGGGCAGGGCGGCCGCGTGACGGGCCACCCACAGCAACCACCACAGTGGCGGAACCGCGCAGCGCAGCACCGAGTCGGCCGGCGGCGACCACAGGATCGACAGCACCGCCCCACCGGCCCCCGCGACGGTGATCGGTGCGATGACCGGGGCGACCAGCACGTTCGCGAGCACCGCGACCAAGCTGAGCCGCCCGGTGAGCGCGATCATGATCGGCGTCGTGACCACGAAGGCCCCCGCGGACACGGCCACCGTCTCGGCGGGCACCCGCCACCATCCCCTGGCCCGCAGCCAATCGGCCCAGCTCGGCGCCAGCAGGATCAGACCACCCGTCGCGACGACCGACAGCGCGAACCCGGCGTCGACGGCGAGTCCCGGCCACAGGGCCAGCAGCGCGATGATCGCGGCGCACAGCGCGGGCAGCGCCTGCTTGCGGCGGCCGGTGAGCACGGCCAGCAGGGTGATCGCGCCCATCGCACCGGCGCGCAGCACGCTCGGGTCCGGCCGGGCGACGACGACGAACATGAGCAGCGCCGCGGCGGCGACGGCCGTCGCGCCCCGCGGCCCGAGCGTCAGCAGGCGTACGGCGAACAACACGACCGACAGCAAAATGGTGAAATTCGCGCCGCTGACCACGGTCAGGTGTTGCAGCCCGGCGACCTTGAAATCGTCACGCAACTGATCCGGCAGCATCGAGGTGTCACCGACGACGAGCGCCGGTAGCAGTCCAGCGGCGTCGGGCGGCAGCGCCCGCTCAGCCGATGCCGCGAAGTCGGCGCGCACCGAATCGGCGGCGCGCTGCCACCACGGCAGCGGCCCGGCGGAGGTGGGCGCGCCCTGCGCATGCAGCGTGACGACCGTGAGGTCGGATCGGCGCGGCTTTTCCACCCGAGCACGGAACTCGATCGGCCCTCCCGGCGACAAGCCGCCCCATTCCGAGCCGGACGCAAGGACGACCACCGCGCCACCGGCGCGCACCGTCACCCCACCGCGCCGGTACTCGCGCAGATCTGCCCGGACCACCCACTGACGATCCGCACCGGACACTGTGGTGCGCAACGGTTTCGGGTCGCTTGCCGGAATGACCACCACACGCAGGGACTGCCCTGTCACCGTCCGCAGCGGATGCGTCGCCACGCGATGTTCCCGCCATGCGGCCGCGGCCGCGAATCCCGCTCCGAGCACCACGGCGGCGAGCGCCACCATCGCCACCGCGCGCCTGCGTTCGCCGCGGGCCGCGATCGCCCACAGCAGCAGCATCCACAATCCGATGGCCATCGCCGTCAACGCGACCGCCAGCGCGATCCCCGCCCGCCACCCCGCCGCCACCGCCACGATGGTCGCGCCCCAACAGCACAAGGCGGCGGGCAACAGGCGAGCGTCCAGTGCCGCACCTGCGCCGGGCTCCTCCGGCGCCGCGCCGTCCCCACGACCTCGAGCGGCTCCGACGCCTGTACCGGCCTTCGATCGCGTATCGGCGCCCGACTTCCGTCGGAGCAGTTCGAGCAACGCCGCGGCACTCATACCCGCACCAGATCACGCAGCCGGGCCAGGCGGGCGGGGCCGATGCCGTCGACCTCGCCGAGCTGCTCGACGGAGGTGAAACGTCCGTTGGTCGTACGCCAGCTGACGATGGCCCGCGCGGTGACCGGGCCGACACCGGGAAGAGCATCGAGTTCGGCCTCGGAGGCCGTGTTGAGATCGATCCGGCCCGCCGGGCTCGAGGGACGGCTCGGCGCGGCGGCGGACCCGGTGGACGGACGCCCGCCCGCGCCGATCGTGCCACTGCCGTGCTGCGGCGCGCCCGAACTCGGCACGACCGGCCCGACCAGCACTTGATCGCCATCCGACAACCGCTGCGCCAAATTCAGGCCGGTGGTGTCCGCGCCTTCGCTCGGGCCGCCCGCGGCGGCGAGCGCGTCGGCGACACGCGCACCTTCGGGGAGCCGAACCAGACCGGTGCGGTGGACCAAGCCGACCACACTGACGACCAGCTCGGCCGTCGGCGGAGCGGGATCGACTCGGCCCGGTTGCGCCCCGGCCGCAGTCGTCGGGGCGGCAGCGCCGGTGGTCGCCAAGGTGACGCTCTGCCCGACCGGCAACGGCGGCACCGGATGCGTGACCGGGCGCTCGCGGAACACGACCACCCCGGCGACGACCATCGCGGCGATGCCAGCGAACGCGAGCGTACGGACCCCGCGACGACCCGGATCGAGCCGGGCACCCCGGAATCGTTCCGGCACGAGGCGGTGCAGCCGATTCGCTGCGGGCGCCGAATCCTCCAGCCAGCCGGGCGACCGGACGCGACCGACGTCGTCCTCGGCTTGCGGGCCCGGCGCCGGACTGGGCAACCGCACGAGATCCCATTTCCCCGCCGTGCTCGAACGTGGTCCGGGCGGTGCTTGACCCGCCGCCACAGCAGTATCGGAGGCGTGACCAACCGTCCCCGACCGGCGGTCGTCGTCCTCGAATGCGGTTGTGCGGGAATCCACCACCGTTCCGACATCGGGTGCGAGTTGCGTCTCGCCAGCCGCGCGAGCGAAACGAACGTCAGGCGGAGTTGGGCTGGCCTGCCACCCGATTCCCCCTGGAGACGAGACCTTTTCATCGCGTGAGGTGTCCGCCGCCCGGACTGGGGCCGCGAGGCTGGGGCTATCGCGCTGTCCGGTCGCTCCCACGGGGACGCCACGCGGAGACGGTGTGGTCTCCCGCCCAGACGGTCCGTGCTCCGTTTCCGGCCCGCCCGCCCCGGCCGTCATGCTCGCGCCGACCCGGGCGGTCAGCTCACCCAATCGCCTTCGTACCCGCTCGCGTTCGTCCTGTCGTGACATGGCCGCGACGGTAGTGCGGGACCGCACCGGAAAGATCGGCCCGACCAGCGCGTTCGACGAATCTGTTGACAACCGCCGCCCTGTGCACAATTCGCACCGGAGCGTGGCGCCCTGCCAGGGACACGCCGTTACTCTTCACAGAAGAGCCTCGCCGAAGCGGAAACCGGGCAGTCGACAGCTATGCGCACAGCAGCATTCGGCGGTTCACCCCGATGATGTCGCGGCGGAGCGTCCGGCGACGCGCCTCAGCCCAGATCCTTGGCGAAGCAGTTCGACAACGGCAGTACCTCGTACGGCGCGAAGATCGGGATTCGGTGGTAACCGCTGCGTTCGTAGAAGCGGACGGCCTCCGGTTGCAGGTGACCGGTTTGCAGGATCAGGCGGGGGCGTCCGGCCGCGCGGGCGGCGTCCTCGGCGGCGGTGAGCAGCAGGGCCGCCGCGCCCGAACCGCGGTGCGCGGGACGGACGAACATGCGCTTGACCTCGAGTTCCTCCCCGTTCCACCGCAGCGCGGCATGGCCGACCGGGCCGTCCGAATACGCTACGAAAGTGCTGTGCACAGTGGCCGGATCCACCGCGTTGGGATTCGTGGGCAGCTGCCTGGCCAGATGCGCGTAACGCGGCCCGACCTCGGCGGCCATCTCCGCGCGCAACGTCACCGCGTCGGGATGGTCCCAGTCCACCGAGGTGACGGTGAGCGGCGTGCGGACCGGTGGCTGCGCGGAACTCATGCTCCGACGCTAGCCGTACGCCGGGCGACACACCCGCATTCGGATCACCGAGATCATTGGCGGCCTGGAACTCTCGCCTGATCAGTGACACCCGCCGGGGACGACGAGCACGCCGAGCGCCCCCAACCCCAGGTGCACCGCCAGCGCGGGCCCGAACTCGGCGACGACCAGTTCTTCCAGGCCGGGAACGAGTTCGCGTAACTGACCCGCGATGGTCTGTGCCGCGTCCTCGGCGCCAAGATGCTGCACGGCCACCGCGGCGCCGTCCTCGCCGGCCGCGTCGACCGCCGCGGCGACGAGTTTCGCGTACGCCTTGGAACGCGTCCTGACTTTCTCCCGCAACTCCAACCGGCCCTCGACGATGTGCAGCAGCGGCTTGGTGACCAGCTCGCTGCCGAAGAACGACGCCGCCGAGGACAACCTGCCGCCGCGGCGCAACTGTTCGGTGCGATTGACCAGGATGAACGTGCGGGCGCGCGCGGCGGCGGCGACGGCCGCGTCGTAGACCACGTCCAGTGGCGCCCCGGTCTTGGCTCGCCGCGCGGCGGCCAGCGCGGGCAGCCCGGTGGCCAGCCCGGCCCCGAGCGAGTCGACCAGCCGGACGCGGTGGGCGGCGTCCATGTCGCGCACGGCCTGCCGACCGGCCTCCCAGGTGCCCGACAGCTGGCGGGAAATGTGCACCGCGACAACGCCGTCCCCGCCGCTTCGCTCCCAGGCCCGCTCGTACACCTCCCGCAGCTCGCCGGGCGATGCGGCCGAAGTGGTCACGGTGTCGGAGGCATAGTCGATCTCGACCGGGTCGACGCCTTCCCGCATCGCCCGGTCACCGACCAGGACGTGCAGCGGGACGACGGCGATATCCAGCTCGTCGAGGTGTTCGGCAGGGAGGCTGGCGGACGAATCGGTGACGACCACGACTGCCACGGACTACCGGACCTCCTGCAGGGTCTTGACCATCGCGTTGGCCACCGCCGTGTGACCGTCCCAGCCCCAGTGGATGCCGTCGGGGTTCGCCTCGCCGGAGAAGATGTTGTCGCGCACCGCCTCGCCCAGGTCGACCAGCGGCACCGAGGTCCGGCCGGACCAAGCGCGCAGCGCCTCGACCGCCCGAGGCCGGCCGGAGTGCACGCGACCGTAGGCCGCGCAGTCGTGCACCGATGGCAGCACCGCCACGACGGGCAGGTCGGGCCGCAATTGCGCCAGCGCCGTACGGCACTGCTCCAGATAGTCGACGCTCACCTTGGGCGGAAGCGCCACGGGCCTGCCGAGTTTCGAAAGCTTGGGTTGCAGCCAGTTGTAGGTGGCGCGGACGACGCGGCGCAGAGCGGGCGGGCGCACATAGCGGATCAGTTCGCGCAGGGCGGTGGGCAGCGGGGAGGGCAGCGTGTCCATGCCGCCGACGGCGAAGACCACCGCACCCGCGCGCGGCACCGCGGCCCATACCCGGGGATCGCCGATCAGCGCCCAATAGGCGTCGCGACAGGTCCAGCCGATCCGGGCGACCAATTCGACATCCCAGTCCAGCTCGGCCCCAACGAGATTGGGCCAGATGCGCGGATGGTCGGCGGGCAGCCCGCCCTTGGGCCCGAAATAGGCCAGGGAATCGGCGATCACCAGCAGCACCGGGCGCGCGGCTTCCCGCGTTTCGACGGGCTGGTCCGCGGCAGCGGAAGCAGGCTCGCCCGAACCGAGTCCCGCTTCCCCGGTCACAGCGGACCGAGTCGTCGTGGCGGACTCGAACACAAGGTCGGCCGGCGCTGGCGATGCGGGGATCGCGTCTGCCACCGACCGGTCCGCCACCGAGGCGACCGATTCCTCGGACACCGCGAGGAACCGATCCGCCACTGTGGCAGCCGATTCGGCGATCGCGTCGGCCGCCCAAATGACCGATTCCCCCGGCGCTGCCACGGAACCATCCGCCGCCGGAGCAACCGATTCGCCGGGCGCTACCGCAGACCGATCCGCCACCGGAGCAACCGGTTCCGCCAGCTCTGCCACAGAACCATCCGCCGCCGGAGCAACCGATTCGCCGAGCGCTACCGCAGACCGATCCGCCCCTGTAGCAACGATTTCCCCCACCGCTGCCACGGAACCATCCGCTACCGAAACGTCGTTCGTAATGCCGACAGGCGAGGGAGCGCCGCCGACGTGCACCTGGGGCGGTACCTCGGTGACGATATCGCCGGAACCGTCGTCCTCCGCGTCGGATTCCTCTCCGGACGCCGACCCGCCGCCGGATTCGCCTGCCGCGCCGGAAGCTTCGCCGGAGGTGGCCTCGGGTTCGCGGGAAGCCGGTGGCGGACCGCCGAACAACGCGTCGGGCAACTGCCGTTCCGGCCGCGCCGACACCTTACGGAACAGTTCGTCCGGGACCGATCTGATCGGCTCTTCAGAGGACATCCGGTGCTACCTTCGCCGCTGCGTTCCACACATCCAGACGCCAGCCGGGCTGTTCGATGCTCGGGCCGTGGCTGCTGAGCTGCACCCAGCTGGTGTTGGCCAGTCCTCCGAGGATCGGCCAGTTCTGCGGCGGCAGATCGAGCAGCGCGGCCGTGAGGGCGGCGATCAGCCCGCCGTGCGCCACCAGGATGATAGTCCGGCCCGGCCAGTCCTGTCGCTCGGCCAGCAACTCCTGCACCACCGGCAGCGACCGCGCTCCGACCTCGAGTTTGCTCTCGCCGTTGGGCGGGGTGTAGCGCGCGTCCAGCCGCCACGCCATGCGCGCGCCCGGATAGTCGGCGTCGACTTCCAGGTGGGTCAGTCCCTCCCAGTCACCGAGGTTGGTCTCCCGCAATCTGACGTCCGGCACGACGGTGAGCCCGGTGTGTTCGGCCAGAGCCGTCGCGGTGTCGAAGGCGCGGCGCAGATCCGAGGAGTGGATCGCGATGGCGTTGCGCGAAACGAGTTCGCGCGCCGCCTCTTTGGCCTGCCTGCGGCCGAGTTCGGTGAGATCGGTGTCGATCTGGCCTTGCATGCGGTCGGTGGCGTTCCACTCGGTTTGCCCGTGGCGCAACAGGATCAGGGTGCGCACGCCGGCATGTCTGCTCACGATCGCGCCTCGTCCTCCGTCGCCGTGGCGCGCGAATCCGGCGCAGCACCGGTGATGCCTTCGACCGGCACCACGGGGCAGTCCTTCCACAGACGTTCCAGCGCATAGAAATTGCGCTCGTCGTTGTGCTGGATGTGCACGACGACGTCGACGTAGTCCAGCAGCGCCCAGCGGCCCTCTCGGGTGCCCTCGCGCCGGACCGGCTTGTGCCCGGCCGCGCGGAGCTTCTCCTCCACGTTGTCGACGATGGCGTTGACCTGACGCTCGTTGGGCGCGGACGCGATCACGAAGCAGTCGGTGATCACCAGTTGCTCCGACACGTCGAGCACCACCACGTCGGACGCCAGCTTCTCGTCCGCGGCCAGCGCGGCGACCTGCGCGATCTCCACCGACTCGGTCGACGCGGTCATGCCAGCACCTCCCGGGCGCTCGGCGCGGCCGCACGCGCGGCTTCGTCGATCGTCGGCTCGCTCATGCCCGCACCTTCGCTGCGCTCGCTCACGCTCAGCTACCTTCCGCTGCTCCGGGCACATACAGGTGCCGCTTCGATATGTACTGCACCACGCCGTCGGGGACGAGGTACCACACCGGCCGGTTCTCGGCGGCGCGGCGACGGCATTCGCTCGACGAGATCGCCAGCGCGGGGACCTCGACCATGGTCACCGCATCCGGCGGGAGATCCCGCAGATGCTCCTCGAGATGATCGATGTTCAGCTCGTACCCCGGACGGCTCACCCCGACGAACTTCGCCAGTTCGAACAGTTCTGCCCAATCCTGCCATGTCAGGATGCTGGCCAGCGCGTCAGCACCGGTGATGAAGTACAGCTCGGCGCCGGGATGGGCCGATCGCATCTCCCGCAGGGTGTCCACGGTGTAGGTGACCTTGCCGCGGTCGATGTCCGCGCGGCTCACCGAGAACCGAGGGTTGGACGCGGTCGCGATGACGGTCATCAGGTACCGGTCCTCGGCCGGGCTGACCTGCTTGTGCGATTTCTGCCACGGTTGTCCGGTCGGGACGAAGATCACTTCATCCAGGTCGAACCGGTGCGCGACCTCGCTGGCGGCGACCAGATGCCCGTGGTGGATGGGGTCGAACGTGCCGCCCATCACCCCGAGCTTGCGGCCGCGCCGACCTCTCTCGTGCATGACTGCCGAGCTTAACGGGTGGCGCGGGGCCGGTGAGCGGGGGCGGGAACCGACTGGAGACACCCGCCCGCACTACGCTCGCCGCGAGGGTCCGGCGGCGACGCCTCAGACGGTGGTTTCGGCGCCGCCCCCAGCCGCGCGGCGCGGTGGTAGGCCGCCACCGCCTCGGCGTCCTGCCCGCAGCGCTCCAGCGCGGTGGCGGCCGCCCACGCCAGCTCGGCGTGCAACTTCGTCCGCTCCGGGTCGCGCTCGACCAGTCGCGCCCCGGCGAGGAACTGCCGCGCGGCCTCGCGATGACGGTCGAGTGCGTCCAGCGATCGGCCGAACTGCGCGCGCACCACCGCCAGTTCACCGGACGGATACGGAATCGCATCGCTGAGCAGCGCCTGTTCGAACAGGGCCGCGGCCTCGCCGTGCCGCCCGGCGCGATGGAACGCGCGTGCGGCGACCAGGGTGTGATGCAGCGCGTCCGGTTCCGACAGCCCCTCCCAGCGCGCCGCGGCGCGCACCGCGGCGTCGGCGAGATCGAGTTCCCGGTCGGGCTGGCTCGCGATGGCGATGACCAGCTGGGCGCCCAACCGGGCGGCCTCCTCCGCCGCCAGCACCGGTGCGCCGAGCGCCAGCGCTTCGCGCAGGTGCGCTTCGGCCTCGTCGGGCGTATCGGCGAGCCGGGCGGCGCCGAGTTCGCCCAGCCTGCGCACCTCCGCGGCCCGGTCACCGGAGAAGTCGTCGGCCACCGAAACGCTGTCCGGCCGGCTCCCCGCGCGCGGCAGTGTGCTGCGTAAACCGAGCGGCAACCGATCCACCAGCGGTTCGGCGGCGAGCCGGGCCGCGGTGCGCAGGCTGACCGCGCTGGTGCCGTTGCGGGCGTCGTAGCGGGCGCACAGCGCGCCGATCTGCACCTCCAGCCGGGCGCGCACCGATTCCACCGTCCCGTCCGCCAGCGGAAGATCACCCAGCCGCAGCGTCACCAGCCTGCGCAGCAGCACGCACACCCCGGTGGCGAACGCCAGGCGCGCACCCACGACCGCGCCGGAATCGGCCAGCGCGCTCGCGTGCTCGGTGAGGATTTCCAGCCCCCGTGCCTCGTTGCCGGTCAGCGCACAGAATTCCAGGTGCAGCGCCACCGACGGACGTAGCTCGGCGGTGTGGCGGACCAGCGGATATCCGGATAGGTGCGCGCCGCGGGCCGCCGCGACGCGGCCGGTGCGCACCAGCGGGAGCAATGCGCGCGCCAGCACGCGGTGCGGCTCGTCGGCACAGGTTCGCTCGCCGTCCAGCACGGGTTTCCACTGTGCGAGCCCGCCCTCGTCGTCGCCGCGCGACACGCTCGTCACGCCCCATTCGCCGCGCTCACACACTTCGCAGTCGGACATGCTGTCGCGCGGAGCGGCCATCGCCCGGTCCAGCCACGCGGCGGCGGCCGCGCCGTCCCCGATCGCGCGGCTGAGTTCGGAGCGCAGCGCCAGCACCGGACGCGGGCTGTAGCCGCGCTGCCGATAGCGGCTGTCCAGTTCACCGAACCAGCGATCGATCGTGGACAGCGGTATCGCGGGGTTGTCGATCATGCCCCGAGTCACCCGTTTCAGGTACCAGTGCACCGAATGTGTCATCGAGCCCAGCTCGGCGGGGTGATCGTCGTAGATCCGAAGCAACCTGCCATAGGCGCCGGGCACCAGGTCGGATTCGCCCGCAGAGATGTAGGACTGCGCCAGTTCCAGCAACACCCTGCCTTCCAGCGCGCGATTCGTTCCGGTTCGCGCGGCCGCGGCGAGGGTCTCCAGTCGCTCGGTCCGCGTCCGGCCGTGCGGCAGCGCGCCGATCTGTGCCAGTGCCGCGCCGATCTCGGCGGAGTCCATGCTCACTCCGTCTCTACGCCGCGGGCGGCGGCGCGTTGGCCGAGGAAGCCGCCGCAGGCACGATCGCCCGCGCTCAGCGGGCGGTGGATCATCAGCGGGGCGCGCGAATCGACTGGGAACGAATAGTTCATGGCCGCCGATCTTTTCTGCGTACGCCAAAGATCCGCTTAACGAACGCTTTTCAAGCGGTCGGGCGCTTGCTCTTCGGCAGCTTGCTCACGACCGCCTCGTAGGAGATATCCACCAGCTCGTACAGTTCGTTATCCGAGACCGCGCCGCCGAACCGGATGACGTTCCAGCCGTAGCGCCCGATGTAGGCCGACGCCGACACGTCCTCGGGATACACCCGGACCAGTTCGTCGGCCTCCTCGCGGGTCCGCCCGCATTTGAGTCCGACCGACGTCGCGCCGAGAAACGCGAAGATCTTGTCGCCGACCTTGGCGACGACGTCGCCCTCCCACGGTTCGTCCTGCCAGGCGCCCGGCTTGGCCAGGCAGTAGCTCAGCAGCGCGGCATCGTCCATGCCGCCTTCCTACACCGGCAGCAGCCGCGAGACCACCGCGGTGAGCTGTTTGGCCGAACGACATTCGTGCATCTCGATCACGTCGCGGTACTTGTCCGCCGCGGAATCGCCGGAACCCCACTGGCTGCGCGGTTCCGGATTCAGCCAGTGCGCGTGTTTGGCCACCTCGACCAGCGACCGCAAGGTGTCCAGCTCGGGGTCACGGTAGTTCGTGCGTGCGTCGCCGAGGATGAGCAGCGAGCTGCGGCTGGTGACGGCGTCCGGGAAGTCCCTGGCGAACCCGGCCAGCGCGTTGCCGTAGTCGGAGTGCCCGTCCAGGCCGACGACGTTCGCCTCACCGAAGATCCGTGCCATCGCCCGGTCCAGCTGGGTGTGCGGGTCGAAGAACCGGGTCACCTCGTCGATCTGGTCGACGAACGCGAAGATGCGCACCCGGGAGAACTGCTCGCGCAGCGCGCTCACCAGCAACAGCGTGAAGTTGCTGAAACCGGCGACCGAGCCGGAGACGTCGCACAGCAGCACCAGCTCGGGACGGCCCGGCCGCGGCTTGCGGTTCACCAGATCGATGGGCACGCCACCCGTCGACATCGACGCGCGCAGCGTGCGGCGCAGGTCGATGGCACCGCGGCGGGCATGCCTGCGGCGGGCGGCAAGCCGCGCGGCCAGGATCCGGGCCAACCGCTGGGTACTGCGTTTGAGTTCGCCGAGTTCGGCTTCGGAGGCGCGCAGGAAGTCGACCTCCTCGGCCTGCCGGGCGACGCCGTAGCTCGCCACGCGCTCGCGGCCGATCCGTTCGGCGACCCGCCGCCTGGTCTCGGCCTCCACGGTCGCACGGAAACCGGCGATGCGCTGCCGGGCGGCGCGGCGGGCGATCTCGGCGTCGAACTCGCTCGCGTCCGGCCCGAGTGCCATGCCGGCGAGAATCTTCGCCAGCAAGGTCTGCGGCTGCACCTCTTTCAGCGCCTGATACGACGAGAAGGACGGACCGCGGGCGGATTGATACTGGCCGAGCTGTTCGACCAGCTGCGCGGCCAGCGCCGCGAGCTGCGGGGTGGCCGACTCCTGCGCCAGCAGTTCCGCGAGCAGTTCGCGCAGCGCCGGGATGTCCACGTCCCCCGAAGGCGTGTGCGGGATCTCGAGCTCGTCCTGGTCCGCGGCGCGTTGCCCGACGGCGACGGGGAACCACAGGTCGAACAGCCCGTCGAAGGTCGCGCGGTGGGTGGTGCGCCGCAGCAACGCGCACGCCAATCCCTCGCGCAGGACCTCACGGTCCATCAGGTCGAGCACGGTCACCACACGGCCCGCGTCCACCGTCTCCGAAGGTCCGACCGGTATCCCGCGCGCCCGCAGCGCCTCCACGAATCCGACCAGATGCCCCGGAATGCCGTGCGGCGCGCTCAGCGCCGCGACATCGGCGGGGACCGGACCGGTCGCCATGACTCAGGCCAGCTTCAGTTCGGCCAGCGCGCGCTGATGGTCGCTCTGGTGTTTGAGGACCACGCCGAGCGTGGCCCGGACGGTGGTGTCGTCCAGGTCGCGCAGGCCGAGCGCCAGCAGCGTGCGGCCCCAGTCGATCGACTCCGCGACCGAGGGCAGCTTCTTCAACTGCATGCCGCGCAGCACGTGCACGATCCGCACCAGCTGCGCCGCGACCGCCGCCGACAGTTCGGGCACCCGGCTGGCCAGGATGCGCCGCTCCAGCTCCTCGTCCGGGAAATCCAGGTGCAGGTACAGGCAGCGGCGCTTGAGCGCCTCGGACAGCTCGCGGGTGGCGTTCGAGGTGAGCACGACGAACGGTTTACGGCTCGCGGTGATCGTGCCCAGTTCCGGCACCGTCACCGCGAAGTCGCTGAGCACCTCGAGCAGCAGGCCCTCGATCTCGACGTCGGCCTTGTCGGTCTCGTCGATCAGCAGCACCGTGGGATCGGAACGCCGGATCGCGGTCAGCAGCGGGCGCGACAGCAGGAACTCCTCGGTGAAGACGTCGGCCTTCGTCTCTTCCCAGTCGTTCTCGCTGGATGCCTGGATGCGCAGGATCTGCTTGGCGTGGTTCCACTCGTACAGCGCGCGGGCCTCGTCGACGCCCTCGTAGCACTGCAGCCGCACCAGCTCGGCGCCCGAGGTCTGCGCGACCGCGCGCGCCAGCTCGGTCTTGCCCACACCCGCCGGCCCTTCGATCAGCAACGGCTTGCCCAGGCGATCGGCGAGGAACACCGAGGTGGCGGTGGCCTTGTCCGCCAGGTAGCCCGTGCTCGCCAACCGTTCGATCACATCGTCCACCGACGTGAAGATCGGCTCCTGTACTGCGCTCTCCGACACCACCCGGCACCTTCCTTCCGAACCATCCCCCACGCTACGGCAGCGCGCCGCCGACGCCGACTCGGCATCGGCCGCGGCCACGCACGCGGGTCAGACGGGCCGGATCTGCCCTTCGCCCCAGACGATCCACTTCGTGGAGGTCAGCTCCGGCAGGGCCATCGGCCCGCGAGCGTGCAGCTTCTGGGTGGAGATCCCGATCTCGGCGCCGAAGCCGAACTGCTCGCCGTCGGTGAACGCGGTGGAGGCGTTCACCATCACCGCGGCGGCGTCCACCCGGCTGGTGAATTCGCGGGCCGCGGCGAGGTCGCCGGTGACGATGGCCTCGGTGTGGCCGGTGCCCCAGGTGTTGATGTGCTCCACCGCCGCGTCCAGGCCGTCGACCACTTTCAGCGCGATGTCCAGGGTGAGGTACTCCTCGCCCCAGTCGGCGTCGGTGGCAGGAACCTGGCCGGGCAGGTCACCGTGGATGGTGACGCCGGAACGTTCCAGCGCCGCGGTGAGCCGGGGCAGCGCCGTGTCCGCGATGCCCGCGTCGATCAGCACGGTCTCGGCCGCGTTGCACACGCTGGGACGGCGGGTCTTGGCGTTGATCAGGATCCGCTCGGCCATGTCCAGGTCCGCGGCGGCGTGCACGTAGACGTGGCAGTTGCCGGTGCCGGTCTCGATGGTGGGCACCTGCGCGTCGCGTACCACCGCGTTGATCAACCCGGCGCCGCCGCGCGGAATGACCACGTCGACCAGGCCGCGCGCCTGGATCAGATGGGTGACGCTGGAACGGTCCTCACTCGGCAGCAGCTGCACTGCGTCGGCCGGGATGCCCTGCGCCGCAAGCGATTCACGCAGCACCGCGACGAGCGCGGCATTGGACCGGGCCGCCGAGGACGAGCCGCGCAGCAGGGCGGCGTTACCGGATTTGAGCGCGAGCCCGAACGCGTCGACGGTGACGTTCGGCCTCGCCTCGTACACCATGCCCACCACGCCGAGCGGCACGCGCACCTGACGGATCTCCAGACCGTTCGGCAAGGTCGAGCCGCGCACCACCACACCGACCGGATCGGGCAGCCCCGCGACCTGACGCAGACCGGAGGCGATGCCGTCGATGCGCGGCTTGGTCAGCCGCAGCCGGTCCAGCAGCGATTCCTCGGTGCCCGCGGCCTGCGCCGCGGCGATGTCCTCGGCGTTGGCGGCCAGCACCCGGTCGGCGGCGGCCAGCAGTGCGTCGGCGGCGGCGTGCAGGGCCTCGTTCTTCTGCGCGGTCGTCAGCTGGGCGAGCGCCCGCGACGCGACCCTGGCCTTGCGCGCGGCCTCGTGCACCACCTCGCGGACATCGGGCTGGGTGGTCGTTCCTACCGTCATGGGTACAGCCTACGCACCGGGTACACCGCCGATCCCACCCGCTGCTACGCGTGCGCGACGCGGCCACGGCGACTACCGTCCGGCGATATGACGGCCGAATCGGACGCTCCCGCGATCGTGGTGCTCGGCAGCATCAACATGGATCTGATCACCACGACCGCACGCAGACCGGTCCCCGGCGAGACCGTCCTCGGCGGCGGCTTCGCCATGGTGCCCGGCGGGAAAGGCGCCAATCAGGCCATCGCGGCCCAGCGCGCGGGCGGCGAGGTCCGCTTCCTCGGAGCGGTCGGCGACGACGTCTTCGCCGGTGAACTGCGCGGCGCGCTCACGGACGCCGCGGTGCGCACCGATCTGCTGCG
This sequence comes from Nocardia sp. NPDC003726, assembly GCF_053586955.1. Classification (NCBI taxonomy): domain Bacteria; kingdom Bacillati; phylum Actinomycetota; class Actinomycetes; order Mycobacteriales; family Nocardiaceae; genus Nocardia; species Nocardia sp. NPDC003726. The sequence continues at coordinate 363,602 of NZ_JBSFNF010000002.1, read as the reverse complement.
CACCGTCGCCGGGCCGAGCGGCATCGCCACGATCGTCGTGGACGACGACGGCGAGAACAGCATCATCGTCGTCGGAGGCGCCAACGCGCGGATGACCGAGCTGACCGAGGACGACATGGCCGCTATAGCGGACGCCGATATCCTGTTGTGCCAGTTGGAGATTCCGATCGAGACGGTGACCACCGCCGCCGGCCACGCCCGCGCGAACGACACCACCGTGCTGGTGAACCCCTCGCCTGCCCGTCCGCTGCCCGCCGAACTGTGGGCGAATATCGATGTGGCCGTGGTGAATTCGGGCGAGGCCGAGCGGCTGGGCGCGGACCTGGACGCCGTCGCGCACCTGGTGGTGACCCGGGGGGCGGCGGGCGCGGACTATCGCGGGCCCGGCGGCGTCCGCCTGTCCCGGCCCAGTCCGCGGGTGGATGTCATCGACACCACCGGCGCGGGCGACGCCTTCACCGGCGCGCTGGCCGCGGCCTGGCATCGGGGTCCGGAATGGGCCTTGAACTGGGCTTGCGCCGCCGGAGCGCTGGCGACTACCCGGTTGGGCGCGAGCAGTTCGATCCCGGCCCGCGAGGAGATCACCGCCGCGTTGGTCGCGCAGTAGCGCCGCGGCGGCTCCCGGTGCGCCAGGGCCGATATCGTGATGGGCATGGCCACCACGCCGGATCGCATCCCCGCCGAGGGCGACCCCGCGCCGATCGAGCGGCTGGACGCGTCCATGGTCGCGCTGAGCTTCGTGGACAACGCGGGCATCACGCGCGTCAAAGCCGTCCCCAGGCAGCGGCTCGATCCGGCGTCCCGGTACGGCGTCGGGGTGTCGCCGTGCTTCGAGACCTTCGCCTTCGACGACCTGATGGCGATCGGGCGCTATCTCGGCGGGCCCGACGGCGATCTGCGGCTCGTCCCCGATCTGAGCATGCTCACCGAATTGGCCTGCCAACCCGGCTGGGCGTGGGCGCCCACGGACAAGTACAACCAGGACGGCACCCGATTCGCCGCCTGCCAGCGCCACTTCGCGGCCCGGCAGACGGCGGCGGCGCGGGCGGCAGGGCTGCGGTTGTCCATGGCGTTCGAGACCGAATGGGCGGTGGGCCGCGCCGACGACGCCGACGGTTTCACACCCGCGATCGACGGCCCCGCCTACGGCCTGGTGCGGCTCGGACAGGTGGCCGACTACGCCGCCGACCTGGTCGCGGCGCTCGAGCGGCAGGGCGTCACCGTGGCGCAGTTCCATCCGGAATACGCGCTCGCGCAATTGGAGTTGTCCGTCGAACCGTCCGAACCGGTCACGGCCGCCGACCAGGCGGTGCTGGTGCGGCACACGATCCGGCAGGTGAGCGCGCGGCACGGCTGGCGTGCGCTGCTGGCCCCGTGCATCGAACCGGGAGGAGCCGGTTCCGGAGCGCATCTGCACCTGTCGGTGGCCGACGCGGAGGGACCGTTGTTCGCCGGCGGCGACGGTCCGCACGGCATGCGGCCGTCCGGCGAGGCGTTCCTGGCCGGGGTGCTGCGGGAACTGCCCGCGCTGGTCGCGGTCGGAGCGGGCAATCCGGCCAGCTTCCTGCGGTCCGAGCCGTCGCGCTGGGCGGGGGTCTGGCAGTGCTGGGGCCACGAGACCAGGGAGGCCGCGCTGCGCTTCGTCACCGGGGTGCGCGGCACCGAGTCGTGGGCGGCCAACGCCGAGATCAAGTGTCTCGACGCGACCGGCAATCCGTACCTGATCGTCGGGGCGGTGCTCGCCGCCGGGCTCGCCGGTGTCGCCGAACAGTTGCGTCTTCCGCCCGAGATCGTCGGCGACCCCGCGACTTTCGACGCCGAAGCCCACAGGATGTCGGAGGTGCGCCGCCTGCCGACCACCCCGTCCGAAGCCGCCGGCCATCTCGCCGCCTCGAAGGTGCTCGCCGACGCCATGGGCGTCGAGCTGCACGACGCGCTGCTCACCGTGCGCCACGCGGAGGCCGAGCGGTACGCCGCCGCGAGCGCCGAAGAGCTGGTCGCCCTCACCCGCTGGCGGTTCTGACATGCTCACCGACGATGTCCGGCTCACCGACCACCACTGTCACGGGGTGGACACCGGCGATCTGGATCGGCCCGGCTTCGAGCGCTTGCTCGGGGAAGGCGCGCGCGGCAGTTTCGACTCCGCGATCGGGCTCGCCGTGCGCCGCTGGTGCGCCCCCGCGCTCGATCTGCCCGCCCATGTCGGCCCGGATGTCTACCTCCGTCATCGCGCCCGGCTCGGTGGCCGCGAGGTGGCCGCCCGGCTGCTGCGCGCATCCGGGGTGAACCGATGGTTCCTGGATACCGGAATCGGCGGGGGCATCGCTGATTTCGCGGCTCTCGTGGACGGAGAGGTGCGCGAGGTGATCCGGCTCGAGGAGGTGGCCGAGCAAGTCGTCGCGCAGGTCGGCGCGGTGTCGGGGGTGTACGAGCGGATCGAAGCGGAACTGCGTGCGCGGGCGGCGGGCGCCGTCGGGTTGAAGACGATCGTGGCCTACCGATACGGTCTCGACTTCCCGCTGCGGGATCACCCGCCGACCAGTTTCGCGCCCGAACACCGGCTCACCGACCCGGACGTCCTCGGCTGGCTGGTCGGCCTCGGCGCGCGCATCGGCGCCGAACTCGGTCTTCCGCTGCAATTCCACACCGGCTTCGGTGACCCCGACCTGCGCCTGCGGCACGGCGACCCGCTGCTGCTCACCGACTTCCTGCGCCGGACCGCGGGCACCGGCCTGTCGGTGATGCTGCTGCACTGCTGGCCCTTCCACCGCCATGCCGCCTACCTCGCGCACGTCTTCGAGCACGTCCATCTGGATCTCGGCCTGACCATCCCCTACGTGGGACAGCGGGCCGGTGCCGTGCTGGCCGAGACGCTGGAGCTGGCCCCGTTCCGGGCGCTGTGCTATTCCTCCGACGGTTACGGCCTGCCGGAGCTGCACTACCTCGGCGCGCTGCTCTGGCGGCGTGGCCTCGGAAAGCTCGTCGACGAATGGCTCGCCGACGACGCGATCACCACCGCCGACGCGAAAGCCTTGGTCGGCGCCTTCGGCCACGGGAATGCCGAGCGCGTCTATCCCGCGCGGTTCTCGCGGACGGTCGGCTGACCGGCACGACCGTGCGGTCGGATAATCGGGTGCGCCGGGTGTCCTCGATACCTACCGTTGATGGCGTACACCAACGGAAGGACCGAGACCATGTTTCCCGTCGAGCTGCGCGGCACCAAGGCGCAGACGCTGATGTGGGCCGATGAGCACGATGTCGAGCAGGCCGCGCTCCAGCAGCTGCGCAACATCGCCGCGCTGAAATGGGTCCACGGCGTCCGCGTGATGCCGGACGTGCACCTCGGCAAGGGAGCCACGGTCGGCTCGGTGATCGCGATGAAGGACGCGGTGTCACCCGCCGCGGTCGGCGTGGACATCGGCTGCGGCATGGAGAGCGTGCGCACCGATCTCACCGCGGCCGACCTGCCCGACAGCCTGCGTTCGCTGCGGTCGCGCATCGAGGCGGCGGTGCCGGTCGGCTTCCAGGCGCATCGCGACGCCGTGGACGTCACCCGGCTCGGTCACCAGGTCGCCGGGCTCGGTGCGAGCACCGCGACGCTGCGCGCGGGCTGGGACCGGTTCTGGGGTTCGTTCGCCGCGCTCGACCACGGGGTGCGGGCGCGCGAGTCCAAGGCGCACAAGCAGATGGGCACGCTCGGCGGCGGCAACCACTTCATCGAGATCTGCCTGGATACCGAAGACCGGGTCTGGATTCTGCTGCACTCGGGCAGCCGCAACATCGGCAAGGAACTCGCCGAGCGCCACATGGCGATCGCGCGCACGCTGCCGCACAACGCCGATCTGCCCGACCGCGACCTGGCGGTCTTCGTCTCCGGCACGCCGGAGATGGAGGCCTACCGGCGCGACCTCACCTGGGCGCAGGAGTACGCGGCGCGCAACCGCGCGGTGATGCTCGCCCTGGTCTGCCGCGCGGTCGCGGCCGAATTCGCCGAGCGCGGTGTGCGTTTCGAGCAGCCCATCAGCTGCCACCACAATTATGTGGCGGAGGAGATCATCGACGGCGTGCCCATGCTGGTCACCCGCAAGGGGGCCGTACGCGCGGGCGAGGGCGACCTCGCGCTGATCCCCGGCTCGATGGGCACCCGCTCGTATGTCGTCCGCGGCAAAGGGAATCCGGCTTCGTTCCAGTCGGCCTCGCACGGCGCGGGACGGCGGATGAGCCGCAATGCGGCCAAGAGGCAGTTCTCGGTCGCCGATCTGATCGCCCAGACCGAGGGAGTCGAGTCGCGCAAGGACGCGGGCGTGGTGGACGAGATCCCGGCCGCGTACAAGGACATCGATGAGGTCATCGCGGCACAGCGGGACCTGGTCGACGTGGTCGCGACGCTGCGCCAGGTGCTCTGCGTCAAAGGCTGATCGTCGCGTGAGCCGACTGCCGCCGGGCGATTCGCTTGGTCCGGCGGTCGGCATCGCCGCAAGGGCCGCGGCGAAGCGGCTCCGACGACAGCGGGCCGAGCCCCGCCCATCCCGATTTCCGCGACAGCGGCCTCTGCTCTCCAGGCGTTCGAGTTCCGGCGCTCCCGGCCGCTCCACCGTGGATCACCGCTGCCGGGCGCTCGACGCCTATCCCGATCGGTGGCGCCGACAAGCCGACGAGCGCGTCAGCCGAGATTCGTGTCGGTCTCGATGTCCTGGTGACCCGCTCGATACCATCGGATATGCGCTGGCGGCCTTCGTTCTTCTCGCCCCCTCCTGAGTCGGACCCCGCGGCCGGTCCGCCGGAGATTCCCGGCGTGCGGCGCTCCTACGTCACCGCCCGTGGGGTGCGTTTCCACGTGACCGAGGCGGGTCCGCCCGACGGACGCCCGGTGCTGGCATTGCACGGCTGGCCCGAGCATCACTACGCCTACCGTCATCTGCTCGCCGATCCGCCGGACGGGCTGCGGATCATCGCGCCGGACCTGCCCGGCTACGGCTGGTCCGGTCCCCCGCCGCACCGATGGGCCAAGGACGACGTCGCTTCCGACCTGCTCGCGTTGCTGGACGAGCTCGGCTGCGAGCGGGCCCTGCTGGCCGGCCACGATTGGGGCGGCTATATCGCCCACCTGCTCGTGTTGCGCGAACCGGAGCGATTCGACGCGCTGCTCGCACTCAACATCGCGCACCCGTGGCAGACGGCGCGTACCTTCCTCCCGCACGCGTGGCGGTTTCTGCTCTACCAGCCCGCCGTCGCGGCGTTCGGCGACTACTTGCACCGGCGAACCCGCTTCCTGGAGCTCGTCTTCGCCGGCTCGGTACGCGATCGCGCGACGTTCGGGCCCGAGGCGGTCCGCGTCTACTCGGACCGTTTCCGCGATCCCGTCTGCGCCCGCACCGCGACCGACACCTACCGCACTTTCCTGCTGCGCGAAGTCCCCCGTTCGGCCGGCCGCGGCGAACGACGCCGGGCGACGATCCCGATCCGCACGCTGTTCGGGGTCGAAGACGCGGCGATCCATCCAGCGCTCGCCGCCGAGGAAACCGCGCGTGCCGACGACTACCGCCTGGAATTGGTGCGTAGCTGCGGCCACTTCATCCTCGAGGAACGTCCGGAGCTGGTCCGGGCCCGGCTGGCCGAGCTGGCGGCCGCTACCACGCGGCCCGCCTGATCACGGCGCACGTCGAGGCCACCCGGGGTGGCGAGTATGTGGCCGGAAGGCGCCGCGCGCGGCTGACCGACCGGCGGCGCCCCGGCCGCCTGTCGGTGGCGTCGGGCACGATGGAGCCCATGACCACGGCCACCGACGCGTCTCCGCTCGACCTCACGGCCCCCGGCCTGCGCGAGCACGCCGAACAGCTGCTGCGTGAGCTGGCCGGGGCAGGCGCCGGGCTGCGGGAGGATCAGTGGACCGCGATCGAGGCGCTCGTCGTCCGGCGGCGCAGGGCCCTGGTCGTGCAGCGCACCGGCTGGGGCAAGTCGGCGGTGTACTTCATCGCCGCCAAGCTGCTGCGCAGGGCCGGGAGGGGGCCGACGGTGATCGTCTCGCCACTGCTCGCGCTGATGCGCAACCAGGTCGCCGCGGCGCACCGTGCGGGCGTGGTCGCCGCCACCATCAACTCCGGCAATGTCACCGAGTGGGACGATATCCACGCACAGGTCGCCGCGGGTTCGGTCGACGTGCTGCTGGTCAGCCCGGAACGGCTGAACAACCCGGATTTCCGCGATCAGGTGCTGCCCCGGCTGGCGGCCGACGCCGGGCTGGTGGTGATCGATGAAGCACACTGCGTGTCGGATTGGGGCCACGATTTCCGGCCGGACTACCGGCGCATCCGCACGCTGATCGCCGACCTGGGCTCGGACGTCCCGGTGCTCGCCACCACCGCCACCGCCAACGACCGGGTGGTCACCGACGTCGCCACCCAGATCGGCACCGAGACCCTGGTGCTGCGCGGCACGCTGGATCGCGAGTCGCTGCACCTGTCGGTGGTCCGCTTCGACGACGCCGTGGAACGCACCGCCTGGCTCAGCGGGCACCTCGACCGGCTGCCCGGCTCCGGCATCGTCTACACGCTCACCGTCGCCGCCGCGCACGATCTCGCCGACGTGCTGGCCTCGCACGGCCACACCGTGGCCGCCTACACGGGGCAGACCGACCCGGCCGAACGCGAGGCGCTCGAAGCGGCGTTGCTGAACAACGAGGTGAAGGCGCTCATCGCCACGTCCGCGCTCGGCATGGGCTTCGACAAGCCCGACCTCGGTTTCGTCGTGCACGTCGGCGCGCCCTCCTCGCCCATCGCCTACTACCAGCAGGTGGGACGGGCCGGGCGCGGCACCGACCGGGCCGAGGTGATCCTGCTGCCCGGCCCCGAGGACGCGCGGATCTGGAGCTACTTCGCCTCCGTCGCCTTTCCCCGCGAGCACATCGTGCGCGCGGTGCTCGACGCGCTGGACTCCGAGCGGGCGTTGTCCACCGCGGCGTTGGAGCCGCTGGTGGAGTTGAACCGCTCCCGGCTGGAGATGGTGTTGAAGGTGCTCGACGTGGACGGCGCGGTGCGCCGCGTGCGCGGCGGCTGGATCGCCACCGGCCGGCCGTGGACCTACGACACCGAACGTTACGAGCGCCTGTCCATCGCCCGCGAGGCCGAGCAGCAGGCCATGATCGACTACCAATCGACGGCCGAGTGCCGCATGCAATTCCTGCGCCGCCAGCTCGACGACCCGGGGCTGTCGGCGGATTCGCCCGGCTGCGGCCGCTGCGACAACTGCACCGGCCACCGCCCCGACCGCACCGTCGCCGCCGACGCGGTGGCCGCGACCAAGGCCAGGCTCGACCGTCCCGGCCTCGACCTCGCGCCACGCAAACAGTGGCCCACCGGTATGGCCAAGCTGGGAATCCCCTTGTCGGGCAAGATCACCGGTGGCGCGGAGACCGGTCGCGTGCTCGGCAGGCTGACCGACCTCGGCTGGGGGCAGCGACTGCGCGCGCTGCTCGACGGCCCCGACGCCCCGGTTCCCGACGCGGTCTTCGAAGCCTGCGTCGCCGTTCTGCGCGAATGGGATTGGACAACCCGCCCCACCTCGGTGCTAGCCCTGGAATCGCCGCGCCACCCCGTGCTCACCGCCACCCTCGCCGCCCGCCTCGCCGAGGTCGGCCGCCTGCGCGATCTCGGCACGCTGCGCACCCGCCCGGACCGCCCGCCCGTCTCGGCGGCCAACTCCGCGCACCGGGTCGCCGGCCTGTTCGACTCGTGGGAGGTTCCCGACCTGACCCAGGTATCGGGTCCGATCCTGCTGGTGGACGCCGTCACCGACACCGGCTGGACCTTCACCGTCGCCGCCCACGCCCTCCGAGCGGCGGGCGCCGACGCCGTCCTGCCCTTCGCCCTGGCCACACCGACATAACGACAACTGGGCGTGCCGCTGCTCCGCGTGCAGAGTTCGTCCCGCCCGCTGACCGGCATGATCGGCTTCGCCCATGACGCGCACCTGAGAATGTGCCTCCGCATGTACCGCACCGATGAATTCTGTGTGGATCCGCCGTCGGTACCTCTGGACGCACCGACAGCGGTGGCCGGTGCTGGAACCGTTCCAGCGCGGGAGGAAGCACAGGGAGGCACTGGATGCGGGAGTTGATTCTCGGCGTCGACGTCTCGCTCGACGGCGAAAGCGTCGACGAGCAGACGATCCGGACGGGTGAGTAGGTGGAGCGGTGAGTGGTATCAGGGTTTTGGTAGCGGGGGCGAGCATCGCGGGGCCCGCGCTGGCGCACTGGCTGCACCGGCGGGGCGCGGAGGTGACCGTGGTGGAGCGGGCCCCCGAGCTGCGTCCGGGTGGCCAAGCGGTGGACGCGCGCGGGGTTACCAAAGAGGTCATCGGGCGGATGGGGCTGGACGCGGCGGTGCGTGCGGCGCGCACCAAGACCGCAGGCGCCAACATCGTGGACGCCGACGGGAAGGTGCTGGAGACCTATCGCGCGGACGACGACGGCGGCGACGGGTTCATCTCCGAGATCGAGATCCTGCGCGGGGACCTGTCGCGGGTGCTCTACGACGACACCCGCGACGAGGTCGAGTACGTCTTCGGTGACCGGATCGCCGAACTCACCCAGGACGCGGACGGGGTCGACGTGGTCTTCGAGGGCGGTGACCGGCGGCGTTTCGAACTGGTGGTCGGGGCCGACGGGCTGCACTCTTCGTTGCGGACGATGGTCTTCGGGCCGCGTGAGCGGTTCGTCCGCCATCTCGGGCACGTGCTGGCCTTCTACAGTGTGCCCAACGAGTTCGGGCTGGACGGTTGGCTGATCGACTACCAGGAGTCCGGGCGCTCCGCGGGCTTGCGGCCCGTCCAGGACGCCACCCGGGCGATGGCCATGTTCTCCTTCCCCTCCGGGGACTTCGAGGTCGACTACCGCGACGTCGCGGCCCAGAAGCGCCTGCTGCGCGAACGGATGACCGGCATGGGCTGGTTGACCCCGCGCATCCTCGCGCACCTGGACGACACCCCGGACTTCTACCTCGACCAGGTCGCCCAAGTGGTGATGGACCGCTGGTCGCACGGACGGGTGGCGCTGCTGGGAGACGCGGCGTTCAGCTCGTCACCGATGTCCGGGCAGGGCACCGGGCTGGCCCTGGTCGGCGCCTACCTGCTGGCCGGAGAGCTGGCTGCCGCCGAGTGGGACCCGCAGACCGGGTTCACCCACTATGAGGCGCGGATGCGCTCGTTCGTCGAGGCCAACCAGGAGATCGGCCGGTTGCACGCCCGCAGCCGCGAGGTCCCCGGACCGGACACCGAACCGAGCCCCGATTTCACCGGCGAATGGTTCACCGAGCTGATCGAACGCGCGATCCATGGCGTCGAGCTGCCGGACTATGCAGGAGTACCGGACTCCAAAACCCCGGCCGATCCACCGATCACCACGTCGGCCAAACAGTAGGCGGCCAGAATCCACCACTTCGGACCTCCCACACCGAAGATCGACACCCGACGCGCCCAGCGCACCCCAACCACAGGTTTCGAGCGAAGCGAGACCGAGCCTGTTCCTCGTTCGCGCCGAAGGCGCGGCCGAAGTCACAGACTGAGCGTGGCCCGTAGGCGCGCGTCCAGGGATTCCGTTTCCTCCTGGGTGAGCACGCCGAGGTGTTCGGTGAGCCAGGGCCGGTAGGCGCGGTGCAGTTTCAGGGTGTCGGCCCAGCCGTGCTCGGTATGGGTGGCCAGTACGTGGCCGGGGTCGGCGGCGCGCAGCGGAACCACTTGCAACCAGCGATAGCGCGAAGTGATCACCGCGGAGTCGGACACCAGCACCACTGTCATGCGCCGCGGGAAGGGGGTGCCGTCACTGAGGGTCGGGGCGTAGCGCCAGACCTCACCGCGTCTCATGCGGCGCCGTCGGCGTCGTCGTCTGCGGCGGCCTGGGTGAGCGTCACGTCGTCGTAGGCGGCGGCCAGCTCGGCGTCCTCATCGATGGTCAGCGCGGTCAGGCTGTCGTGCACGAGCGTGGTGCGCAGCGCGGCGTTGATCACCGCCGAAAGACTGCGGTTCTGGCGATCGGCCGCCTCTCTGGCCCATTCGGCCACCTGCGGGTCCAGCGTGACGGTCACGCGCGTCGCCTTGCTCATACCGGTATGCATACCAGAGCGGTGCGGCGGCGGTGAGCGGTACGGCACATCCGTCGCGGCGGCTCGCGCTCGTGCACGGATATCCTTCGGTTCGGCCACTAGAGTCGACGCGTGGCAAGCAAATCCACCGGGTCGGCGATCGAGCTGGAGGTCGGTGACCACACGCTCCGCGTCTCCAACCCGGACCGCGTGTACTTCCCCGAGTCCGGCGCGACCAAGCTCGACTTGGTGCAGTACTACCTGAGCGTCGGTGACGGCATCGTCAACGCGCTGCGCGACCGGCCCTGCATGCTGCACCGGTTTCCCAAAGGACTGGCGGGCGACAAGGTGCATCAGAAGCGGCTACCTTCGGGCGCGCCGGAGTGGATTCCGACTGTGCGGGTGTACTTCCCGCGCTACGGACGGCACGCCGACGAGTTGTGCGTCGAGAAGCTCGCCGACGTCATCTGGGCGGTGCAGATGTCGACCGTCGAGTTCCATCCGTGGAATTCCCGCGCCGCCGACACCGAGCGTCCGGACGAGTGGCGCATCGACCTCGACCCGATGCCGGACTGCCCGTGGCCGCGGGTGCAGCGCGTCGCCGGGGTGGTGCGGGAGGTCCTCGATGAGATCGGCGCTGTCGGTTGGCCGAAGACCTCCGGCGGCAAGGGCCTGCACGTGTACGTCCGGATCGCGCCGCACTGGGGATTCCAGGAGGTGCGCCGGGCGGCGCTCGCGTTCGCCCGCGAGGTCGAGCGCCGCGCCCCCGATGACGTGACCACCACGTGGTGGCGGCGCGACCGCGACCCGAAGATGCTGTTCGTCGACTACAACCAGAACGCGCGCGATCACACCATCGCCGCCGCCTACTCGGTGCGCGGCGTCCCCGCCGCCACGGTCTCCACGCCGGTACGCTGGGACGAGATTCCCGACATCGATCCGCGCGACTTCACCATGTCCACCGTTCCCGCTCGCTTCGCCGAACTCGGCGATCTGCACGCGGGCATGGACGACGCGGTGTTCCAGCTGGATCCTCTCCTGGAGTGGGCCGAGCGGGACAAGGTGGACGTGGAGCTCGACGACGAGCAGAGCGGGGCCTAGTGCCGCGCCGACGCGGTGCTACGGTCGCAACGTCCACCCGCTCGCGACCACGTCCTACGGCTCCGAAGGAGGTCCAGCCATGAACCGGCAGGCAGTGACGATCGCGATCAGCCCCATCGATCCTCCTCCCACGTTGCTGGAGAAGGCCGTGATCGAGGCGGGCGCCGCCATCTCCGATCCGGACGAGGCGCGGGGACTGATCTGGGTCGGCGGTCCGGGCGAGTTCCCGGAGCAGCTGCCCGCCGGTGTGGAGTGGGTGCAGCTGCCGGCCGCCGGTATCGAGGAATGGTTCGCCGCGGGCGTCATCGCCAGACATCCCGGCGTCCGGTTCACCTCCGCGGCAGGCGCTTTCGCGGCGAGCGTGGCCGAGCACGCGCTGATGCTGCTGCTCGCGGGCGTCCGCTACCTGCCCGAGCACCTGCGCGCGGCGGACTGGCGGCAACAGGACTTCTTCCCGCACGTCGACACCCTGCGCGGCAAGACGGTGACGATCGTCGGCGCGGGCGGCATCGGCCGGGCGCTGATCCCGATGCTGACGCCGCTCGGCGCGCACATCATCGCGGTGAACCGTAGCGGACGGCCGGTCACCGGCCCCGGCATTCCGCCGTCGGTCGAGACGATCTCCACCGAGCATCTCGGCCGGGTCTGGCCGCACACCGATCACGTGGTGGTCGCCGCGCCCGCCACGCCCGAGACCAGGCACCTCATCGGCGCGGACGAACTCGCGCGGCTCAAGCCGTCCTCCTGGATCGTCAACGTCGCCCGCGGCAGCCTCATCGACACCGACGCGCTGGTGGCCGCGCTGCGCTCGGGCGCGATCGGCGGCGCCGGGCTGGACGTCACCGACCCCGAGCCGCTCCCGACGGGCCATCCACTCTGGTCGCTGCCGAATGCCATTGTCACTCCGCATGATTCGAATCCGCCGCAGCTGCGCTTGGCGGCCTTCGCCGACCACGTCCAAGCGAACGTCGAGCGTTTCATCGAGGGCCGCCCGTTCCTCGCGCCGGTCGATCCCGCGCTCGGGTACTGACGCAATCCGTTCGGGCGGCGCGGCATCCGAATGTCTCAGCCGGACAGTGCCCGCCCCAGGATTTCCTCGATGACCTCACTCTTGGCGTTGGCATAGTGCTGCACGAACTTCCATCGACGCTGCGCCAGTCGCCGTTTGGCGTGCTCGTAAAACGCTCGATCGTCATCGTGTGTGCGCAGCCGGTCGCGGAAAGCAAGGATCCGCTCGATCTCGTGCGCGCCCGATTCCGGCGAGAGCACGTGCAGGTTCACGCTCCATGGCGCACCGCTTTCCACACGGCGCACGAGACAGCGAGTCCGGTTGCCGGATACGCAACGCATATCCGGCAGCCTCGAGCGCGGGTAGATAGGCGGCCTCGTCGGCGGCATCCGGAACCAGGAGCAGGATGTCGATCAACGCCTTGGCCGCGAGTCCCGGAACCGACGTGGACCCGGTGTGCTCGATCCGCACGGCGACATCGCCGAGCGCCGCCCGTATCGCGGCTTCTTCTTCCGCGTACCAGACCGGCCACGCCGGGTTGTACTCCTCGAGCACCACCGTGACCGCATAGGGCTGCAGTGCGCCGACCGTCGCGGCCGCGATGCCGGCGTCGTCCAACGTGGCCATACCTCCACGGTAAATCGGGAGACAAATCAGCCTCCTATAAATGTGCCATTGACAACTGGCACATTCATCACTGATTCTTAGCGCATGACAAGGTCGACGAGGACCTCGGTCCCCGGTGTTCCCACCGCGCCCTCGGCACGCGCCACTCTGACCGCGGCGGCCACCAGGCTCACCCTGCGTCCGCTGAACTGCGCGGTTCCGATGAACGCGCCGGGCGTGTGGTTCGCACGCAAACTCATCGCCACTCTGATGGCCGTCGGTGGTCCCGTTCCGGCAGGCACTTCCGTCACCCAGATCCGGTCGGGCGCGGTGCGCGGCGAATGGGTTTGGGCGGCGGGCGTGCCGTTCGGAACGCGGGCCGTCTACTACATCCACGGCAGCGGATACGTGATCTGCTCGGCGCGCACCCATCGCGGGCTCGCCGCCCGGCTGTCGGCCAAGACCGGGCTCCCCGTCTTCCTCACCGACTACCGCCTCGCGCCCGAACACCGGTTCCCGGCCGCGGCCGACGACGTCGAGGCGGGCTACCGCTGGCTGCTCGGTCGTGGCATCGCCGCGGACGACCTGGTGATCGCCTGCGACTCCGCGGGCGGTCATCTCGCACTGGACCTGCTGGTCGAGAACGGACGGCACCGACGACCGCAACCCGCGGCCGTGGCGATGTTCTCCCCGCTGCTCGACCTCACCCTCGGCCTCGCGGCCGAACGGGAACGCGTCCGGACCGATCCGCTGATCTCCGCCGCCGCCGCGAGCAGACTGCCCGCGGCCTACACCAGCGGCCACCCGGCCGACGCGGCGCGCCTGCGACTGACCATCCCGGACGGTCTCGCGCTGCCGCCGATCCTGGTGCAGGTCGGCGGCACCGAGATGCTCGGCGCCGACGCGCAGGCGCTGTGCGAGATGGTCCGGCGCGCGGGCGGCAGCTGCGAACTCGAGATCTGGCCCGGACAACTGCACGTCTTCCAGGCCCTTCCCATGGTGGTGCCCGAGGCCGACCAGGCCCTCGCCCGCGCCGCCGACTTCCTGCGCGCGGCGCTGGTCGCTACCTCCGGCACGAAAAAGGTGAGCTGAGATGTTCGGATTGGACAAGTTGGCGGCCCTGGGCCGCACCCGGCGCACGCACGGCGCGCGAGCCGTCGTCACCGGCGCGGGCAGCGGCATCGGCCGCGCGTTCGCCCTGGAGATCGCCGCCCGCGGCGGCCGGGTGATCTGCGCCGACATCGACGAGGCACGCGCCGACGAGACGGTCGCCCTGATCGAACGCGATCACCCCGGCGCCGCGCACGCCTTCCGCTGCGACGTCGCGCAACGGGAAGACGTGGAGTTGCTCGCCCGCTTCGCCGAAACCCTCTTCGAGAGCCCGGTCAGCTTGGTGATCAACAACGCGGGCGTCGGCATCGGCGGAAAACCGGTGGGGAACATCGGTTTCGACGATTGGCAGTGGGCCCTCGGCATCAATCTGTGGGGCGTGGTGCACGGCTGCGAAGTCTTCGCCCCGCTTCTGCGCGCCGCCGGGCGCGGCGGCATCATCAACGTCGCCTCGGCCGCCGGATTCGCCGCGGCCCCCTCGATGGCCGCCTACAACGTGTCCAAGGCGGGCGTGCTGTCGCTGTCGGAGACCATGGCGGCCGAACTGAGCGGCTCCGGCGTCGCGGTCACGGTTCTGTGCCCGACGTTCGTCCGCACCAACGTCGCCCGTGACGGCCGGATCACCGAGGCGTCGGCGCAGCTGGCCGACTTCCTCATGCGCTGGACCGGTTTCTCCCCCGAGCGCGTCGCGCGCACCGCGCTGGACGCGCACGACCGCGGGCAACTCTACGTGCTCCCCCAGGTGGACGCGCACGTCGTCTGGCTGCTCAAGCGGTACTTCCCCGCGCAGTACACCTTCGCCCTCGGGCTCCTGGAGCGGCTGCTGCCCCAGGACGACTCGAGCCCCGCCGACCGCACGTCGGTCACCGACAAGACAGGAGTCTGACATGGCCGCCATCGCGATGGACTTCGAGGACATGCTCCGCAAGATCAAGGACCGCCAGTGGGCGCTGGCCGACATCGACTGGGACGCTCCCGGCGCCGAGACGATCACGCCGGAACTGCACGCCAAGCTCAAGCCGTTCATGGCCGATCTGATGTGGATCGAGAACGTGGGCGCGCGCGGCTTCGCGGCGATGGCCAAGAAGGCGCCGAACGAGACGCTGCGCGAGATCTACCGCTATTTCCATGCCGAGGAGCAGAAGCACGCGAACGCCGAGCTGGCGCTGATGCGCCGGTGGGGCATGCTGGAGGGTGACGAGATCCCGCAGCCGAACGTCAACGTCAAGCTGGTGATCGACTTCCTGGACAAGTACTCCGACGACATGTCGCTGTCGTTCCTCGGCACGGTCATCCCGATGCTCGAGGTCGCGCTCGACGGCGCGCTGATCAAGTTCATCATGGACGAGATCGAGGACCCGGTCTGCCAGGAGGCGTTCAAGAAGATCAACTCCGACGAATCCCGCCACCTCGCCGTCGACTTCGCCGTGATGGACCTGCTCGGCCACGCGGAAATGCGCAAGCTGCTCATCGACCTGGTCGGCGGCTGGGCCAAGCCGTCGCTGATCATCGGCGTGCTGAGTTACGTCCCGCTGCTGAACAAGATGCGCGACAACATCGTCGCGATGGGCGTGGACGAGGAGAAGCTCTACGGGGCGCTCAAGCGGTACGCGAACGTGGGCGAGCGCAGCGAATTCGCCCGCAGGCTGCCGATGTACCAGATCGTGAAGATGCACGGCAGCTGGGTGATCGACCGCGGACACCCGTATCACCTGGTGGCCGACGCGCTGGTGAAGATCACCGGGTTGGTGCCGAAGACGCTGCTGCGCAACAACCCCACGTGGTCGAAGGAACTGACCTACGAGCCCGCCGCATGACAGGGAATCCGATGAGCACGCACACCCTCGACGTCGCCGTCATCGGCGGCGGGTTCGCCGGAATCGGCACGGCCATCCGGCTGAAGCAACGCGGGATCCGCGATTTCGCGATCCTCGAACGCGGCGCCGCGATCGGCGGCACCTGGCGCGACAACACCTATCCCGGTGCGGCATGCGACATTCCGTCGCGGCTGTACTCCTACAGTTTCGCGCCGAACCCGAACTGGTCGCGCACCTACTCCGGCAGCAACGAGATCCTCGGCTACATCGAGACGATGGCAGCGCAGTTCCGGCTCGGTCCGCACATCCGGCTCGGACACAACGTTTCCGGCATGGTGTTCGACGAGCGGGCGGGAGTCTGGGAGATTGCGGTCGACGGCCACGCGGAGCCGATCCTCGCCCGCACCGTCGTGCTGGCGTCCGGCCCGCTGGCCAACGCCAGTTTCCCGGACATCCGCGGGATCGAGACCTACAAAGGCCACAAGATCCACAGTGCCCGCTGGGATCACGACTACGACTTCACCGGCAAACGCGTCGCCGTCGTCGGCACCGGGGCCAGCGCGGTCCAGATCATCCCGGAGCTGGTGGAGAAGGCCGCCTCGGTGAAGGTTTTCCAGCGCACGCCCGGCTGGGTGCTGCCACGGGTCGACCGGCAGACCAACGGCTTGACCAAGGAGCTCTACCGCCGGGTGCCCGCGGCCGAGCAGCTGGCGCGGCGGGCATGGTTCTACGGCCACGAGTCGGTTGCGCTGGGCGTGGTCTGGAACACGCCGCTGACCAGGGTGGTCGAACTGGTCGGCAAAGCCCAGTTGCGCAGGCAGGTCAAGGATCCATGGCTGCGCCGCCAGCTCACCCCTGACTTCCGCGCGGGCTGCAAACGCCTGCTGATGACCGACGACTACTACCCCGCCCTGCAACGGGACAACTGCAAGCTGATCACGTGGCCGATCGCCCGGATCTCCGAGCACGGCATCCGCACCGCGGAAGGCATCGAGCACCAGGCGGATTGCATCGTCTTCGCGACCGGTTTCGACGTCTCGAAAACCGGGACGCCCGTTCCGGTGGTCGGACGCGACGGCCGGGTTCTCGCGGACGAATGGTCGCGCGGGGCCTACGCCTACAAGAGCGTCGCCGTCTCCGGTTATCCCAACCTCTATCTCACGTTCGGACCCAACTCCGGCCCGGGACACAACTCGGCGCTGGTGTACATGGAAGCCCAGATCGACTACCTCGTCGGCGCGATCGGCATCATCCTGGACCGGAACCTGCGCATGCTGGACGTGCGGCGCGACCGGCAGGACCGCTACAACGCCGCCATCCAGCGCAAGTTGTCGGCCACCACCTGGAACTCGGGATGCCGCAGCTGGTATCTCACCGAGGACGGCTTCAACGCGACCATGTACCCGGGCTTCGCCACCCAGTACGTCCATCAGCTGCGCAAGGTCGATCTCGACGACTACCTGGTGGTCGAATCGACCGCCGACCAGCGGCGACAACGAGTGGCGCCGGTTTCCTAGGTGCCGGAACACCGGCGGCGCGGACGATAGACTCGGTCCGCAGGGAGTTCTACGGCGCGCCGCCGGTCATCGGCGCCGTGGTCAGCGAGGGAGGTGAGGTCGACGCCGGAGTACCGGATCGATGACCTCGCGCGCGCCGCGGGCACCACCACCCGCAACGTGCGCGCCTACCAGGAGCGCGGGCTGCTGCCGCCGCCGGTCGGCAAGGACGGCAGGGCCAGCATCTACGACGACGCCCACCTCGAGCGGCTGCGCTTGATCGACGCGCTGCTGCAGCGCGGCTTCACCACCGCGCACATCGCCGACTTCATCACCAGCTGGGAGACCGGCAAGGACCTGACCGAGGTGCTGGGCCTGCAACACGCCGTGACGGCGTCCTGGGCCAAGGACGAGACCTTCGAGGTGCCGCGCGAGCTGATCGGCACCATCCTCGGCGCCGAGGCCGACGAGCTGGTGGACCGGCTGCGCGAGATGCGGCTGGTCCGGCTGGAGGGCGACACGGTCGTGTTCACCGAGACCCAGTTGCTCACCTCGTTCGCCGAACTGCACGAGTACGGCCTCGAGCTGCGCACGCTCATCGAGATCTATGCCAAGGTGGCCGACCGGATCGATGACATCACGCACATCATGATCACCGCCGCCAAACAGCACATCATCGACGAGCACGGCCCCGGCTGGATGCCCGACACCAGCAGCGAGATCGCCGAGACCACAACGATGCTCAACAAGATGCGCGAGCTGGCGGTGGCCTCGGTGCACGCCACGCTCGCCCGCTCGCTGGACGTCACGCTGCGCCGCGAACTCGGCGACTATCTCGCCACCGCCGCCGAGCGCGACAAACAGCGCAGCGAATCCGGCCGCGACGTACCCTCCTAGACGAAGCGCAGAGTGCCTACCTTCGACGGATGGAGTCGCCGTGGCGTCCGATCGACCGAGAATTCCGCCACTGCCGCTGGTACGGGCCGTCGAATCGGTGCGCGCCGCCATGGCCGTCGCGTTCCGCAAGCTGGTGCCGGGGCACCTCGCGCTGATGGAGCTGATCGCCGCCGGCTGGATCACGCAGGCCATCCACGCCGCCGCGGCGCTCGGCGTGGCCGACGCGCTCGCGGCTGGGCCGCGGCGGGGTGCGGACCTCGCGGCGGCGGTCGGCGCCGACGAAGACGCGCTGCGACGGTTGCTGCGGCTGCTGATCAGCCACGGCATCTTCACCCAGCGGCGCGACGGGCGGTACGCGCTGACGCCGATGGCGCGCGCCCTGTGCCGCGACTCGGACGTGTCGTTGCGCGACGCGGTGCTGTTCTTCGGTTCGCCCGGCCACCGCAACCATTGGACGCACCTGGTCGACGCCGTGCGCACCGGTGAACCGGTCGGCGTGAAACTCGACGGGATGCCGTTCTTCGAATACGTCCAGCACGACCGGGAACTCGGCGAACTGTTCGACCGGGCGATGAGCAGCATCGGTACCCTGTCGATGGAATCGCTGCTGGCCGCCTACGATTTCGGCCGCTACGAGACCCTGGTCGACGTCGGCGGCGGCGAGGGTTCGCTGCTCACCGAAATCCTGCGCCGCGCTCCCCGGTCGCGCGGCATCCTGTTCGACCTGCCCGAAGTGGTGGCCGCGGCCCCGGCCCGGCTCGCCGCCCTCGGCCTGGCCGATCGCTGCGCGGTGGAAGCCGGCTCCTTCTTCGACCGCGTTCCGAAGGGAGCGGACGCCTACATCCTCAAGCACATCCTGCACGACTGGGCCGAGCCGGACGCCGGGCGCATCCTGCGTACCGTGCGCGCGGCCATGCCACCGCACGCGCGGTTGCTGCTCGTGGAATTGGTCGTCCCCGAACACACCGCACCGCATCCGAGCAAGTACATCGACTTGGAGATGCTGGTCAACGCGGGCGGACGGGAACGCACCGAGGCCGAGTACCGCGACTTCCTCGCCGGGCACGGATTCACGCTGATCCGGCGCGTGCCGACGGCTTCCCCCGACAACGTGCTCGAGGCCAGGCCGAGCTGACCGCCGCGATCCCGGTCGGCGCCGATTCGCGGTGTTACGACGTCGCGGGGACGATGAACGCGAGCGTGGCGATCCCCACGGCGCCCTCGGAGACACAGGTGACGCGCATCGGCTTGCCGACCGGCGTCTGTCGCGACTCGAAGCCGCTGTAGTAGCCGAACACCGGCGTGGACCGCTCCGACGGCAGGAAGAAGCCGAGGCATTCGGCCTCGAGCACCGACGCCCCTTCACCGCTGTGGCACAACGCGGCCGCATCGGTGACGCCACGGTCGACATAGCAGCCGCCGGGTTCCGCTGCGGCGGGCCCGGCTCCAGCGCAGACGAGGCCACCGGCCAGGAAAGACAGAACGGCTCCCGCGCCCAGCTGCCGCTTCATGGTGTGCACCGCAATTCCTCCTCGGCAGATCGCATTCCTACCCGGTCGTTGCCGTGCCTTTCTCTTATTTCAGCAGAACAGAAGGGGAGGGTCGAGCACGACACCGTCGCGAACCAGGGTTTTTCAGGCCGGATGCCGGACGCGTCCGGCGAGGCGCCGGGGTCCCCGCGCGGGACTTCCCCCGTCCGGCGTCGGAAACGCTAGGCTACGAGCAGCATTGGCGGGTTCGGTGAGGATGTGATTCGGCCGTGGAATGGACCTTCACTCCGGACGAGTTCGCCCACATATGGCGCGAGACCGACTTGGACCGCCACCCCTTCCCGCTGCGCATCCTGGAAACGCCCAGAACCGAGGACGACGCCGAGAAGCTGCGCATCACTCTGGCCGAGCGGCTGCCGCTCGGCTCCGATCCCGACTTGTCGGCCTGCCTGCGCATTCTGGCCAGGCCGCACACCAGGATCGTGGCGATCGGCGGCACCCACCAGCCGGGGGGCGAACTGCGGCTGCTGGCCGCCGCCATCTACGACCGCGCCGTGCTCGCGGTGCAGGAACCCGGAACGAGCCCCGATTTCGGTGGACGCGTGCGTATTTCGATCGGACACAGCGCCAAACTGGGCCGGCGGATCGCGGCGCTGCTGCCGAAGACCCCCGCGGGCCGCGAACCCGCTCGTGTCGCGTCCGGAGCCGCGGTGCGCGATCAGGAGACCGTGCCCGCACGACAGCAGGCGGCGCCACGGATCCGCAAGTTGCTGCTGGAGCCGCATACCGCCGAGGGCCACATCAGGATCGAACCGCGGCTGGATCGCCCGACCCCGCCCCCACCGATCCACTACACCTGGATCGATGTGCGTGACGACGGAAGATACCTGATCAAGGCGGGCGACGAAGTGCGCATCGCGCCCGCGTCGGCCGAGCAGATCGCCACCCAATTGCAAAAGCGCATACCGATATAGCTCACTTTCGTGACCGCGGCCGGTGCCTATTGCTGACCCCGCACAGGGCTTCCGGTTAGTCTGGGGCGGACCGACCGATCTCAGGGGTGAGCGATGACGATCGAGAACAGCCGAGCCGATATCGCCCGATTCAAGGAGGCCGCGCAGGCCGGGACCGTCCAGTTCGATCCGGCGGCGGCTCGGCAGTGCGCCGAGATGTACGAACGGCAGGCCGATCGGCTGATCCACCTACAGCAGAGCCTCGAATCCGCCGCGGAACTCGGCGGTTTCGGCGGGTTCGTCTCCGCCCAGCAGTTGCAGGCGGGTTTCAGCCATAAAGCGCGGGACGCGGCGGCGCTGCTCGATCACTACATCGAGGCGGCCTACCGCATGAAGGAAGCGTTCCTGATCAGCGGAGGACTGTTCGAAGAGGCCGACGCGGCGAGTGCCGCCGCTCTGCGCGCGGTCCGGACGAGGTTGCCCCGATGACCGGTTCCGATCCCACCTACATCAACTCGATGGAACATTTCGAGTCGCTGCGGCACGAGGAGATCTACGCGAAGGCGCAGCAGATCGACGCCGCGCAGGTGCTGCGCGCCTCGACGATCTGGCTCGACGCGGCCGGCGCGCTCGCCACGTCGTTCCCGCTCACCCACGGCGGCGTCGACCGCGTGATGAACACGGCCGAGTGGCGGGGCGCCGCCGCCGACGCCGCCCAGGCCTGCGCTCGCAGTTTCGCGGCGTCGGCCGACGAGCTGGCCGCGGTGCTCGGTCAAGTAGGCGCACGGCTCGGCGGGGTCGCCGCGGCCGCCGAGGCGGTGAAACTCGCGGTGGTTCCGCCGGGCGCTTCCGGACCGGTCGGCGCGATAGCGCAACTGCTGGAGGCGGCGCACGTCATCGACGCGCAGATGGCGCAGGAGGCGCTGCGCCAAGAGGCCGTGCTCACGATGAACATGGTCTACAAACCAGCCTATTCCGCGGCGGGATCCGCCGTGCCCGCGCTGCCCGCACCGCCCGCGGCCACGGCGCCGCAGTCCGCCTCGCCCGGCACGCCGCGATACTCGGCGCCCGAGCAGACATCACCGAACGACGAATGGTCGCCGCGCGCAACGCAGCCCGAGCCTTCCGGTCCGGAAACGCCGGGGCCATCACACAATTCGTCGCCACCCACACAGCCGAAGCCGGAATCGCAGCAGACTCCTTCCGCACCGCCTGCCCAGCAGGCTCCGACGCAGCAAGCGCCGTCCACCGAACAGCCCACTCCGTCACCGGAGTCGACACAGCAGGCGCCGTCCACAACCGCGCCGCCGAGCCCCACTCCGGCGCCACAGTCCCCGGCGCCCACGCAACCGCCGAGTTCGTCGGCCCCTCCCCCGCCGCCGACCACCGAGCCGACGCAACCACCCAGTTCATCCGCCCCGGCAGCGCCTGCGACCCCGGAACCGACGCAGCCGCCGAGCTCGTCCGCGCCACCACCCCCGCCTCCGGCCCCGGAACCACCGAGCTCATCCGCGCCACCTGCGCCACCGAGCCCACCGCCGGCCCCCGAACCACCGAGCTCATCCGCGCCACCTGCGCCACCGAGCCCACCGCCGGCCCCCGAACCACCGAGCTCATCCGCGCCGCCAGCGCCCCAGGCCCCCCAACCGCCTCAGGCACCGCCGCCGAGCCCGCAGCCCGCGCCGCCTCCCGCACCCTCCGTGCCGATGCCCGACCCGAACGGCCAACCCGGAGTCACCGGACCGGTGGACGGCAGCCAACAGCAGATCCCGACCACCAACCAACCCGGCGTC
The DNA here is from genome assembly GCF_053586955.1 of Nocardia sp. NPDC003726. Lineage (NCBI taxonomy): Bacteria > Bacillati > Actinomycetota > Actinomycetes > Mycobacteriales > Nocardiaceae > Nocardia > Nocardia sp. NPDC003726. The sequence goes on along the minus strand of NZ_JBSFNF010000002.1, from coordinate 341,254 downwards.
GTCCCATCCTGACGCCCCGCACCGGATCTTCCGCCGCAACGCGAGGCGCGTCCTGGCGACCTCGGACCCGTCAGCAGCACTCGTGGCGGTCGGACCACTCCGATCGCCACGACAGCGCCGCACCTCTCGGCTGCATACGCCTGATCATGTTGCGCCGGACACCGTGAGGGGGTCGAACGGCCTAGTGGTCGTGTGCTGGGCGACTCGTGGCGAGTTGGGTTCTGCATGCGTTCTGTATCTCATATGCGAGTTGCGGTTCCGATCGACCCCAGCCCGCTCCCCACTCGTCTTCGAGATCGAATATCCGGCCGAGTGGAAGTGCGAGGACGCTGTCGGCATAGCCGGACCGGGCGACGATCTCGTAAACCTTGCCCAGGACCCATCTCTCGGTGGCTCGGTTGTCGGCGTGCATGCGTGCGAGTTTGGTGAACGCCACCTGGGCCGCGGCTGCGTCCGAGTCCGGGATGGCTGCGCCGCAGTCGGCCAGCGCCGCGGGCAGTATGTCGTGGACCTCATGAGGATCCCTGCCACTCAACCCAGCCAATTCTCTGAGCGTTTCACCGTCGTACCCTTGAATCAGCCACTGCGCTGCCCAGAGTGGGATTCGTTCGGACGGGATGGTGTCGAGCGCTACCCACGCTGCGACCAATTCCGGGGTCGGGACCTCTCCGGAGTCGGGTGCGGGCCAATCGTGCATGCCGGCCATGATGCCCGACCACGTCGTACTGCGTTCGGCTGGCAGCGGTCGGTGCGACTGCCCCCGAGATACGGAGGGCTTCAGCAGCCATGCCTCGCGGTGATCGGAGCTCCGGGACGTAGCGCATCGGGCGCCGACTCGAACGGCGCGTGCTCAGACCTTCACGAGGTCGTCGGCGTGGATGACGGGACGTTGCATCGTGTCGGGGAGTTCGGCGGTGGAGCGGCCGAGCATGCCCGCCAGTTCGGTGCTGTCGTACTCGACGACGCCCCTGGCGACGACGCGGCCGTCCGGGGCAACCAGGTCCACCACGTCACCGCCGTAGAAGCGGCCGCGGACGCCGACGATCCCGGCCGCGAGCAGCGACCGGCGCCGGTGCGCCACCGCCTGGACCGCGCCGTCATCGATGAGCAGCGTGCCACGGCTGTCGGCGGCGTGCCGGACCCAGAATTTCCGGGCGGACAACCGTACCGGGCGGGCGGCGAACGCGGTCCCGACGGTGCCGGTGCTCAGCGCGGTGGCGGCCGACGACGCGGCGGCGAGCAGGACCGGCACGCCCGCGTCCGCGGCCAGGCGCGCCGCCGACAGCTTGGACGCCATGCCGCCGGTGCCGAGCGCGCCACCGCTGCCCGCGATGACGCCGTCCAGATCGGCGCTGCTGCGCACCTCGGGGATCAGCGTGGCCGCGCCCTTGCGGGGGTCGCCGTCGTAGAGGCCATCCACATCCGACAGCAGCACCAGCGCGTCGGCGCCGATGAGGTGGGCGACCAGCGCGGCGAGCCGGTCGTTGTCGCCGAAGCGGATCTCCTCCGTCGCGACCGTGTCGTTCTCGTTCACCACCGCGATCGCGCCGAGCGAGCGCAGGCGATCGAGGGTGCGCTGCGCGTTGCGGTGGTGCTCGCGCCGGGCGAAGTCGTCGGCGCTCAGCAGCACCTGCCCCACCGTGCGGTCGTAGCGGGCGAACGACGTGCCCCAGGCGTGCGCGAGGGCCAGCTGCCCGACGCTCGCCGCCGCCTGCTTGGTCGCCAGGTCACGCGGACGGCTGGTCAAGCCCAGCGGCGCGATGCCTGCGCCGATGGCGCCCGAGGAGACCACCACCACATCGGATCCGGCGCGCATCCGCGCCTCCACCGCGTCGGCCAGCCGATCCAGCCGCGCGGTGTCCAGTCCGCCCTTCAGGCTGGTCAGCGCGGACGAGCCGATCTTCACCACGACCCGTCGCGCCGCCGCGATCGCCTGCCGCGCCTCGCTCAGGCCCGAGGAATCCGCCTCGGCGCTGATAGACCTCACCTGCATCGCCACCGAACTCCCTGCACCACCATCGAATCCACGTCGGCCGGGGCGGTTGTCCCGGCCTGGACCGGACCGCGCACGATCGAGTCCGGCGCCCACCGGGGGCGCACGGCGGCTCGACCGTGGTCCACGTCCTACTCCTCGTCTTCGCGTACCAGGCCGCGGCGCACCCGGGACGCGTGCTTGCGCTCGGCCGCGCTGACCCGGTCGGTCTGCTCGAGCCGGATGTCGGTGCCGCGCCCGGTGGGCACCATGTCGATGCCCGCCGAGATCTGCGGCTCCCAGTCGAACGTCACGTCGCCGATGGTCACCGGCGCTCCCGGCTCCGCGCCCTGCCGCACCAGCTCGTCTTCCACGCCCAAGCGCGCGAGACGGTCGGCCAGGTAACCCACGGCCTCGTCGTTGTCGAACTGGGTCTGCCGCACCCACCGCTCCGGCCGGGTGCCGCGCACGATGAAGCCGCCCGGCTCCTCCGGGTCGGCGATCACGCTGAATCCGGTGTCGTCCACCGCGATCGGGCGAATGACCGGGCGCTTCGGCGCGGCCTTCGGATGCTCTTCACGGTAGCGGCGCACCAGGTCCGCGAGAGCGAAGGTCAACGGGCGCAAGCCCGCCCGGCTCACGGCGGAGATCTCGAACACCGGCCAACCGCGTGCGGTGAACTCCGGGGTCACCATCTCGGCCAGTTCGGCCGCGTCGGGCACATCGATCTTGTTCAAGATCACCACGCGGGGGCGGTCGGCCAGGTCGCCGAGCCCGGCGTCCGCGCTGAGCGCGGGCTGGTAGGCGGCGAGTTCGGCCTCGAGCGCGTCGACGTCGGACACGGGATCGCGGCCCGGCTCCAGCGTCGCGCAGTCCACCACATGGGCGAGCACCGCGCAGCGCTCCAAGTGCCGCAGGAAGTCCAGCCCGAGGCCGCGGCCCTCGCTGGCGCCCGGGATCAGTCCCGGCACATCGGCGATCGTGAAGGTGGTCTCACCGCTGGCGACGACGCCGAGATTGGGCACCAGCGTGGTGAACGGGTAGTCCGCGATCTTCGGCTTGGCCGCCGAGAGCACCGAGACCAGCGAGGACTTGCCCGCCGAAGGGAAGCCGACGAGCCCGACGTCGGCGACCGATTTCAGTTCGAGCACCAAGTCGAGTTCTTCGCCGTCCTCGCCGAGCAGCGCGAAGCCCGGCGCCTTGCGGGCCTTCGAGGCCAGCGCGGCGTTGCCGAGCCCGCCGCGGCCGCCGCGGGCGACGATGAAGCGGTTGCCGGTGCCGACCAGGTCGACGAGCACTTTGCCGTCGTCGTCGAGCACCACGGTGCCGTCGGGCACCTTCAGCACCAGGTCGGCGCCCTGTTTGCCGTCGCGGTTGCCGCCTTCACCCGGCTTGCCGTTGCCGGCCTTCGCGTGGGGGTGGAAGTGGAAGTCCAGCAGCGTGTGCACGTTGGAGTCGACCTCGAGGATGACGTCTCCACCGTTGCCGCCGTTACCGCCGTCCGGGCCGCCGAGCGGCTTGAACTTCTCGCGGTGCACCGAAGCGCAGCCGTGGCCGCCTTTGCCCGCACGCACATGTAGCACGACACGGTCGATGAACTTGGACATACGCCGAATCATCCTCCTTCGGGACTGGTCGTACTGAGAGCGGTCGTTCGCGAACACGAAAAACGGGCCAGGGTTCCGAGACCCTGACCCGCTCGCTGTCTATCCGGATGTGGTTCGGCGGTCAGGCCTGAACCGGCTCCGGGGTGACGATGTTGACGGTCTTGCGTCCGCGCTTGGTGCCGAACTCCACCGCGCCCGCCGCCAGGGCGAACAGGGTGTCGTCACCGCCACGGCCGACGTTCACGCCGGGGTGGAAGTGGGTGCCGCGCTGACGCACCAGGATCTCGCCCGCCTTGACCGTCTGGCCGCCGAAGCGCTTGACGCCGAGTCGCTGGGCGTTGGAATCGCGTCCGTTCCGGGAACTGGACGCACCCTTCTTGTGTGCCATGGCTGGTTCTCCTCGGGATGTCTTACTTGATGCCGGTGACCTTCAGGACCGTCAGCGGCTGACGGTGACCCTGGCGCTTGTGGTAGCCGGTCTTGTTCTTGAACTTGTGGATGCGGATCTTCGGGCCCTTGGTCTGCTCGACCACCTCGGCGGCCACGGAGACCTTGGCCAGCTTGTCGGCATCGGTGGTCAGCTCGGCGCCATCGACGACGAGAACCGGATCCAGCGCCACGGCGGTACCCGGCGCACCCTCGATCTTCTCGACCTTCACCAGGTCACCGACCGCGACCTTGTACTGCTTTCCGCCGGTCTTGACGATCGCGTACGTTGCCATCGGTCGGCTGCCCTTCTTCCTATAGTGCTCGGCACTTGCTCACGCGGCGACTCCTCCGGTCTGATGCCACCGGAAACCGCCACACGACTGGTCTGGTAATCGCCACCGCCTCGGCATCTGGTGGCTCTCGGTATCGCACTGTCGAGAACCGGGCCACGAAGACAAAACATGTTGTCACCGGGCAGCGACTGTCCAAGATTACAGGACGGCCACCGTGACGACCAAACCGGCGTCCGCCCGAGCACCGCGGTCGTGCCGCGGATTCGCTGCCCGGACGCCCGTGGCCCCCGCCGGAAGGACCGGCGAGGGCCACGGGACGGCGGCCAGACCTCAGTTCGAGGCGTCCGGCGCGCCTGCCGGGCGACCGACCGACCGCCTGCGCGGCCTGCTGCGCTGCGGCAATTCGACCGGCTCCGGCTGGGAGTAGTCGATCGCCGGCGCGGGCGCCTGCTCTCCGGTGGGCAGCACGAACACCGCGCCGGAGCTGTCCGCGGCGGGCGCGGCGGCCGAACGGGCAACCCTCCGGCGACGAGCCGGACGGCTCGGCTCGGCGGCACCGTTGGCGGTGGCACCGTTCTCGGTCGTCGCGACGGGCTCGGCGGCCGCCGCGGTTTCGGCGACCGGCTCGGGTTCGGCGACCGCAGCGGACACCGCTACGGGCTCGGCGGCCGGGACAACCGCACCGGCGGGTTCCGCGTCGGCCTCGCCCGCGGAGACGGGCTCTTCCGCCGGCACCGCCTCGGTCTTCTCGACTTCCTCGACGACCTCGACCACTTCGGCGGGCTCGGTCTCCGGTTCCTCGGCGGGCACCGCCACCGCGGCCTCCACGGTCTCCGTGACGACTCGCTCCTCGGTGGCCGCGTCGGCGACGGTGGCCTCGCCCACCCCCGCGACCTGCGGCTCGGCGAAGGTATCGCCGGCCGTCCCCGGCGCCTGCTCGGTGTCGTCGGGCTGGTGCGCCGCCATCGCCAGCGCCACCGGGTGCGCCCGCTTGACGGCCGCGTCGTCCTCGGTGTGCTCGGCGGCGGGACCGGACCCGTTGGCGGGCTGCGGCGCCGCGGCCGCACCCTTGTCCCGGCCACGACGCCTGCGCGAACCGCTCTCGCGGGTGCGCCCTGCGGGCTCTTCGCCGGAACCGGTCTCCACCGGGTAGCTGTGCACGAGGATGCCGCGTCCGTGGCAGTGCTCGCAGGTGGTGGAGAACGCCTCGACCAGGCCGGTGCCCAGCTTCTTGCGGGTCATCTGGACCAGGCCGAGCGAGGTGACCTCGGAGACCTGGTGGCGGGTGCGGTCCCGGCCGAGCGCCTCGGTCAGGCGGCGCAGCACCAGGTCGCGGTTGGACTCGAGCACCATGTCGATGAAGTCGACGACGATCATGCCGCCGATGTCGCGCAGCCGCATCTGGCGCACGATCTCCTCGGCCGCCTCCAGGTTGTTCCTGGTGACCGTCTCCTCCAGATTGCTGCCGCCCGCGCCGGTGAACTTGCCGGTGTTCACGTCGATCACCGTCATGGCCTCGGTGCGGTCGATCACCAGGGTGCCGCCGGAAGGCAGCCACACCTTGCGATCGAGCGCCTTGGCCAGCTGCTCGTCGATCCGGTAGGTCTCGAACACGTCGACGCCGTTGTTGTCGTGCCGCGAGACCCTGGCCAGCAGGTCCGGCGCCACGGTGCCGATGTACTTCTCCACCGTGCTCCAGGCCCGGTCACCCTCGATGACCAGCTTGGAGAAGTCCTCGTTGAACAGGTCACGGATGACCTTGACCAGCAGATCGGGCTCTTCGTAGAGCGTCTTGGGCGCGTTGTTGTCCTTGCCGGTCTGCTCCTGGATTTTGCGCCAGGTCGCCTGCAGCCGCTCCACGTCGCGGGCCAGCTCGGTCTCGCTGACGCCTTCGGAGGCGGTGCGGATGATCACGCCCGCGTCGGCGGGCACGATGTCGCGCAGGATCTCCTTGAGGCGCTTGCGCTCGGTGTCCGGCAGCTTGCGGCTGATCCCGGTGGAGGTGCCGCCCGGCACGTACACCAGGAAACGTCCGGCCAGGCTGATCTGCGTGGTCAGCCGGGCGCCCTTGTGGCCGACCGGGTCCTTGCTCACCTGGACCAGCACTTGGTCGCCCGGCTTGAGCGCCTGCTCGATCTTGCGCTCCTTGCCGCCGAGCCCGGCGGCCTCCCAGTTGACCTCGCCCGCGTACAGCACGCCGTTGCGGCCGCGGCCGATGTCGACGAACGCGGCCTCCATGCTGGGCAGCACGTTCTGCACCTTGCCCAGGTAGACGTTGCCCACCATGGACGCGGAGCCGGTGCTCGTCACGAAATGCTCGACCAGGACGTTGTCCTCGAGCACGGCCACCTGCGTCGCGGTGGGGTGGTCCGGGAAGGACTTCTCGCGTACCACCATCACGCGATCCACCGCTTCGCGCCGGGCCAGGAACTCCGACTCGGTCAGGATCGGCGGACGGCGACGGCCCGCCTCGCGTCCGTCACGTCTGCGCTGCCGCTTCGCCTCCAGCCGTGTGGAGCCGGTGATGCCCTGGACCTCGTCGACCGCGGCCCGGCTGCGGCTCTTGTTGCGCGGCTCGCGCTCGTGCACGACCGTGTTCGGCGGGTCGTCGTCGGCGGACTCGTTCTCGCCCGATTCACCGGCCACCTTGCGGCGACGACGGCGACGGCGACGACGGCTGGAACCTTCCGGCACGCCGTCCTCGTCCTCGCCATCGCCCTCGGCGGCCTCCGTGGACTCCGCCGCCGCGGACTCGGCCTGCTCCGCGGGCGCGGGAGCCGACTCCTCGTCGGTCTCGGACTCGGTGTCCTCGCCATCGCCGTCGGTCTCGGACTGCTGCTCGCCCCGGCCGCGGCCACGCCCCCGGCGGCCGCGGCGCCTGCGCCTCGGCTGGCCCTCGGCATCATCCTGCTGATCGGCCGACTCGCGTTCGTCCTCGGCGACCTCGGTCTCGTCCTCGACGGGCTCGGGCGCCTGCTCCTCGGTGCGGCGCGCCTCCCGCTCGGCGCGGCGCTGCTTGCGCGCCTGCTCGGCGGCCGCGGCATCCGGTGACAGGAACAGCGGCGCCTGCACGACGGCGGCGGACTCGAACACCGCGGGGGCCGCCGGCTCCGGTTCCGGCCGCACCGAGTGCGTGAACAGCTGCGTGTGGCTGGGGGTGGCGCCGAGCGGCGGCTGCGTGGTGGACGGCGTGTCCGGTGCGGAGAAGATGACGCCCGCACCGGAGAAGGGACCGTCACGGCCCGGTTCGGGCTCTTCGGCCCGAGGCGCCGGTTGTTCGGCGGCGGGCGCCGTCCGCGTGGGCGCGTCCTCCTGGGGTTGCGCGGGCGCGGCGGCGTCTTGCGGCCCTGCGGCGGGCTGCTCGGTCGCGGCGTCGGCCTCGACCGTCACCAAGGCGTCGCGCACCGACTCCGCGACGGCCCGGTCGACGTTCGACTGGGCGCTGCGCGCGTCCGCCCCCATCTCGGTCAGCTTGGCCAGGATGCGCTTGCTCGTTACCCCCAGCAGCTTGGCGAGTGCGTGAACTCGGATTCGCTCCGGCAATTGTTCGGCATCCTGTGATGTTGTTTCCAGCGGCTCTTGATCGGCCACGAAGTCTCCTCGGGCCCCCGGGCGCGTCCCTCCCGGCGGGAGTGACGCGGCCGACGCGGGGGCGCTGTCCGTTCGACTCACACCCGGTGGGCGCGAGATCAGTGGTCTCGCCCCGCGTGCCCGGTTATCTCCTCGGTTGTGCGTCGGTCGGGCTAACTGGTCACGCGGCGCCTGGCTGTATGGCTGAACTCCGCGGCGCGAGCGCTCATCCAGCGTGCCTACACGAACAGCGAGCCCGTTGACCAGGCCGTTTGTCCATGGCAGCGATGATCGGCATCGAACCGTGGTGTCATCCGGCTGCCCTCGTCACGTTTCGTTCGCGCACCTGCACGAACAGTCGGCGTCGAAAGCAGCCGATGCCAGTATCCCATACCGCGCGCCGGGCGTTCGCCATCGGCGCTCGACTCGGCCCGGCCCGCGACGCGAACGCAGGTGTCGCGGCGGCGCGGGCCCGGCGATCGAGACCCGGTCAGGCGGGCAGTTCGGGGAACCAGAGGGCGATCTCCCGCTTGGCCGATTCGGGCGAATCGGACCCGTGGACCAGGTTCTCCTGGGTCTCCAGAGCGAAGTCCCCGCGAATGCTGCCCGGCACGGCCTTCTCGACCGGATCGGTGCCGCCCGCGATCTGGCGGAACGCGGCGATGGCGCGCGGGCCCTCCAGGATGGCCGCGACGACCGGGCCCGAGGTGATGAACTCGATCAGCGACCCGAAGAACGGCTTCTCGGCGTGCTCGGCGTAGTGGCCCTTGGCCAGTTCCTCCGATACGTGCTTCAGCTCCAGGGCGGCGATCTTCAGGCCCTTGCGCTCGATCCGTGCCAGCACCTCGCCGACAAGGCCACGGGCCACACCGTCCGGCTTGATGAGTACCAACGTCTGCTCAGTCACGGCGCCCAGCCTATCGGGCATCCTTCCGGCCCCCGCACGAGCGGTCGGCTGATCGTTTCCGGCGCTCCCGCGCCGTGCGCCCGCGGCTAGGACCGCTGGATGCGCTGGCTCGGCAGCAGCCCCTTCTCCATCCGGCCGCGCACGTCGGCGCGCAGCACCAGGATGAAGCCCCAGACCACGGCGAACACCACGCCGATGACGCCGATGGACACGTGGATGAACGCGCCGAGCAGCACCAGCGCCTGCAAGGCGAGATTGAACGGCAGCGCCCAGGGCCGCCGCTGCACTCCGGCACCGAGGAACATCACCACCGCGAGCGCCACGAGGTAGGTGCCGGACAACCAGGTCACCCCGCCGCCGACGTCGGCGACCACCGGTAACGCGAGCAGCACCACGATCGCCTCCAGCACCAGCGTCCCCGCCATCACCCCGCGCAAGCCCTTCCACGGGTCGGTCGCGGGCGCGGGCACCGGCTGTTCGTCTCGTTCGGCCGGTTCGCTCATGCTGTGCCCTCCTCGGTATCCACCGGACGCACCGGGCGACCGGCGCTCGTGCGGTGGCTCTCGGTCCCGTCATGGTCGAGCGGGCCGCCGTACGCACACCCGGCGCTCACGCCGGGTCCTTTCCGAACAGTGCGCGGGCCGCGCCCGCCGTGACCACCGACCCGGTGATGATCACCCCGGCGCCGGACACCATCTCGCCCGCGTCGCCCACCTCCTCGGCGATCGCGATCGCGGTCTCCAGCGCGTCGGGCAGCGTGGCGGCGGAAACCACGCGCTCGTCGCCGAAGCGCTGCACCGCGAGGTCGGCGAGGGTGTCCACGTCCAGCGCGCGGGGCGAACCGTTGCTGGTGACGACGATCTCGTCGAACACCGGCTCCAGTGCGGTGAGGATGCCGTCGGCGTCCTTGTCACCGAGCACCGCGACCACGCCGACCAGCTTGCGGAAGTCGAATTCGTCGGTCAGCGTCGCGGCAAGCGCTCGCGCGCCCGCCGGGTTGTGCGCGGCGTCGATGAAGATGGTCGGCGCGTTGCGCATCCGCTCCATCCGCCCCGGACTGGTGACGCTCGCGAAACCCGCGCGCACGGCGTCGATGTCGAGCCTGCGCTGCGCGCCCGCGCCGAAGAATGCCTCCACCGCCGCGAGCGCGAGCACCGCGTTGCGCGCTTGATGCTCGCCGTGCAACGGCAGGAAGATCTCGTCGTACACCCCGCCGAGGCCCTGCAACTCGAGTTGCTGCCCGCCCACCGCGATCTGCCGGGCGAGCACGCGGAACTCCGAGCCCTCGCGGGCGACCGCCGCGTCCACCTCGACGGCGCGGCGCAGCAGCACCTCCATCGCCTCCGGCTCCTGCTGCGCGATCACCGCGACGTTGTCGCGGGGCACCAGGCTCTCCGGGGCGCGCTTGATGATCCCGGCCTTCTCCCCCGCGATCGAAGCGAGGTCCGGACCGAGGTAGTCGGTGTGGTCCAAGCCGATCGGCGTGATCACCGCCACCTGGCCGTCGATGACGTTCGTGGCGTCCCAGGTGCCGCCCAATCCCGTCTCGACGACCGCGACATCGACCGGCGCCTCGGCGAAGGCGGCGTAGGCCATGCCGGTGAGCACTTCGAACTTGCTCATGGCGGGCCCGCCCGCGGCCGCCGACTGCCTGTCGATCATCTCGACGTACGGCAGCAGCTCACGGTAGATCTCCACGTATTTCGCCGGGCTGATCGGCGCGTTGTCGATGCTGATCCGCTCGGTGGCCAGTTGCAGATGCGGACTGGTGATCCGGCCGGTGCGCCGATGCAGTGCGGTGAGCAGCGCGTCGATCATCCTGGTCACCGAGGTCTTGCCGTTGGTGCCCGCGATGTGGATGGCCGGGTAGCTCTGCTGCGGCGAGCCGAGCAGGTCCATCAGCGTGGCGATCCTGGTGAGCGACGGCTCGATCTTGGTCTCCGGCCAGCGCCGGTCGAGTTCCGCCTCGACCAGCGCCATCTCGGCCAGTTCCACCGGCGAGGGGCCGGAGCCGAGCCGCGCGCCGCCGCCACGGCGCTCGTCGTCGCCGTATTGCGGTTCCGGCTCGTGGTTCACTTGCCGCTCAACTCCGCCAGTCGCGCCCCGATCCGGGCCACCTCGTCGGCGGCCACCTGCTGCCTGCCGCGGATCTTCTCGACCACGTGCTCGGGCGCCTTGGCCAGGAACGCCTCGTTGCCGAGCTTGGCGGTGGTGGTCTCGAGTTCCTTCTGCGCGGCGGCCAGGTCCTTCTCCAGCCTGCGGCGTTCGGCGTCCAGATCGACCGCGCCGGAGGTGTCCAGCTCCACGGTGACCGTCCCGGTGCTCAGGCGGACCTCCACCGACGCGGTCGCGGCGAAGCCCGCGCCGGGCTCGGTCAGCCGCGCCAGGTTCGCCACCGACGCCGCCTGCTCGCCGAGCCCGGCCGCGTCGACCCCGATCAGCTTGGCCGCGACCTTCTGCTTGTCGGCCAAGCCCTGGTCGCTGCGGAACCGCCGGATCTCCGTGATCAACCGCTGGGTGTCCGAGATGCGCTGCGCCGCTTCCCGGTCCGCGGGCACGCCGGAGGCCTGCGGCCACGGCGCGATCACGATCGACTCGCCGCCGGTCAGCGCCTGCCACAACGCCTCGGTGACGAACGGGACGACCGGGTGCAGCAGGCGCAGCACCGCGTCGAGCACGGCGCCGAGCACCAGCCTGGTCGCTTCCGCGCGCGCGCCGTCGGCGGCGAACTGCACCTTGGCCAGCTCCAGGTACCAGTCGCACAGCTCGTCCCACGCGAAGTGGTAGAGCGCCTCGCACGCCTTGCCGAACTCGTAGGCGTCGAACGCGGCGTCGGCTTCGGCGCGCACCGCGTCCAGCCGGTCCAGGATCCAGCGATCGGCGTCGGTGAGCTGGGCGCGGTCGGGCAGTTCCCCCACCCGCGCGCCGTTCATCAGCGCGAACTTGGTCGCGTTGAACACCTTGGTCACGAAGCTGCGCGAGGCGAGCACGTGCGGCTCGCCGACCGAGAGGTCGCCGCCCGGCTGCGCGCCGCGCGCGAGGGTGAAGCGCGTCGCGTCGGCGCCGAAGGCGTTGATCCAGTCCAGCGGGTCGATGCCGTTGCCGCGCGATTTGGACATCTTCTTGCCGAACTGGTCGCGGATCAGGCCGTGCAGGAACACGTCCTTGAACGGCACCTGCCGCTGGCCGCCCTTGCCGGTGGTCAGCACGGCGTCCTCGGCGACGTAGGTGCCGAACATCATCATCCGCGCCACCCAGAAGAACAGGATGTCGTAGCCGGTGACCAGCACGCTGGTGGGATAGAACTTCTCGAGTTCGGCGGTGGCGTGTGGCCAGCCCATCGTGGAGAACGGCCACAGGCCGGAGGAGAACCAGGTGTCGAGCACGTCCGGGTCCTGCACCCAGCCCTCCGGCGCCTGCTCGTCGGGTCCGACGCACACCACTTCGCCCTCGGGGCCGTACCAGATCGGGATGCGGTGGCCCCACCACAGCTGGCGCGAGATGCACCAGTCGTGCATGTCGTCGACCCAGCCGAACCAGCGCGGCTCCTGGCTCTTGGGGTGGATCACGGTGTCACCGTTGCGCACGGCATCGCCGGCGGCCTTGGCCAGCGATTCGACCTTCACCCACCACTGCATGGACAGGCGCGGCTCGATCGGCTCGCCGGTGCGCTCGGAATGCCCGACGGAGTGCAGGTACGGCCGCTTCTCCGCGACCACCCTGCCCTCCCGCGCGAGCCGCTCGCGCACCTTGACGCGCGCCTCGAAACGGTCCATGCCGTCGAATTCGGTTCCGGTGCCGGTGATCCGGCCGCGCTCGTCCATGATGGTCGGCATCGGCAGCCCGTGCCGCAGACCCAGCTCGAAGTCGTTGGGGTCGTGCGCCGGTGTGATCTTCACCGCGCCGGAGCCGAACTCGGGATCGACGTAGTCGTCGGCGACGATCGGGATCTGCCGTCCGGTGATCGGATGCTCCAGAGTGGTGCCGATCAGCTGTCGGTAGCGCGGGTCATCCGGGTGCACGGCCACCGCCGTGTCGCCGAGCATGGTCTCCACCCGGGTGGTGGCCACGACGACGTGCGGTTCGTCGTCGCTGAGCGAGCCGTAGCGCAGCGAGACCAGCTCGCCTTCCACGTCCTCGTACTTGACCTCGATGTCGGAGATAGCGGTGCGCAGCTCGGGCGACCAGTTCACCAGCCGCTCGGCGCGGTAGATCAGGCCCGCGTCGTAGAGCCGCTTGAACATCGTCTGCACGGCGCGCGAGAGGCCCTCGTCCATGGTGAAGCGGTCGCGGCTCCAGTCCACGCCGTCGCCGAGAGCGCGCATCTGCCACTGGATGGCGCCGCCGGATTCCCGCTTCCAGTCCCACACCTTCTGCACGAACAGTTCGCGGCCGAAGTCTTCCTTCGTCTTGCCGTCCACCGCGAGCTGCTTTTCCACCACGGTCTGGGTGGCGATGCCCGCGTGGTCCATGCCGGGCAGCCAGAGCACCTCGTAACCCTGCATGCGCTTGCGGCGCGACAGCGTGTCCATCAGGGTGTGGTCGAGGGCGTGGCCCATGTGCAGCGTGCCGGTGACGTTCGGCGGGGGCAGCACGATCGAATAGGCCGGCTTGCCGCTGCCGGGGTCGGCGGTGAAATAGCCAGCGGCTACCCAGCGCTCGTACATCTCGGCCTCCACCTCGCTGGGCGTCCAGCTCTTGGGGAGTGCATCGGCACGATTACGCGTGTTGTCAGGGGCTGCGCTGGTCACCCCGCGATTCTAGAGCGCGTCGATCGGCCGACTTCGGGTCGGTCGACCCGGATCACCGCCGCCCACGCATCCACCCGCCGGTGGCACTTCGGAAATCGGCAGGGTATCGGCCCGCAGGGACGCCGCGCGGAATCATTCGGAGGGGAATTCCACGACGAAGACGAAGAAAGGCGGAGTCTTCGGTGGATGAGGGACACCGAACACTCCGCCTATGTCAGAAGCTTACCGGCGATCCACGACCGCACTCGGAATCCATAAGCAATTCTCAGCTTCCGGCATTTTCTACCCCGGATACACCCCTTATCGGGCGAGGACGGCGACGTCGGCGAGCACCAAATCGCCGTTGATCGCGATGGCCGCGGTCGAGCCGGCGCCCGCCGCGGATATCACCTGGGCGGCCGGATTGCTCACATTACCGGCGGCCCAGACACCGGGCACGCTGGTGCGCCCGGTGGCGTCCGTCACGACCCAGCCGTTGTCGTCGAAGGCGCAGCCGAGCGCCACCAGCACGTCGTCGGCGGCGCGGAAGGCCGGCGCGACGAACATCGCCGTTCTCGGCACGGCTCGCCCGTCGGCCAGTTCCACACCGCGCAGCCGGTCGTCCACCACGAACCGCGCGACCGCGCCTTCGACCACACGGACCCCGCGCGCGTCCAGGTGGGCGCGCTCACCATCGGACAGCGGCATCGTGTTGGGGAAGAAGACGACGTCGCCGGACCACTGCGGCAGCAGCAGCGCCAGGTGCACCGCCCTGGCCATGGCGCCGGGTTCCGGTCCGCCGAGCACGCCGATCGGCTGGTCACGAACCTCGTAGCCGTGACAGTAGGGGCAGTGCAGGACGTCGCGGCCCCATCGTTCGCGCACTCCGGGCAGCTGCGGCAGTTCGTCGCGCAGTCCGGTCGCGACCAGCACGCGGCGCGCTCGCAGCGTCGCACCGCCGCCGAGCCGCAGCGCGAACTCCGAGTCCCCCGCCGGTTCCGCGCCGACGACGAAGTCGGAGATCAGCTCCGCGCCGTAGCCCGCCGCCTCCTCGGCTCCGGCCGCCAGCAATTCCGCGGGCGGCATGCCGTCCCGGGACAGGAACCCGTGCATGTGCTCGGCGGGCGCGTTGCGCGGCGCACCGCCCCTGACCACCGCGACCCGCCGCCGCGCGCGGGCCAGGACCAGCGCCCCGGACAGCCCCGCCGCACCGCCACCCACGATCACCACGTCATATGTCTCGCTCATTCGCGATCACCTCCACCGACACAGTGCCGTCGACCGGCGGCATTCAGCAACTAATATTGCCGAATCCGGGAAAACGCGGTGCACTGGTGACATGTCCACACCACCGGGCGTCGCCCGAGCCCTCGCCGACATCGGTCCGCGACTCAAAGCACTGCGGACCCGCCGCAATGTCACACTCACCGCGCTGGCGGAAAGCACCGGGATCTCCAAGAGCACGCTGTCGCGGCTCGAATCCGGCCAGCGAAAAGCCAGCCTGGAACTGCTGCTGCCGATCGCGATGGCCCATCAGGTGCCGTTGGACGAACTGGTGGCCGCACCGAAGATCGCCGACCCCCGGGTCCACACGACGGCACGCAAGACCAACGGGCTGACCATTCTTCCGCTGACCCGGCAACCGGGGCCGCTGCAGGCGTTCAAGATCGTCATTCCACCCGAGCGCAGCGAGCCGGACCCGAAGGTGCACGAGGGTTTCGAGTGGCTCTACGTGCTGTCGGGACGGCTGCGGCTGGTGCTGGGCGAGCACGATCTGACGCTCGGCCCCGGCGAAGCCGCGGAATTCGACACCCGCCAACCCCATTGGTTCGGCAGCGCGGGGCGGGGCCCGGTGGAAATCTTGAGCCTATTCGGTTCCCAGGGCGAGCGAATGCATCTGAGAGCGCGGTCGGCTGGCCGCAAACCCACGTGAACCGACACGTGCCTGAAATGTCCGATATTGCCGAATCGGCGAAAACTCGGAAGGCTGGAGAGGGTGAACACCCCAGGCGCGCCCTCCCCGGCGAATCACCAAGAAAAACCAGGGTTTTCCCGGTTGTCGAACGCGTCTCGGCCACGGACGCTGGGAGAGGTGAACCCCCCGCTGGAAGCCGCGCCGCAGCACGTCCCGGAACCGGCGCCGCCGATCCTGTTCCCGGCCGCACTGCATGATCTGCGCGGTCACGCGGTCGCGGAGCTCCGATATCCCGCCGCGGCGGCGCTGATCGTCGCCGGCGTCCCCGGCGCGGGCAAGAGCACCGCCTTGGGCAAGTTCTTCGACGCCGACGCGGCGGCCACCGCACCGTCGCGCAGTTCCGCCGGGGTGCTGGTGCTCGACTCGATACAGGCGCGCAATCGGTGGCGGCCCAAACTCCGGTGGCTGCCGTATCTCCTATGGCGACCGGTGGTGCACGTGGCGCACTTCCTCGCCATCCGCGCCGCGCTGCGTGCGGGCGGCCCGGTGGTCATCCACGACTGCGCCACCTTCCAGTGGGCGCGCACCCTGATCGCCCGCTGGGCCGCGCATCGCGAACTGCACCTGCTCCTGCTCGATGTGCCCGCACCGGTGGCCAAGGCGGGTCAGCACAGTCGCGGACGGCGGATCAACCGCGTCGCCTTCCGGCTGCACGTGCGCGGCTGGGGCCGATTGATGAGCGCGGTGGCCACCGGACACGCCGCCCGCGGCGCGCGGTCGGTGGTCATCGCCGACCGCGCCACCGTGGACAACTTGCGGTGCGTGACCTTCGCCTGACCGGCGAAAGCCGATGCGGCTCAAGGCACCAGCACGGTCAGAGCCGCCGGGACGGCCCGGATGGTGATCGGCAGGACGCCCGCCGGTTCGCCGTCGGCGGTGGCGGGCGCGCCCGCTGCGGTGAGCGTCACGGCCGCGGCACGGAACTGCTTCACCTCCGGATGATCCTGGCGTTTTCCCGCCGACAGCGCGGGCAGCAAGCGCAGCATCTCCCGGCGCGACAGCGCGCCGACCACGGTGAGGTCGAGCAGTCCGTCGTCCATGATCGCGTCCGGACAGATCAGCATGCCGCCGCCGTAGGTGCGGGTGTTGCCGACCGCGACCATGACCGCTTCGGTCTCCAGCACAGAGCCCGCGCCCGGGTTGGTGAGACCGTCGGTCACCGCGTCCACCAGCTCGACCCGGTAGGGCACGGTGAAGCGGCCGGAAATCTCGGACAGCGCGGCGAGGGTGTAGCGCAGCCTGCCTTTGGGCCAGCGCATCTCGTTGGCGCGCAGGGTGACCCGCGCGTCGAACCCGGTGCCGGTCACCGTGGCGAACCACATCGGCGCGCCGGGCGATTCGATCCTGCCGAGGTCGATCGTCCTGGTCCGCCCGCGCAGCACGAGCGCAGCGGCGGCGACCGGGTCGTCGGTCGGCACACCCAGTTCCCTGGCCAGGTCGTTGCCGGTGCCTGCGGGAACCATGGCGAGCGGGACGCCGGTCTGCGCCACGGCCGGGAGGGTCACGTTGAGCAAGCCGTCGCCGCCGACGCAGACCACGGCATCGGGCGGGACCGCGTCCGCGATGGACTCCCGCACCTGCCGGACCGTTTCGGCGGCCGAGGGCGCGCACACCTCGGTGACCTCGGCGCCGCCCGCGCGCAGCCGGCCGATCGCGGCGCTCGCCGCCTCGCCGCTCCTGCCGTGCCCGGAACGCGGGTTGGTCACGACGGTGACCTTGCGCACCGGCGAATGGTCGTTCACGGCACCAGCTTTCCGGGGTTCATGATGCCGGCCGGGTCGAGTTCGGCCTTCACCGCGCGCAGGACGCGCACGCCGAGCTCACCCACTTCGTCCGGAACCCAGGGACGATGGTCGGTGCCGACCGCGTGGTGATGGGTGATGGTGCCGCCCGCCGCGATGATGGCGTCGCCGGCCGCGCGCTTGGCGGCCTGCCACTGGGCCGGCGCGTCGTCCGCCTGCTTGGCGACGACGGTGAAATACAGCGACGCCCCGGTCGGGTAGGTGTGCGAAATGTGACACATGACCAGCGGCGGCGTTCCCTCGGCGCTGAGCGACTCGCTCAGCGCCGCGGTCACCTCCGCCTTGAGCGGGATCACATTGGACCAGGTGGTGGCGGTTTCCAGCGTCTCGCAGAGCACGCCCACATCCAGCAGCGCGTCGCGCAGATACGGCGCGGCGAAACGACCGTGCTCCCACTCCCTGGCCGGTGTCTCGCCCAGGGCCGAGCCGCCCGCCGCCGCCAGCAGCGCACCCGCTTCCGCGCTGCGCGCGGCGACGTGCGCGGCGCTGCCCTCAAAGGTGGTGATGGCCAGGCATCCGGCCACCGGGTTGCCGCCGACGTCGCCGGACCGGGCGACGTTGATCCCGGTCTCCGCCTCGTCGGACAGCCGCAGCACGGTCGGCGCCGCGCCCTCCTGCACCACAGCGCGCAGGGCGGCGGCGCCGGTCGCGAAATCGGGAAACGACCATGCCTGGTAGGCAATGGTTTCCGGGACCGGGTGCACGCGCAAGGTGACCTCGGTGATCACGCCGAGCGTCCCTTCCGATCCGACGAACAGCTCACGCAGGTCCGGCCCGGCCGCCGAGGCGGGGGCGCGCCCGAGCGCCAGGGTGCCACTGGGCGTGGCGATCTTCAGCCGCTGCACCATGTCGTCGAAGCGGCCGTAGCCCGCCGAAGCCTGGCCGGATGACCGCGTCGCCGCGAAGCCGCCGATGGTGGCGAACTCGAAACTCTGCGGGAAGTGCCCCAGCGAAAGCCCGTGCTCGCCGAGCAGTTCCTCCGCGCGGGGACCGGTGAGTCCCGCACCCAGCGTGGCCGTGCCGCTGATCGGATCGATCTCGGTGACCGTGTCCAGCCTGCGTAGATCCAGGGCGATCACGATGTCGAAACGACCACGCAGCGGTTGCACGCCGCCCACCACGCTGGTGCCGCCGCCGAACGGAACCACCGCGACGGAGTTCGCCGCGCAGTAGGCCAGCACGGCGAGCACCTCGTCGTGGCCGGCCGGGAAGACGACGGCGTCCGGCGCGTCCTGCGGGCCATCGGCCCTGCGGCGCAGCAGATCGGGTGTGCTCTTGCCCCCTGCGTGCCGCAGCCGATCGCGGTGGTCGGTCGACACGTTGCCGGCGCCGACCACCTCGACCAACCCGGCTCGCCGCGCGGGCGTCAACGCCGATTCGCGCAGTGGCACGTCGCCCTCGTCGCGACGCGCCACCGAGTCGCCGGATACCCCGAACACCTGCGTCAGCAGGCCGCGGACCCGATCCGAGAGTGGCTGGTGCCCGGCCGGGACACCCCAGGCATCCCAGACCATACTCGCCGCCGGCCCGCTCACGTCGGGCTTCGCGGCGGAAGCCGGATCGGCCGGGGTGCGCTGCTCTGTCTCCACCATGCGTTACAGTTTGACATAGAGTGTCAAGCAGTAATGATTTGCCGATCTACTTCCCGGTGGTGACACGTTGACCGCTCCCGACGACTCCGCCGAGCGCCTCTCGGCGACCGACCTGGCGATTCTCGACGCCGCCCGCGCCTGCGTGGCGGAGTTCGGCGTGCGCCGCACCACCCTCACCGAGGTGGCGCGCCGAGCGGGCGTCAGCAGACCGACCGTCTACCGCCGCTGGCCGGATACCGGCGCGCTGGTGGCCGAACTGCTGGTGCGCGAGCTGCGCGGGATCGTGGCGGCGACGATGCCGTCCGCGGGCAGCGCGCGCGCCAGGTTGGTCGACGGCGTGGTCGCCGGGGCGGCGACGGTCCGGTCGAATCCGTTGTTCGGCAAGATCTTCCGCACCGACACCGACCTCATGCTCACCTACGTCTTCGGCAGGCTCGGACGCAACCAGCGCGCTCTGATCGAGCTGTTCGCGGCGGGTATCCGCGACGGCCAGCGGGACGGCTCGATCCGCGCGGGCGACCCCGATCGCATGGCCACGATGCTGCTGCTGATCGCCCAGTCCGCGGTGCAGTCGGCGGGCACCGTCGCACCGCTGCTGGCCGGCGAGCACCTCGACACCGAACTCCGCCGCGCGATCGACGGATACCTCGACCACCGCGAGACCGGCGAACCGAGGCACACGCGATGAGCCGTGTTTCGCGCGCTTCTCGTCAGAACCGAAAGGCCTCGTGATGAACCCTGATCCGGGACACATCGGTGATTCCGCGTTGAACGCCGCCCGCCGCGCCGCGGATCTGTCCCGGCTCGGCGACGGCGCCGAGGTCGACGTCCTGGTGATCGGCGGCGGCGTCACCGGCGCGGGCGCGGCACTGGACGCCGCGGCCCGCGGGCTGCGCACCGTGCTGGTGGAACGCCACGACCTGGCCTTCGGCACCAGCCGCTGGAGTTCCAAGCTGGTGCACGGCGGCCTGCGCTATCTGGCGAGCGGCCGGGTCGGCATCGCGCACGAGAGCGCGGTGGAACGCGGCATCCTCCTGCGCACCACGGCGCCGCACCTGGTGCGCCCGCTCCCCCAGCTGGTACCGCTGCTGCCGAACGTCGGCACGGCGCAAGCCGCGCTGGTGCGCGCCGGTTTCCTGGCGGGTGACCTGCTGCGGCGCGGTGCGGGCACCCCCGCGGCGCTGCTGCCACGGTCCCGGCGCGTCGCCGCAGCGGAGGCGGTGCGGCTCGCACCGACCGTGCGCCGGGCGGATCTGCGCGGCGGGCTGCAGGCGTGGGACGGACAGCTCGTCGACGACGCGCGCCTGGTCGTGGCACTGGCGCGCACCGCGGCGGCCAACGGCGCACGGATTCTGACCCGCGTCGAAGCCCGAGACGTCACCGGGAATTCGGCGACCCTGCGCGACACGCGCACCGGCGAGACCCTCGCGGTGCGGCCGCGCGCCGTGGTGAACGCCACCGGCGTCTGGGCCGATCAGGTGGATCCGAGCATCCGGTTGCGCCCGAGCCGCGGCACCCACCTGGTGTTCTCCGCCGCCTCCTTCGGTGGCCTTACCGCAGCGCTCACCGTACCGGTGCCCGGCAGCGTCGGCCGCTTCGTCTTCGCTTTTCCCGCCGCGCACGGCCGGGTGTACCTGGGATTGACCGACGAAGATGCCCCCGGCCCGGTGCCCGACGAGCCGAAGGCCACCGACGGTGAGATCGATTTCCTACTCGACACCGTCAATCCCGCCCTGCGCGAGCCGCTGACCCGCGACGACATCCGCGGCTCGTACGCCGGACTGCGCCCGCTGCTGGAGACCGCCGACGACAGCACCGCCGACATCTCCCGCAAGCACGCGGTGCTGCGATCCCCGACCGGGATCGTCACCATCGTGGGCGGCAAGCTCACCACGTACCGGAAAATGGCCGAGGACGCGATCGACGCCGCGGTCGCGCACGGCGGCCTGACCGCGGGACCGTGCCGCACCCGGCGGCTGCCGCTGGTGGGCGCGGTCTCCGGCGCGGAGCGCGATCGCATCGACGCCCCGCCCGTACTGATCGACCGCTACGGCGGCGAGGCGGCCACCGTGCTGGCCGCGGCCCGCCGTGACCCCGCGCTCGCAGAACCGGTCGCACCCGGAATCGACGTGCTGGCGGCGGAATTCGCGTTCGCGGTGTCCCACGAGGGGGCGCTCGATGCCGACGACCTGCTGGATCGGCGCACGCGCATCGGCCTGATCGCCGCAGACCGGGTCGCCGCGGCACCCGCAGCCGCGCGCGCCCTCACCTGACGGGCCGGTTCGCTCAGTCCATCGACCAGGTGGACAGCTCCGCGCGCATGCACGCGCGCGGCCAGCGGTCGAGCCCGTGGGCCCGCTCGGCGGCGCGCAGTGCGATCAGCCCCGGCGTCTCTTCCGCGGCCGACAGATACCGGAAGCCGAGGCGTTCGTAATACGGGCCGTTCCACGGCACCTCGGTGAACGTGGTCAAGGTCAACGCGGGCAGGCCCGCGGTCGCCGCCCAGCGCGCGGCCCGGTCGAGCAAGCGCTTGCCGATGCGGCGCCGCGCGTGCTCCGGGCGTATCGAGACCTGCTCGATGTGGGCGTTCCCGTCGACCACCCCCACCAGGAGATAACCGATCGGCAGCTCGTCATCGGTCCACACCCAGGCCCGTCCCGCCTGCTGGAACTGTCGCAGCGTCGCCAGCGGGGGTGGTTCGTCGTCGGCCACCGTCGTCATGCCGATTTCCGCGAACGGCTCGCCCGCCGCACACTCGATGTCTTGCAGCACGGGGAGGTCTTCGGGCGTCGCGGGCCGGATCACCGGCTCATTGTGAATGCCCATCGGCGGGCGGGCCAGCGCATTTCACTCCGCCCGTGTGGCGAGCATGCCGTTGAGCAGCACGCGCACGGCCCAGGCCGCGCGCGCCTCGCCGCCGCCGGCCAGCAGCGTCTCCCGCATGGCCACGACGGTCGGATAGCGGTCGGCCGGAAGTTCCGCGAAGCGCCGCTCGATCGTGGCGAGGTACTCCTGTTCGCTGCCGCCGCCCGTGCGGTGCGCGCTCTGTTCGGCCGCCGACGCGGTGACGTGCAGATACAGCAGGTCCACCGCCCACGCCGCGGTCCGGTCGTCCAGTCCCGCCTCGATGAGCGAGCGGAGCATCAGCTCCACCAGGCGTATGGCGTTCGGACTGCTCGGGATCACGCCGAGCGCCACAAGCGCCAGCCCTTCGTGCCTGCTCATCGCCGCCACCATGGCATCGACCAGCGCGGTGAGCCGTTCGCGCCAACTCGCCCCGGCGGGTTCGGGCACCGAACCGAGGACATGGTCGAGCATGGCTGCCATCAGATCGTCGCGATTGGCGACGTACACGTACAGCGACGCGGCGCCGGTGTCCAAGTCCTGCGCCACCCGGCGCATGGTCAGCGCCGCCGCTCCGTCCCGGTCCAGAATGCGCAGGCCGGTCTGCACGATCACCTCGCGGCTCAGCGGAGCTTTGGCCGGACGGGCCCTGCGGCTGACGGCTGCTGCGCTCATCGGGTGAGCATAACCACGGGCGAACGGCGTTCGGACGAACGGCGCAATTCCACGGCGGAGGGACACCCGCCTAGCGCCCTCGCACAACGGGTGGGCAGGCGATCCGAGACATGGCCCCGGTGAGTCCTCGTACCGTCGGTGGGTGACCCACGACATAGTGATATATCGCCCCACATGACCGGCAGCTCGCTGCGGAAAACACCACAACGCGCAGCTCACAGCCCCTGCCGAAGGCGGAACCGACCGTTGGCGAGAACCCGCCCGGCGGAGTGTGATTCGAGCATCCGGCGGCATGGCGCGGCGATCGCGATGTCCGCCGCGCGATGCGCGCGGAGCCCGGTTCGGTTGTCGCCGACGCTCTATGCTGGCTTCGGTATGCCGGTAGTGCGCCGGGAAGGAGGGCGCGGGTGCGCAGACAACCGTCCACCGTGGGTATCGCACCGGGCGACGGGCTCGTCGCCCGATTCGGTGCGGTCGTCGCCTACCTCGGGGCCGAAACGACCTCCACGGACCGAATACTCGGCACCATCGAAGCCGTGGCCGAAGGCGAGCATCCCGGCGCCGCGCTGGCGCAGCGCTTGGCCGCGGTGATCTTCGGCAGCACGGTGCAACCGCCGCCGTTCGGCGTCGTCGCGCCGACCGCGGACGGGGTGCTGATCCTGCTGCGCGGCCCGGTGACCGCGGAGATCCAAGGCGCGGAGGGCGCCCGCCGCCTCGACGGCGGGCGTGCGTTCACCTGGGTGGACGAGATCGTGCGCGAACCGGTGCGCCGCATCACCATCGGCGCGGGCACCGGCGCGCCGCCCACCGCGCTGCCCCGCACCGACCTGCGCTCAGGCGTGGTCCCCGGTGGCGGCTTCGTGCTGCACGCCGCGGTACGACGCGCCGGAAAGCCCGCCGGGCCGCGGACATCCGAGCCTTCCGCCCAGGGCGAGCCCGAGCCGACGGCCGCGGCCGGTTTCGCCGCGATGCCGGAACCGACCGGCGCCGCCGACGCCGTCGTCCAGGCAAAGCCCGGGGCCAGGCAGACCGGTACGTCCGACGCCGTCGCGCAGGCGACCCCCGCTCCCCGGCCGACCAGCGCCGCCGACGCCGTCGCACCCGCCCGGCCGACCGAGTCGTCCCGCCCCCTCGTCAAACCGCGCCCGCCCCGGCCCGTTCCGGATCGACCGCTCGCGTGGTCGCAGGTGCAGCCCGCGCACGAACCGGTCGCCCTGCGCAAAGCGCCCGACAACGGCGGAACGCGTGGCCTGCGCCAGGCAGCGCTGTCCGCGGAGGCCACCGTCGGCGCCCTGGTCACCGAAGAGGGGGCGGCCTACCCGTTGGACCGCGCCTACGTCATCGGGCGCGGACCGCAGGTGGACGAAGCGGTCCGCACCGCCGCCGCCGAGCCGATCGTCATCCAGCGTGACCGCCACGTCTCGCGAGTCCATGCCTATGTGTCGGTGGACGGCGGCAAGGTGTACATCCGGGATGCCGCCGCCACCTCCGGCACCTTCATCGCAGGCCCCGGCACCGATCAGTGGACCCGGATCAGCACCTCTCCGACCGAACTCCCGCCCGGCTGGCGCGTCCGCATCAGCGAGCGAGTCCTCACCCACCGCGGCGATACGCAACGCACGGGCACGACGGATATCGCGGGAGCACGCCGCCGTTCGTGACCGCAGGGTGCGTCGGCCTCGAGCCGGAGACCAGCCGATCACCCGGTCGCGTCCGGTCCGGCCCGCGCGGGGAGGACAATGGCGACATGCACCGAAACGGACCGAGCCGCGACATCGACGAGTCCGAGCTGACGGTGACCCCGCCCGAAGAGCAGGCCGCGGGCGTCACCGCCGTGGCGGTGGCGTTGAAACGCTCGATCGAGGAGATGGGCGTGGTCCGCGCCGCGCGCACCCTGGCCCGGGTCAATCAGGTGCACGGCTTCGACTGCCCCGGCTGCGCGTGGCCGGAGCCGACCGGCCACCGCAGGCCCGCCGAGTTCTGCGAGAACGGCGCGAAGGCCGTCGCCGAGGAAGCCACGCTGCGCACGGTGACTCCCGAGTTCTTCGCCGCGCATTCGGTGGCGGAGCTGAGCGAGAAGTCCGGCTATTGGCTCGGCCGGCAGGGCAGGCTGACCCACCCGATGGTGCTGCGGCCCGGCGACACCCACTACCGGCCGATCGCCTGGGACGACGCCTACCACCTGATCGCGGAAACCCTGCGCGGACTGGACTCGCCGGACGAGGCGGTGTTCTACACCTCCGGCCGCACCAGCAACGAGACCGCGTTCCTCTACCAGCTGCTGGTGCGCAGCTACGGCACCAACAACCTGCCGGACTGCTCCAACATGTGCCACGAGTCCTCCGGCGCGGCACTGTCGAATTCGATCGGCATCGGCAAGGGTTCGGTCTCCATCGATGACTTCGCCGAGGCCGACCTGATCGTCGTCGCGGGACAGAACCCGGGCACCAACCATCCCCGGATGCTCAGCGCGCTGGCCGACGCCAAAGCGAAAGGCGCCCGGATCGTCGCGGTGAACCCCCTGCCCGAGACCGGGCTGCTCGGTTTCCGGGACCCGCAGACGATCAAGGGGGTCACGACCGGTGTGCCGATCGCCGACGACTTCCTGCAGATCCGCCTCGGCGGCGATATGGCCCTGTTCCAGGCGCTGGGCCGCCTGCTGCTGGAAGCCGATGACCGCGCGCCGGGCACGGTGGTCGACCGAGCGTTCGTCGACGCACACTGCGCGGGCTACGCCGAATACGAAAAGCACATGCGCGCGGTCGATTTCGACACGGTACTGGAAGCGACGGGCCTCACCAGGGCGGAGCTCGAGCACACCGCGGAACTGTTCGCCCGCTCCCGCAACATCATCCTGTGCTGGGCGATGGGCCTCACCCAGCAGACCCATGCCGTGGCCACCATCGAGGAGGCCACCAACCTGCTGCTGCTGCGCGGCATGATCGGCAAGCCGGGCGCGGGCGTGTGCCCGGTGCGCGGCCACTCGAACGTGCAGGGTGACCGCACCATGGGCATCTGGGAGAAGATGCCCGCCGCCTTCCTCGACGCCCTCGACCGCGAGTTCGGCATCACCAGCCCGCGCGAGCACGGCTTCGACACCGTGGCCGCCATCCGCGCCATGCGCGACGGACGGGCGAAAGTGTTCGTCGGCATGGGCGGCAACTTCGTCTCCGCGACCCCCGACACCGCCGTGACCGAGGCCGCGCTGCGCGGCTGCGCGCTCACCGTGCAGGTCTCCACCAAACTCAACCGCAGCCACATCGTGCACGGCCGCACCGCGCTCATCCTGCCGACGCTCGGGCGCACCGACCTCGACCTCGCCCCCGACGGCAGCAAGAACCAGGTGTCGGTGGAGGACTCGATGTCGATGGTGCACCTGTCCACCGGACGGTTGAAGCCGGTCAGCGACCATCTGCGCAGTGAAGTCGCCATCGTCTGCGAACTCGCCCATGCGCTCTTCGGCCCCGATCACGCGGTGGGGTGGGCGCGGTTCGCCCGCGACTACGACAGCATCCGCGACGCCATCGCCCGCGTCGTCCCGGGCTGCGCCGACTACAACGCGAAAGTCCGCGGCCGCAACGGTTTCCAGCTACCGCATCCGCCGCGCGACGCCCGCGAATTCCGCACCGCCACGGGCAAGGCCAATTTCGCCGTCAACGAGCTGACCTGGCTGCCGGTCCCCGAAGGCAGACTGATCCTGCAAACCCTGCGCAGTCACGATCAGTACAACACCACCATCTACGGCCTCGACGACCGCTACCGTGGCATCCACAACGGCCGCAAGGTGGTGCTGGTCCACCCCGACGACATCACCGCGTTCGGTTTCCGCGACGGCGATCCGGTCGACATAGTCTCCGAATGGACCGACGGCACCGAGCGCCGCGTCGAAGGGTTCCGCCTGGTCTCCTACCCGACGCCGCGCGGCAACGCCGCCGCCTACTATCCCGAGACCAACCCTCTCGTACCGCTGGATCACGTCGCGAAACGATCGAACACGCCCGTCTCCAAAGCGGTCACCATTAGGTTCGAGGCGAGCAAGGCATGACCGACCGGGTCCGTCAGCAGGACTGCGCGGCCACACACGGGCTCGCTGGTGCCGCCGAGCAACGCCGCATGGGCGGCAGACCCCGCGCGTCGAGCACCGCTCGCGCTGTAGGAAACACAGCATGAGCCGCGTCACCGCCCGCCGCCGGATGCGCCGGATCTCGCCGAGCGGAGAGATCCACCGCCCGGACACCCTCGCCGTCGAAGAACCGCTGGAGATCCGCATCGGCGGGCAGTCGCTGACGGTCACCATGCGCACCCCCGGCAACGACATCGACCTGGTGCACGGTTTCCTGCTGAGCGAAGACGTGATCGGCTCCGCCGAGGACATCGTGGCGGCCCGCTACTGCGCGGGCACCGACGACAAGGGCCGCAACACCTACAACGTCCTCGACGTCACCCTGCGCACCTCCGTCCCGGTGCCGACACGCTCCTTCCTGACCACCGGAGCCTGCGGACTGTGCGGAAAGACCGCCCTGGACGAAGTTCGCACCCGCACCAGGTTCCCGCTGCCCGCCGGCGGCCCGGTGGTGGATACCCGGGTACTGGCCGCGATGCCCGGCCTGCTGCGCGACCGCCAATCGGTATTCGAGGCCACCGGCGGCCTGCACGCCGCGGGCCTGTTCACCGCCGACGGCGAAGCGCTCGCCGTACGCGAGGACATCGGCAGGCACAACGCGGTGGACAAGGTGATCGGCTGGGCCCTGCGTGAATCCCTGATACCCGCCCAAGATTCGGTGCTGATCGTGAGCGGGCGCGCGTCGTTCGAACTGGTGCAGAAGGCCGTCATGGCCGGAATCCCGATGCTCGGCGCGGTCTCGGCGCCGAGTTCGCTCGCGGTCGATCTCGCCGCCGACGCCGGACTGAGTCTGGTCGGCTTCCTGCGCGGCGACACCATGAACGTGTACACCGCTCCCGACCGCGTCCGCGCCGCTCCGGGCGCGGACTCGTTGTTGGCCTGACTCACTATTGCCCGCGCCCGACGCCCGTTCTACCGTGACTGCACGGAGCCGGAACGGATTCTGCGAGAACGGAGCGGCCGATGCGGATTTCGGTGGAGGGGAACTCCGATGGCCTGCGGGTGCGGATGCGGTTCGAACAATACCGCCGCCTGCTGCTGACGCGGATCGTGCTGGCCGTCTTGGCGGTGCAAGGAGCGATCGTCGGTCTCTGGGCCACGCTCGCGCCGCACTCCTGGTACACCAGCTTTCCGGGGTTCGGCGCCCGATGGGTGGCGGCGGACGGGCCGTACAACCACCATCTGGCGGCCGATGTGGGGGCCTTCTTCCTGGCGCTGACTGCGGTGACGATCGCCGCGCTGGTGGTCAACCGGACCACTGCCGCCCGCATCGCGGGCGTCGGCTGGCTCACCTTCGGTGTGCCCCATTTCCTGTACCACCTGCTGCACCAGCCCGCCGAACTCGGCGCCGCGAGTTTCACCGCCAGCCTGATCGCGGCGTTGTTGCTGGTAATCGGCGGGGCGGTCTGCGTCTTCCTGCCGCCGCGGGGCGAGCTGCCCCTCTCGGAGCCGCGACCGGTGACGCTGCGTTTCCCCCGCCGCCGTCCGAGCGGCAGATCCGGCGGCCGAGTCCGGGACGCCCGTGGACGATCACCACGGGCGTGATCCGGTGAATCCGCGGATGACGCCGCGTCTTCCGAATTCCCCGCCCGTCAGTCCTTCAGCGCTTCGAGCAGTGCCGCGCGCTGGCGCGCCCCGAGCCCACCGATCCGGCGATCCTCCGGGATCTCCGCCTGGTCCATCAGCTTCGCGGCCTTCACCGGCCCGACACCGGGCAGGGCCTTGATCACCGCGGCCACCTTGGTCTTCTTCACCAGCTCGTCGGAGTCGGCCTTCTTCAGCAGATCCGCGACCGAAACCTTGCCCGCCTTCACCTTGCCGATCAGTTCGGAGCGTGCCTTGCGGACCGCAGCCGCCTTGGCCAAGGCCTCGGTGCGCTGCTCTGCGGTCATGGTAGGCAGTGCCATGTCTCCTCCGCTTCCACTCGTCACTCGAACATCTGGTTGACCGGACCGAGTAAACAGCACGGCACCGGGCACGCAAGCTCGACACACCGCGCACGAACAGCGGAAATAGCGATGAATTTCCCCGCTGCGCGCCGTCGGAACAGGTGAACGGCCGACGCTCGCCGGGCGAAAAGGACGAAAGGACCATCACGTCAGCGGGCTGCTCCGCGGTCGGTTCGCCACGCCGGATGGCCGGTGCCGAAGACGGGGCGCTCCGGCAGCGACGACCCGGAAATGGCGGCTATCGAGCAGTAACACGCGGTCCGCTGTTCCCGACACAATCAACAGATGCCGAGCGCGGGTCATGGTTCAACGGCGAACCTGGGAGATCAACGGCGATCGCCCGCGTCCGCCCGGGTCGCACCGGGCGGACCTGTCAGCCCGCACAACAGAACATCGTCCGGTTCGCACGAACCGTGACGGCATGACGGCAGGAGGCCGAGCCCCCGCCGGAAACGCCTTCGTCCTCGGCGCTGCGCGGGCCCGGCAGGCGAGCCATCGCACCGTCGCCTCGCCGAAGGCGCATCCGACCGCTGCGGCCCTCTCCGTCGGGGTGGACGTTCCGTTCGTGCTCGCGACCGTTGACGTCGCGTACCGTGCGCAGCGCCTTGATCCCGCCGTGGCGGGCGCGCCGCGTCGTCGCGAGCGGCGACCGGATGATGTTCTGTCATCCGAATCCGGGTTCACGCCGCATTCCGGGCCGCATGACGCGCACTGAGCGGCCGGTCGGCCACAGCACAGCTCACCACCGCGGTGCGGATCGTCGTACTGAACGAAACGAAGGGGATCGAATCGGGCGCGCGAACGCGCTAGGCTACGAATTAGAACACGTTTCATTTCGAAGGAGACGCCGTGGCCAAGCAGATACGCGACGTGGTCGAGCAGTACGTCAAGCTGGTCGGCTCGGGTCCGACCGAGGACATCGTCGCGCTGTACGCGCCCGACGCGATCGTGGAGGACCCCGTCGGCACCCCGCCCAAGCGGGGCCACGACGCCATCCGCGAGTTCTACGAGGTGATCGCCGCACTGGATCGGGAGACCGAGTTGCGGCCGGAGGAGGTCAGGATCGCGGGCAATCAGGCCGCGTTCCCGTTCACCATCGTCACCAAGGTCGGCGGACAGCGCTTCGCCCTGTCGCCGATCGACGTGATGGAGTTCGACGAGGAAGGCCGGATCACCGGGATGCGCGCCTACTGGAGCCAGGAGGACATGCGGGTCGAGCCCGAGTAGCGCGCGACGGCCGGGTGCGCCACGTCACATCGCGGCCCCATCACATTCCGGCGCGGTCTCTCGTCCGAGAAGTAGGAACCACATCCGCTGATCGAAGGAGATCGACATGGGCGCCACCCGTATCGCCGCCGTCACCCCGCAGCAGGCGGGACCGACGACCAAGCTGCTGTACCGGCTGGCCAAGCGCCGCTTCCGTGAAGTGCCCGAGCCCTTCGCCGTGACGGCCAACCATCCGAAACTGCTGCGCGCGAGCGCGGTCCACGAAACCATGGTCGACAAGGCCAGCACCGCCCTCCCCGCCGTCATCCGCGAGATCGCGGTCTATCGCACGGCGTGGACGATCGGTTGTTCGTGGTGCGTCGACTTCGGGGCCATGCTCATGCGCCTGGGCGAGCTGGACGTGGCGCGGCTGGAACACATCGCCGACTACGCGACCTCGCCGTTGTACTCCGACGACGAGCGCGCCGCCATCGCCTACGCCGACGCGATGACGGCGACGCCGACCACGGTCACCGACGAGCAGATCGCCGACTTGGAGCGGCGGTTCGGCCGAGCGGGCGTGGTCGAGCTCAGCTACCACATCGCGCTGGAAAACTCACGCGCCAGGTTCAATTCGGCACTCGGCATCACCGCGCAGGGCTTCAGCACCGATTCCTGCCGCGTGCCCTGGGCCTGAAAACGGCCGCGGCGCTGCGGAAATGGTACGGACTCACCTGGCACTTCAGCGCCGCGTCCGCTCCGGGCTGTCGCTACGGCCCGGAATGCACTAAGAATAAGAGGTGTTGACGTCGCCTGGCCGTACCGCGGCCTGCGAGCTATCTTCGCGAGTTTCGGTGCGGGATAGGCCGTGTCGGCGTCTTCGGTGTCTCGAGTTCCCCTCCGCCCGACCGTTTGGAGCCGCATGCTCGACGAACAGACCCCGGACGACGATGTCGCACGGCTGGCCAGGCGAGTCGAGAAGGCCCGTGGCCGGCTCGCCTACCAGTTCGACCCCGCGCTGACCGGCGCGCTGTCGGAGGAGGAGCTGCTCGCCGAACGCGAACTGGCCGAACGCATCCGCACCCAGGACCGCGAACAGCGCTGGAAGCACGCCGAGGCGGGCGCCGCGGGCGCCGACCGGGCCAGGCACACCGCGGAGGCCATCGAGAAGGCCGAGATCAGAGATCTGCTGCTGGCGCGAAAGGCGATCGCCGCGCAACGGCGCGCCTCCAGCCCGCACGCCAGGCTGGCGTCGCTGTACCGGCACCGCTCCTGGTCGCTCGGCGCGCTGGCCGGCGTGGTCGCCGCCGGAATGCTGTGGTCGGCGGTCAACGTCCAGCACAACATCGCGCCGGGCGGGCCGGACGACCCGCTGTACTGGTTCAGCTATCTGCTCGAGGCGATGATCAGCGTGTCGCTGATCATCATCATGATCGGCACCAACAAGGTCACCGAATGGGGCGTGCTGGACAACCGCAGCCAAGTGGCGGCGGCCGAGATGGCCTTGCTCGCGCTCACCGTGGGACTGAACACCTACCCGTACGTGAGCGCGGGGCGGTGGTTCGACGCGGGCGTGCACGGAGTCGCCCCGGTGATGATCGGCGTCGCCCTGCTCATCCACGATGCCGCGAGCGCGCGATACGGACGCGCGATCGGCTACGCCACCGAGCAGGTGCGCAGCCTGCCCGACCCGACCGGGCACGAACCCTTGCCGGAACGCTCCGCGGCGGACGGCCCGTCCAGCGCGGGCGCCGACTTCCCGGTGGAGCTGCACACCCCCGCCGTCCAGGGCGCACACGGCTAGGTCTATTCGGCAGCGGCACAGCACAAGTCGTTCGGGAAGCGCCGCTTACCAGCACATGACAGCGACGGTGTGCGAGCCGTCGAGCCCGGTGCTCGTATCGCCCGGAGGTCAGTACGGATACCGCCGTTCGACGGCGTCCTTGGCCTCTTTGAGCCCGCACCCGGTGAGTTCGCGATACCGCTTGATCGCGTGAATCTTCTTGCCCTGCGCGAGAAGAGCATCGATTTCGGCCATGCCGTCGCCGTGCGGGACGGACGGCACGGCGCGCGGCGCGGCCGAAGCAGGAGCCTCGATGCCCAGATGGCGCATGATCAGATCGAGCTTGGCGTGCAGGGCATCGACCTCGCGCTCCAAGCGCCGGTTGGCGAACATGCCCCGATGGTAACGACCGGGATCACGTCACGCCGCGTCGAGCACGGCGTCGGCGAGATTCGACACGGTCTCGAAGCGCGCCAAGTCCCCGGCCAGCTGCAGCAGCCGGTCCACGCACCGGGGCCCGGTGACCAGGCGCATCCTGCGGCCGGTCTCGGCCAGCATGGACCGTGCGTCGACCAGGACGTGCAACCCGGCGACCCCGAAGAAGGTGACCTTCGACAGATCGACCACCACCAGCGGCGCCGCCGTGCCCAGCGAGCCGATCAGCCTGCGGCGAAACACTTCGGCGGTGTAATGATCGACTTCGCCGGCCAGCGCGCACAGCGTGACGGAATCGCTCGGCACGGTGACGGAGATCTTGAGCCGCTCGGCAGGGTGATCGGCATTGCGAGCAGCGGTGAGAACGTACGAGGGATTGGCCAAGCCTGCCGACATGAGGACCTCGGTCCAGTCGCCCGCGAGCGATCTCGGGAACCGGATTCGCTCGCGGGAATGATGCGCCCCGGCGCGGAACGCCGGAACTAGGCTGTTTGTTCAACCCTCACGAAGGAGTACCCACTACGACGGGGCGCCACACCCCGAATTACGCCGACTTCTCCCGGCGCTCCGGGCGCTGCGCCTTGCGCGGCACGATGGTGGGCAGGACGTTGTCGTTGACCGTGTCCGCGTTGACGACCACCTTGGCGACATCGTCGCGGCTGGGGATGTCGTACATCGCCGGCTGCAGGACTTCCTCCATGATCGCCCGCAGGCCACGCGCGCCGGTGCCGCGCAGAATCGCCTGATCGGCGACCGCCTCCAGCGCGTCGTCGGTGAACTCGAGATCGACACCGTCCATCTCGAACAGCCGCACGTACTGCTTGACCAGCGCGTTCTTCGGCTCGGAGAGGATCTTGACCAGCGATTCCTTGTCCAGGTTGGTCACCGAGGCGACCACGGGCAGACGACCGATGAACTCGGGGATCAGGCCGAACTTGATCAGGTCCTCGGGCATGACGTCGGCGAAGTGATCGGTGGTGTCGATCTCGGCCTTGGAGCGCACCTCGGCGCCGAAACCGATGCCGCGGTGGCCGGTGCGATCGGAGATGATCTTCTCCAGACCCGCGAAGGCGCCCGCCACGATGAACAGGACGTTCGTGGTGTCGATCTGGATGAACTCCTGGTGCGGGTGCTTGCGCCCGCCCTGCGGCGGCACGCTCGCCTGGGTACCCTCCAGGATCTTCAGCAGGGCCTGCTGCACGCCCTCACCGGACACGTCCCTGGTGATCGACGGGTTCTCGCTCTTGCGGGCGATCTTGTCGACCTCGTCGATGTAGATGATGCCGGTCTCGGCGCGCTTGACGTCGTAGTCGGCGGCCTGGATCAGCTTCAGCAGAATGTTCTCGACGTCCTCGCCGACGTACCCGGCCTCGGTCAGCGCGGTGGCGTCGGCGATGGCGAACGGGACGTTCAGCATCTTCGCCAGCGTCTGGGCCAGATAGGTCTTGCCGCAGCCGGTGGGACCGAGCATCAGGATGTTGGACTTGGCCAGCTCGACGGTCTCGCCGCGGCTGTCGCGCCCCTTGTCGCCGGCCTGGATGCGCTTGTAGTGGTTGTAGACGGCCACCGCGAGAGTGCGCTTGGCGGTGTCCTGGCCGATGACGTAGTTCTCCAGGAACTCCCGGATCTCGGCGGGCTTGGGCAGCTCATCGAGCTTCACCTCGCTGGATTCGGCGAGTTCCTCCTCGATGATCTCGTTGCAGAGATCGATGCACTCGTCGCAGATGTACACCCCTGGTCCCGCAATGAGCTTCTTGACCTGCTTCTGGCTCTTTCCGCAGAACGAGCACTTCAGCAGATCGCCGCCATCTCCGATGCGCGCCATCTCGTGGGTCCCTACTTCCTTGTCCGCGTGCAACCGTCCGTCCAGGTTGCCAGCTGTCCACCACTTTCGCAGCCGCAAACGCATCGGCTGATTTCGTGGCCGGTGGGGCAGTGCCGTCAACCGGGAGCAAAGGTCCCTAGGTTGACCGTACCCGGTGTTCGGGATGGAGGTCGACAACTCGCGCATGTTTCTCGCGCGGGTTGTGCGAGTCGTCACGACGCCGAAAGGCGAAGCGTCCGCCGCGGCGGCAGTCGACACCTCCGCACCGCCCGCGGCGCCGCGCCGCCGGTTCGAACGAATTCTCGAACCCGCGGCCACGCGTGGGCGGTCCGGCCGGGCGGTATGCCCCATTGCGCACTTCCCGGCCGGAATTCCCTGTCACAAAGCAATTCAGAGCGGATCGCCGCCGGGATCGGCAATTCGCCCCGCCGTCCCGGACCGGCCGGAACGGCGATTCGCGCCTTATTTCTGCGCGCTGAGCTTCCGGTAGTCGAAGACCGTGTCGATGATCCCGTACTCCTTGGCCTCCTCGGCCGTGAGGATCTTGTCGCGGTCGGTGTCCTTGCGGATGGTGTCGGCGTCCTTGCCGGTGTGCCGCGCGAGCGTGGTCTCCATCAGGCGGCGCATGCGCTCGATCTCGGCGGCCTGGATCTCCAGATCCGACACCTGACCCTGGATGCCGCCCTCCAGCGAGGGCTGGTGGATCAGCACGCGGGCGTTGGGCAGGCAGGCCCGCTTGCCCGGCGTACCGGCGGCCAGCAGCACGGCGGCGGCCGATGCGGCCTGGCCCAGGCAGACGGTGGCGACGTCGGCGCGCACGTACTGCATGGTGTCGTAGATGGCCATCAGCGAGGTGAACGAGCCACCGGGCGAGTTGATGTACATGGTGATGTCGCGGTCGGGGTCCAGCGACTCCAGCACCAGCAGCTGCGCCATGATGTCGTTCGCCGAGGCGTCGTCCACCTGCACGCCGAGGAAGATGATGCGCTCCTCGAACAGCTTGTTGTACGGGTTGGACTCCTTGACGCCGAAGCTCGAGTGCTCGATGAACGACGGCAGGATGTAGCGCGCCTGCGGGCTCTGCGGTGCCATGCCGGACAGGCCGGCGCGCGGGTCGATCGAATTGGCCATCTTCGTCTCCAAAGTCGGTGCGGCGGCCGGACGTTCGAGGTGTCCGGGGGCCTGTGGGTGATCCGGTGCGTTACTTCTTGGCGCCGTTGGCCTGATTCGCGTGGCTGATCACGTGGTCGATGAAGCCGTATTCCAGGGCTTCGGCCGCGGTGAACCAGCGGTCGCGGTCGGCGTCGGCGGTGACCTGCTCGACCGACTTGCCGGTGTGCAGCGCCTGCAGCTCGTTCAGCTCCCGCTTCGTGTGCGCGAACTGCTCGGCCATGATCGCGATGTCGGCCGCCGAGCCGCCGATCCCCGCGGAGGGCTGGTGCATCATGATCCGCGCGTGCGGCAGCGCGTAGCGCTTGCCCTTGGTGCCCGCGGTGAGCAGGAACTGCCCCATGGACGCGGCGAGGCCCATGCCGTAGGTGGCGATGTCGCACTCGGCGAACTGCATCGTGTCGTAGATGGCCATGCCGGCGGTCACCGATCCGCCCGGCGAGTTGATGTAGAGCGAGATGTCCCTGGTGGGATCCTCCGCCGAGAGCAGCAGGATCTGCGCGCACAGCTTGTTCGCGATGTCGTCGTCGACCTGCGTGCCGAGGAAGATGATGCGCTCACGCAGCAGGCGCTCGTACACCGAATCACTGAGGTTGAGACCAGCAGTCGCGGTTGTCATGACCCCTGCCTGGTTGATTGTCACGGATACCTGCCTTCTCTCGCCGGCTCGTTGCGGATTGCCACATAGCCATCACTGGTTGGATACGCCGCACCCGGTCGGACATGGCCATCCAACTTGCCGTCACAAACATTAACGAAGCAGGGCGGCACCGAACTCCCGGTACCGCCCTTTCTTCGCTCACAGCGCAATCAGCGCACCTCGCGGGCGTCGATCACGCCGACATTCCATGGATTTACTCGGCGTCCGCCGCGGCCGTCTCCTCGGCCGCGTCCTCGTCCGCGGAATCGGCGGGCGCGCCGAACATTTCGGCGGTGTCCACCGGGTTGCCCGCGGAGTCGGTGACGGTCACCTGGCCGACCACGCCCGCCAGCGCCTTGCCGCGCCGCACGTCCGCGAAGATCGCGCCGAGCTGGCCCGCCTGCTGCACCTGCTGGATGAACTGCTCCGGCGACAGGCCGTAGCGCTGGGACTGGAACAGGATCCGCTCGGTGAGCTCCTCCTGGCCGACCTGGGTGCCCTCCGCCTCGGCGATCGCGTCCAGCAGCAGCTGGGTCTTGACCGACTTCTCGGCGGCCTGCTTGGTGTCGGCGTCGAACTCCTCGCGGGTGCTGCCCTGCGCCGCGAGCGCCTCGGCGAACTTGGCCTCGTCGTGGTCGAAGCCGTGCACCGCGTCGTGGGTCACCGCGTCGATCTCGGCCTGCACCACGGCGTCGGGCAGCGGCACCTCGACCTGCTCGAGCAGGGTGTCGAGCACCTTGTCACGGATCTCGCCTGCCTGCTGCACCTTCTTGACCCGCTCGACGCGGCTGCGCAGATCGGCCTTCAGCTCCTCCAGCGTGTCGAATTCGCTGGCCAGCTGGGCGAACTCGTCGTCGGCCTCGGGCAGCTCCCGCTCCTTGACGGTCTGCACGGTCACGGTGATGACCGCGTCCTTGCCCGCGTGCTCGCCGGCGACGAGCTTCGAGGTGAACTCCTTCGACTCGCCCGCCGACAATCCGACCAGCGCCTCGTCCAGGCCCTCGATGAGCTGACCGGAGCCGACCTCGTGGGACAGGCCGGTCGTGGCGGCCTCGGCCACCTCCTCGCCGTCCACGGTCGCCGACAGGTCGATGGAGACGAAGTCACCGTTCTGCACCGGACGCTCGACCCCGGTCAGGGTGCCGAAGCGCTGGCGCAGCGACTGCAACTGCTCCTCGATGTCCTCGTCGCCGACGGTGAACGCGTCGACGGTGACCGCGATGCTCGAGTAGTCCGGCAGCGTGATCTCCGGACGCACGTCGACCTCGGCGGTGAAGGCCAGCTCCTGGCCGTCCTCGATCTTGGTGATCTCGATCTCGGGCTGACCGATGACCTTCACCTCGGAGGTGGTGACGGCCTCGCTGTAGCGACCCGGCAGCGCGTCGTTGACGACCTGCTCCAGGATCGCGCCACGGCCGAGACGGGCCTCGAGCAGCTTCGCGGGCGCCTTACCGGGACGGAAGCCGGGGATGCGGACCTGCTTGGCCAGTGCCTTGTACGCGCGGTCGAAATCCGGCTTCAGCTCCTCGAAGGGCACCTCGACATTGATCCGGACCCGGGTCGGGCTCAGCTGCTCGACGGTGCTCTTCACGGACATGCTCCTTGTTCGTTGTTCGTACTGGTTGACGTTCGTTCTGCGGCGCCACGCCCGCGGCGTTCCCGGTTCGGAACGGCGGGCGAAGCGGCCCTACGCCGGCTGCCGCGCTCCCCCACCGGCGCCGATCCGAACCGGAGTCCCGGCCTCGGCCGAGACGACGAGGGGGTGCGGCGTACGCCACGCATCCCGACCAGGTTAGTTGACCGGCCCGGCGGGGCTGCACCCGGCGGTGCCCGTGGCGGCGCGTGAGCGGGCGGGCTACTTCCCCACCGAGACGGCGTCGGTCACGAAGACCAGCGTCTCGTACGGGGCGATGCCGCGTCCGCCCGCGCCGTAGCCCAGCTCAGGCGGCACGATCAGCAACCGGCGCGCGCCTTCCTTCACACCGACCAGCCCCTGGTCCCAGCCGTCGATGACCTGGCCCGCGCCGAGGGTGAGCTGGAACGGCTTGCCGCGATCGAACGAGCTGTCCAGCGTCTTCTTGTCCGACCAGGTGACCAGCGCGTAGTTCATGGTCAGCTGCTGACCGGGCGCGGCGGCGGGCCCGCTGCCTTCCTTCAGATCCTTGACGATCAGTTGCTTCGGCGGGTCGCAGTTGTCGGGCAGGGTGATCTTCGGCGCGGCGCCGAAATCGCCGCTGACCCCGAGATCGTCGGCCGTGCACTCCCTGCCCTTGCTCTGCGTGGCGGGGCGCTGCGCGGAAGGCCCTGCCGCCACGGTGGTCCTCGTCGTGGAGACGGCCGTGGCGGACTCGTCGTCCGAGCCGCAGGCCGCCAGCGCGACGGTGGTCGCGGCGAGGACGCCGATCCCGATGATCCGTCCGAGAATGTGCATGCCGCGGACCCTAGACCACGAGCGGCCGCGGGGCTGGACGGACTTCACGCGACACGCGCGGGCCGCCCCGCGGAGCCCGCTGCGGCTAGGCTTGGCGGTGAATTCTCCATCCGGCGTTGTCGATTCCGGTCGGCAACCGTTGCAGGACCGGGACGGCGGCCGGTCGCCGTCGCCCCCGATGCCAAGAGCGTGAGGAGAGTCGGCCCATGACCCACATGGCGAGTGCGGGTGGCGATACTTCGGCGGACAACGTCGGCAGCACCGGCGGCCGGACCGTCGCACCGCGTCCCTATCGGCTGGCGGACGTGCCGGGACCGCTGGCGCGCGAGGAGCTGGCGGCGATCGACGCGTGGTGGCGGGCCGCGAACTATCTCGCGGTCGGCCAGATCTACCTGACGGCGAATCCGCTGCTGCGCGAACCGCTGCGCGCCGAGCACGTCAAACCCAGGCTGCTCGGGCACTTCGGCACGGTGCCCGGCCTGAACCTCGTCTGGGTGCACGCCAATCGCGCGATCCGCAGGCGCGACCTGAACGCCGTCTTCGTCGCCGGTCCCGGGCACGGTGGTCCCGGCCCGAACGCGTGCGGCTGGCTGGAAGGCACGTACTCCGAGCTCTACAGCCACATTCCGCAGGACGCCGCGGGCATGGGCGCGCTGTTCCGCCAGTTCTCCTTCCCGGGCGGGGTGCCGAGCCACTGCGCACCGGAGACGCCCGGCTCCTTCCACGAGGGCGGCGAGCTCGGCTATTCGCTGCTGCACGCGTTCGGCGCCGCCCTGGACAATCCCGATCTCACCGTGTTCTGCGTGGTCGGCGACGGCGAGGCGGAAACGGGTCCGCTGGCCACCAGCTGGCATGCGAACAAGTTCCTCAATCCGGCCCGCGACGGCGCGGTGCTGCCGATCCTGGCGCTGAACGAGTACAAGATCGCCAATCCCACCATCCTGGCCCGCATCCCGGAAACGGAGCTGCTGACGCTGCTGCGCGGCTACGGCTACGAGCCCGTCGTCGTCGCCGGTGACGATCCCGCCGCCGTGCACCAGGCGATGGCCGCGGCGGTGGACGAGAGCATGGACCGCATCGGACGGATCCAGCGCGCCGCGCGCGACGGCACGGACGGGACGCGCCCGAACTGGCCGATGATCGTGCTGCGCACGCCCAAGGGCTGGACCTGTCCCCCGGTGGTGGACGGCGACCAGGTGGCGGGAACCTTCCGCGCGCACCAGGTGCCGCTGCCGGGGGCGCGCTCGGACGAGGGGCACCGCGCGGTGCTGGAACAGTGGCTGCGGTCCTACCGTCCGGAGGAACTGTTCGACGAGGACGGCAAGCCGGTACCGGAGCTGACCGCTCAGGTACCCGTCGGCGATCGGCGGATGAGCGCCAATCCGGTCGCCAACGGCGGCATGCTGCTGCGCGACCTGCGCCTGCCGGACTGGCGCGACTTCGGCGTCGAGGTCGGCAGGCCCGGCGCGACCTCGCACGAGGCGACCAAGGTGCTCGGCGGCTGGCTGCGCGAGGTCACCCGGCGCAATCCGGACAACTTCCTCACCTTCGCGCCGGACGAACTGGCCAGCAACCGCCTGCAGGACATCCTCGAGGTCACCGGCCGCAACTGGCAGGCGGAGATCGACCCGCGCGACCAGAAACTCGACCGCGCGGGCCGGGTGATCGAGGTGCTGTCCGAGCACATGTGCCAGGGGTTGCTCGAGGGGTATCTGCTCACCGGCAGGCACGGGGTGTTCACCTGTTACGAGGCGTTCATCCACATCGTGGACGCCATGTTCAACCAGCACGCCAAATGGCTCGACGCCAGTTCGGCGGTGCCGTGGCGGCGTCCGATCCCCAGCCTGAACTACCTGCTGTCCTCGCACGTGTGGCGCCAGGACCACAACGGCTTCACCCACCAGGACCCCGGCTTCCTGGACGTCGTGCTGAACAAGAAGGCCTCGATCGTGCGGGTGTATCTGCCGCCGGACGCGAACACACTGCTGTCCACCTACGACCACTGCCTGCGCTCGCGCCACTACGTGAACGTCGTGGTCGCGGGCAAGCAGCCGCAGGCCGACTGGCTGTCGGTGACCGAAGCCGCCGAACACTGCGCGCGCGGGATCGGCATCTGGCCGTGGGCCTGCCACGGCGACGAGGTGGGCACCACACCGGACGTGGTGCTCGCCTGCGCGGGCGACATACCGACGCTGGAGACCCTCGCCGCGGCGGCGATCCTGCGGGCACGCCTGCCCGAGCTGCGCGTCCGGGTGGTGAACGTGGTCGACCTGATGCGGCTGCAACCGCGCGAGGAACATCCGCACGGCCTGCCCGACTGCGAGTTCGACACCCTGTTCACCCGGGACCGGCCGGTGATCTTCGCCTTCCACGGCTATCCGTGGCTGATCCACCGGCTGACCTATCGGCGCGCCAACCACGACGGACTGCACGTCCGTGGTTACCGGGAGCGGGGCACCACCACCACGCCGTTCGACATGGTGATGCTCAACGATCTGGACCGCTACCACTTGGTGATGGACGTCATCGATCGGGTGCCGAGCCTGCGCGAGCGGGCCGCGGGCTTGCGCCAGGAGATGGCCGACGCGCGGTGGACGGCCCGCGCGTGGACCAGGGAACACGGCGAGGACATCCCCGAGGTCGCCGACTGGAGCTGGCCCTACGAGCGCGCCTGAACCGTACGACGGACTTCCGTCCCGGCCGGTGCGGGTTCCGGCCCGGCAGAAGTACGATCGACCGTATGGAAAGTGTCCCGCGAACCGCCGAAATCACCGACAAACGCCTGCTGCGCGGCGCCAGGACCCGCGCCACGGTGCTGCGACACGCGGTCGACATCGCCTCGCTCGACGGATTGGACGGCCTCAGCTTCGGCAGGCTGGCCGAGGACACCGGGCTGAGCAAGGCCGGGATCCAGACCCTGTTCCGCACCAAGGAGGCATTGCAGCTGGCCGCCGTCGACCACGCGCGCGACCGGTTCGTGGAAGCGGTCGTCGAACCTGCCCGGTCCGCGCCGCACGGCGTCGCTCGCCTGCGCGCCTTGGTGGAGCACTGGATGGTCTACGCCACGACGCCGCTGTTCCCTGGCGGATGCTTCCGCGTCGCGACCATGGCCGAGCACGACAGCAAGCCGGGGCCGGTGCGCGACGCCCTGTTCCGCGACCAGCGAGCGTGGGTGCGGCTGCTGGCGCGGGAACTGCGCGCCGCGGCGTCCGCCGGTGAGATCGCCGAGCTGGACGCCGATCTGGCCGCGTTCCAGATCGACGCGGTGCTCTGCGCGACGAACACCGCCCTGCGGATCGGCGATCCGGACGCCGCCGACCGCGCACGCCGCATCGTCGAAAGCTTCTTGCGCACACCCTGACCACGCCCGATACGTCTTCGGTATGACTCGGGCCGAATTGTGAGAGATTTCAGGACATTAGAAAATCGCGGACAGAGACCGTCGCCACCTTGTATCTTGCGGACAACGCGTTTCGCGCGTTTCCGTAGCAACTCCCCCATCCGTCGCCGTTGCCGGAGGGCGCGCAGAAGGGCGGTTCTCATGAACCACACAGCCGAAGCGACCGGGTTGGACATCCTAGGTGCGATCTTGATGGTGGCGTGGATGGTCGTCATGTGGGCGGCCGTCGGCGTGCTCGCCGTCGCGATACGTAAACCGCTGCGACCGTGGATGTTCCGTACCGCGCTCGGGGTCGTCGCGCTGGGCGTCATCGCCCAGATCGGTCACTTCCAGGAGCACGTGGCACAGGTCGGATACTGGGTCCAGCACCCCAACGCACCGTCGTGGATGACCCCGTGGGGCACCGGCTTGGCCAACGGATTCGGCCAGGTGAACCACATGAAACCGGCGCTGGGCATGGAAATCCTGCACCTGGTCGGCAATTTCCACTTCCTCGCCGGACTGGTCGGCGTCGCACTGGTCACCCATCACGCCGTGGAGAGCAAGGCACGCAAGTGGGGCCGCATGGGCGTGCTGATGCAGGGCATCCACGGGCTCGAACATCTCGCGCTCACGCTGACGGTGGCGTTCGGCACCAAGGCGATCGGGTTGTCGACCTTCTTCGGCCTGCTCGATCCGGGCGCGGGCGCGTCCACCTACCGCATCTGGTGGCACTTCCTGGCCAACGTGATCGGCACGAGCATCTTCGCCATGGCGCTGTACTACCTGTGGCGGGAGCGCGCCGTGATCGAGGCGCCGTTCCGCGACCCCGCCGCCGCCAAGCCGAGCCGCGCGCCC
The DNA here is from genome assembly GCF_053586955.1 of Nocardia sp. NPDC003726. Lineage (NCBI taxonomy): Bacteria > Bacillati > Actinomycetota > Actinomycetes > Mycobacteriales > Nocardiaceae > Nocardia > Nocardia sp. NPDC003726. Next base: position 299,059 of record NZ_JBSFNF010000002.1, on the reverse strand, counting down.
GCGGCGGCCGCGGGCGCGGCGGCTCCGGCGTACGCGGCGGTCACCGAAGCCTGATTCAGCGGCCCCATAAGGGCGTCTGCCATCACGGCAGGCGCCCTTTTTCGCGTCGCGACCTAATTACCCTCTCGCCGGGCGGTGCGGCCGGTCTCGGACGACGAATGCCCACCGAAGTCCAGCCTCGTCGGTAGCAAACCGCAGTCCGCTCGACGAGGTTGCGCGGACGTCGATTCCGACCACCCCAGCGCGCGTCGACAACGCATATGTACGCGGATTCCGGCCCGGAAATGCGGCACCCCTGGGGGAGGTCGCGCAGCCCCTCGGGTTCAAGACGCTTGGCGTCGCCGCTGGTCGCGGTGCCGGGCCGCGCGGAAAACGTGGCAACTCTTCCCATGCTCGAGAAAGCACTCGACAAGGGATCGACCCGTCGATTAATGTGACGTTATCCAACGGCACGATGGATAGGGACCCGCCGATCGGACCCCACCGGACCGATCCCCGAGCCCGAGGTGGCGAGATGAACGGACGCGAACGATGACCGGCATCACGCCGCACCAGCGACGGACACAGACCTGGCTCGTCCGCCCGCTGATCGTGAGCGCGATAGCGGCAACGCCGGAAACCCCGGCGCAAGCCGATGCGCTGGCCGGGCCCGACGCGATCGTCGCGGCACCGCGCCCCGCAGACCCGGGCCGCCACGGATACGACAGGCCGGGCTCCTCCCATCCCGACAACCGGGACCGAGCCGACCGGCACCGGCCCGCGGACGAGCCGTCCGCGACGGATGCCGCCCCGATCCCTTCCCCGCCCCCACCTCGCGCGGCAACCACGACCATCGACGTTCGCCGCACCGCCGCCGCTCGAACCGTGTCGCCGCGCACGGCTCGAATCCCGAACGGAGACTTACGATGACCGCCACCACCCATTCCGCCGCACGGCGACTGCTCGCCTGTACCGCGATCGTCGGCATGCTCACCGCCGCCGCCGCCGGCATCGCAGGCGCCGAGTCGCACTCGGGCCCGTCGGACCCGCGCAACGGCACCGGCGACACCAACGGCTGGCACCACATCGATCCGATGGGCTACAACCACAGCGACAACGACCCGCTGCGCGCGGAGGAGCACGACGACGCCATCCGCGACTATCACCAGCGCCAGAGCCGTCCCGCCCCGGCCGACACCACCACGGGCGACTCGTCGGCCAGCCCCAGCTGGTCGCGCGTCGCCCGCCCGGACGGCAGCGGCTACACCGTCTGCCGTCCGCAGGCCCGCTGGTGCCAGTGAGCGCCGGACCGGCTGCACCCACGAACCTTCCGTGACGTCCACTCGGTCCGATCGTACCGCTATCTAGCGGCACACTACTTGAAGTATCACCCATCCCGGAAATCCACTCCGGCCGGGATAGCGCACGAAAGAGAAACACCCATGTTCAAGATCAACGGGCTTCGCCGGACGACCGCGTGTGACGACAAGCGCGGCACGGCACGGACGCTCACCCTGCTGGCGGCGGCAGCGGTGGCGGCGGGCGGCCTGAGCCTCGGCGCGGGCACCGCCGAGGCTCAGGGCGCTGCCTGCCTCTGGGCCGGGGGCGCCTACGGCCAGGGCACCACGGTCGTCGCGGGTGGCTGGACCTTCAGCTGCGGCACCGACGCGGTCGGCGCGCCCTACTGGCATCGCGGCAACGCCGTGCGGCAGGGCAGCACCGTGCCGAACCCGGGCGCCTACACCCACCCTGCGGGCCTGTTCAGCCCCGGCGCCCGCCAGTACGGCACGGAATACAACGACTACTGCGTCGGAAGCCAGCTCATCGAGGGCTCCGAGGACGTCTACCAGGTGGTCTCGGACGGCCGCGGCTCCGTGTGGTGGAAGGCCGCCGGATCGATCGACCAGTGGACCTTCGATCCCGGCACCGGCCCGCAGCATTCCTGGCGGTCGTCGAGCCTGTGCTACGACGGCTCGCTGACCTGACCCGGCCCATCCACCGGCACGCCCGTGACCGCCGCGGTCACGGGCGTGTTCGCGTGCGCGCCGGCCTCCGCTGCGATTCCAGCCGGATCCGCTCCTCGAGGTGATCCGGCACATGCCAGCTGATGTCGGCCCTCGTGGCCGCCATCAGCTTCCTGCGCACGGTCGCCACCTGGGCATCGACCGTCCGGATCGAACTGCCCCTGCGCGCGGCGATGGCGCTGTTGGCCCAGCCCGCGGCGGCCAGCACGGCGACCTCGCGTTCGGCGGGCGTCAGCTCGTCCCAGCGCGAGGCCGTCGACCTGGCCTGCGGCCGCCGCGCGGGCAGCAGGCGGTCGGCGGGCAGCCTGCCAAGCAGCAGCAATTGCAGTTCGTCGCGTTCGGGACGCAGGCGCGCGCCGCGCTGGACCGCCGCCTCGTGCGCCTCCGCGCCGATGACCGCGGTGACCGCCGCGACGGCCTGAGCGGTGCCCCTGGCCACCAGGGTCACCCGATCCGCGACGATGCCCATGGAACGGTGCAGCGTGGCGATCCCGCCTTGCAGATGGGCGATCTCGGTGGCGGCGGCGATCGCCTCGGCGCTGTCGGTGTCCCCCGCCTCGATCCGGGCGGACAGCAGGTAGGTCAGCGCCATCATGATGAAATGCGCGACCCAGCCCGCCGTCCAGGTGTCGCCCGTGATCAGCAGGCGTTCCAGAATGGACTTCCCCAGCGTGACCGCCTCCCGCGCGTCCCCGTGCCGGGAGACCGCGATCATCCAGGCCAGCTCGGCCCACGAGGTCGCCCAGCCCGCGTCGGAGGCCACGGCCCGGTCCAGATGCCTGCGCGCGGCCGCGAGCGCGACGTCCGCCTCACCCAAGTTCGCGTAGGTGAGCGCTTCGAACAATTCGCTGCGCTGCTCGCCGGCCCGGTCGCCGAGCACGGCGAATTTCCGCCGCGCCCTGGCCAGCACGTCCACCGCGCGGATGTCGAGGTGGATCAGCAGCAGCTCGAGCCCCCAGGTGAACTCCACCGCGGCGGGCAGGCCGGCATCGGTGGCGGTCGTCTCACGCCAGCGACGCCGCAGTCGCGCGTCCGGCAGGCACTCCGCGGCGCATTCGTCCAGTAGTTGCGCGGTGTAGGCGTGTCTGCCCTGCCAGATGGCGATCCAGCCCACCAGTGCGGTCGCGTTGATCCGCAGCCGGGTCGGCGGCGGCTCGACCTGCGCGGTGACTTCCAGCGCCTGTTCGGTGAGGCTGGTGATGGCGCGGTTGGACCCGGTGATGAACGGCACGCGCAACGCCATCAGCGTCGCGGCGGTCTCCAACCCGACCACGGCCTCTTCCGGATCGGCCAGACTGGTCTCGATGGCGATGAGGATGTTGTCCCAGGCCGCGCGGGCCCAGTCGATCCACTCCTGTTCCCTCGGGCCGTACCAGAAGGAGGGGCCCGAGGCGACGCGGTCGCGATAGTGCCGCCGGTGCCGGGCGAGCAGCCGCGCCTCGTCGAGGTGGTCGCCGCGGGCGGACAGCCGGTCGCGCACGAACACCCGGACGCTTTCCAGCAGGTAGTAGCGCACCGTGGACGCGGTGATGCGGGCCGACAGCAGCGAGCGCTCGACCAGGCGCTCCAGCAGCCCGCCGATCCGCTCCGCGGGCAGCGCCGCGTCCGCGCACACCGCCACGATCGCGTCCACCTCGGCCCCGCCGCACGGCGTCTCGTCGTCCTCGGCGTCGCAACCGGTGGCGAACACCGACAAGCGGTCCAGCAGCAACTGCTCTTGCGCGGTGCACAGACCGTAGGACCAGGCGATCACGTCGCGCACACTGCGGTGCCGTTCGCCGACGCCGCCCCTGGCGCCGTGCGTCCACTGCAGGCGGCGATCGTCGGTGTCGCCGGACAACTCGCGCAGCACGATCGCGGGTGGCCGGTGCAGCAGCCGCGCCGCGGCCAGGCGGATGAACAGCGGGTTGTTGTCGACGTGCCCGCAGATGCGGGTGGCGATGTCGAGCTGGCCGGGATCCTCGGGAATCGGCCGTCCGGTGCGCTCGGCTCGCCGCCGGAACAGTTCGAGGGCGTGCGCGCTCGACAACGGGGGCACGGTCACCAGTTGCTCGTCGATCCAGCCGATCGGCTCCCTGCTGGTCGCGACGATGGTCAGGCCGGGGGCCGCCTGCAGCAGCCCGATGACGAGCGGGCCGACGCCCGCCAGCACGTGTTCGCAGTTGTCCAGCACCAGGATGGTCCGGTGCGCCTCGCCCTCGACGAAGCCGTCGGCGAAGATCTCCACCAAGCCGTCCCAGGCGGAGCGGCCCGCGATGCCGTTCTTCGCGACCGACAGCAGCACTTCCTCGGCGACCGCCCCGGTCTCCGCGCCGGGCACGAGCCGGGCCAGCCTGGTCCAGTACACCGGGTGCCGGGCCGCGCCGCGATAGCGCCGCACGGCTTCGACCGCCAGCGTCGTCTTCCCGATTCCGCCGGGCCCGACCAAAGTGATCAACCGGGCGCTCGACGAGCTGAGCAGGGCTTCTATCCGCCGCAGTTCGGCGTGTCTGCCCACGAACTCACCGGGCGCGGCGGGGCCGTTGTCGCCACCGCTGTTCACCTCCGACATGCCGACGCACCTACCGATCCGGGACTCCACCGCTCGAGCAGCCTAATGGTTGCGACCGGTCCTTTTCCTGTGACCGCGCCTGGGCCGACGCTCGGCTTCGTACCTGACCCGATCGGCCAGCTCGTCGGGTATGTGGGCCGCGATGTCGGCGCGCGAGGCGATCATCAGCTTCTGCCGGATGGTGGCGACCTGCGCGTCGACCGTACGGATGGAGCTGCGCCGGTGCCCGGCGATGGCGCTGTTGGGCCAGCCCGCGGCGGCGAAGACGGCGACATCGCGTTCGGCGTCGGACAGATCGTCCCAGCGCGAAGCGGGCCGCCGCGACACCGGTCTGGAGGCGGCCGGGCGATCCGGCCGCCTGGCGGGCGCGACCGCGTCCGCGGTGGGGCACCACAGCGCGTCCAGTTCGGGACGCAACCGCGTTCTGCGCTCGGCGGCGGCGTAGGCCCGGTCGCCGAGCACCGCGCGGGCGACCTCCGCCGCGCCGCGGATCTCGGCGGCGATCAGCGGTACCCGTTCGACGGAGATGCCCATCGAACGCTGCCGCGTCTTGAAACTGCCCACCAGATAGGCGATCTCCGTCGCGGTGTCGGCGCACGCGGCCCGATCGCGGCCCTCGGCGCGCTCCGCGACGAGCACCTGGGCCAGCGCGACGATGTGCGCGCCGACCGCCCAGCTAGCCGTCCAGGTGTCCGGCTCGCCGCGGTAGCGGGTGAGCACGCCGTGCGTCAGTGTCAGCGCCTCCGCGGCGGACCCGTGCTTGGCCAGCGCCACCGCGCGCGCGATCTCGGCCCAGGCGCGCGACAGCGTCGATCCGGAGGACGCCGACCGCGCGAGGAACCGCTCGGTGTGCTCCAGCGCCTGCCGCCGGTCGCCGACGAGGGCGGCGCAGAAGACCACGAACACGTCGCTGCGCTCGGCGCCGATGCGATCGCCCTGTTCGGCGAACTTGCGGCGGGCCCGGGTGAGGACGGCGATCGCGCGCGGGTCGCCGCGCACGAGCATCAGTTCCAGTCCCCACATCCACTCGACCGGCGCGGGCAGACCGAAATCCGTGTCGGTGTAGCGCGGGCCCGCGCCGGGCGGCAGGGCCGCGCGGTCGGCGAGTAGTCGCGGGATGTGATCGGTCCGCCCTTGCCACAGCGCGATCCAGCCGAGCAGCGCGGTGGCCAGGTCGGCGAGCCCGGAGGGGCCGAGGCCGCACCCGCGGGTGGCCTCCAGCGCGCGTTCGGTCAACCGGGTCAGCACGCCTGCGCCGGATTTGACGTACGGCACCTTCATCGACAACAGCACGGTGGCGGTCTCCAGCGCGACCACGGCTTCGGCCGGGTCCGCCAAGCCGGACTCGATGCCGAGCACGATGTCGTTCCAAGCCGATCGCGCCCAGGCCAGCCAGGCTTGATCCTGCGGGCCGAGCCACATGGCCTGCCCGGCGACCACCTTGTCCCGGAAATACCGGCGATGCCGTGCGGCGAGGCGGTCGAGCTCGGCGCGGCCCCGACGGCACAGCCGCTCACGGGCGAACACCCGGACGCTTCCCACCAGATACCAGCTGACCGTGGTCGCGGTGAGGTGCGCGGACAACAGCGACCGTTCGGTGAGCCGCTCCAGCAGCTGTTCGATCGCACCGGCCAGCAGATCCTCGTCGGCGCACACCGCGATCGCCGCGTCCAGTTCGATGCCGCCGCGCAGCGACTCGTCATCGGTCTCGTACCCGGCGGCGAAGACCGACAGCCGCTCCAGTAGCAACTGCTCGGCGGGGCCGCACAGCGCGAACGACCACGCGATCACGTCGTAGACGCCGCGGTGGCGCCGTTCGGCGCCCGCCCGTGCCCCGTGGGTCCAGTGCAACCGTTTGTCGTCCGCGTCGCCGGTGAGTTCGTGCAGCACCATGAGCGGCGGCTGATGCCGCAGGCGCGCCGCGGCCAGGCGGATGAACAGCGGATTGTGGTCGACCCTGCGGCAGATCCGCGCGGCGACGGCCGTCGCCTCGCGCTCGTCCGGGATCGCCCGCCCGATGAGTTCGGCCCGCTGCCGGAACAATTCGAGCGACTGCCGCGGCGACAGCGGCGGCACGGGCAGGATGTACTCGTCGGCCCAGCCGATCGGTTCGCGGCTGGTGGCCACGACGGTCAGTCCCGGTGTGGCTTCCAGCAACTCGGTGATCATCGCCGCGACCGCGCCGAGCAGGTGTTCGCAGTTGTCCAGTACCAGGATGGCGCGCTCGGCGGAGCGGTCAGCGCTGGTGAAGGTGCGCACCAGCGCGGACCGGGTCGGCGGCGCACCGAGGTCGGCGCGCACGGCCGACTGCATGACGTCTTGGGCGGTGGCGGTGCTGCCGGCCTCCAACCCGGCCAGCCGCGCCCAGTACACCGGCCTGCCGCGGGCGCGGACGCCGCGGCGCAGCGCCTCCGCCGCCAAGCGCGTCTTGCCGATCCCGCCCGGCCCGACCAGGGTGATCAGGCGCGCGCCGCCGTCCAGCAACGCGCCGAGCCGGTCCAATTCCGTTTCCCGGCCGACGAATTCACTGGTGGATGCAGGCAGCACGCCGCCACGTGCCTGAACCAGGGACATAAAACGAAAGTTAGCCGACGACGCGGCAACGCGCTCGACAATCAGAGGTTACGTCCGAGGTCCGGTCGGCCGCTCACGCGGGCGCGGAGGCGGTGCGCGCTTCCCGCGCCGGTTCCTACCTGGCCGACGCCGTCTGCTGGTAGTGCATCTGGACCACCGCGCTGTCGAAGGTCATCACGTCCACCAGCTGCAATCCCGACACCACCGCGGGCGTCGGGAACAGCGGGATCCCGCCGCCGAGCAGGATGGGGTGCACGAACAACCGGTACTCGTCGATCAGGTCGTGCTTCATGAACTCCGACGCCGTCTCCGCGCCGCCGAACAGGACCATGTCGCACCCCGGCCGCGCGCGCAACGCCGTGACCTCCTCGACGAGGTCGCCGCCGACCACGCGGGTGTTCCAGTTCGCCCGCGACATGGTGCGGGAGAACACCAGTTTCGGCGTCTCTTTCCAGCACCGCGCGAAATCCACGTAGAACTCCGAGATCGCCGGATCCACGTCGGCCGTCGGCCAGAACGACGCCATGATCTCGTAGGTCTTGCGGCCGTAGAGGAACAGGTCCGCCGAGCGCAATTCGTCCAGGAACGATTCGCACAGTTCCTCGTCCACCACCGGCCAGTGGACTTCCTGATCCGGCCCTTCCGCGAAGCCGTCGAGCGACATCTGCATCCACAGTGTCACGCTTCCCATGTGCCCACACCCATCTGCTGCCCTTGTGCGACAGAGAGATTGTCGGGCGAAGCGACACTTCGGCGCATCGGTAGGTTGCCCGCAGACATACCTAAGTAGGGGAACTCAGGCGGCTCGGCGCCGCGATCGCGCGCCGGATGACCCCAATATACCGTTGATCAACGGCACGTTACCGCTACGTATCGCCAATGCTGGGAATCTGAAACGGAAATACTTCGATCGGTGCGGCCGCGCGGGAGGATCAAGCGTCCGGCAGCGTCTCGGCCAGCTCCGCGTCCTGGTCGAGATACCTTGCGACGAGCCGGTTCACGAGTTCGGCCGTGGTCTCCGCCGGGACCGCCCTTGTCGCCGCCAGCCGCTGCGCGAGTTCGTCGACCTGCGCGGGGCCGCGTTCGGAGTCCTGGAACGACGCCCACGCGGTGCGACGGAACAGATCCACGTAGCGCCGGGCGATCCGCTCGGCGTCGGCGCGCAGCTTCTCCAGTTCGCCGAGGACCTCCTCGGCCGGGATGCCCGCGGCCGTCATCTGGTCGAGGCTGTGCGCCAGGCGGCGGTCGGCGATCCGGTAGGTCGCCGCGTCGACGGGTTCGTACAGACCCGCGGCCACGACCCGGGCCAGACCGTTGGGCACGTCGCGATAGCGCTCGGCCAACTCGGTCGCCGCGATCGTGTCGGCGGCGTCGACGACGGGCGCCTCGGTGGAGCCGGGCTCGCCGACACCGAGGATGTCCCCCAGGTCGTCACCACGGTCCCAGGCGTTGAGCAATTCCTTGATGCCGTTGAGCTTGATCCCACGATCGAGCAACCTGCTGATGGTGCGCACCCGGTTGAGGTGGTCGGCGCCGTAGAACCCGGTACGCCCCTTGACCTGCGGGGGCGGCAGCACACCGCGTTCGTGGTAAACGCGCAGGCTGCGCACGGTCGTACCGGCCTCACGCGCCAGCTCGTCGATCGTGTATTCCACACCCGCAGTCATACCTCAAGGAAACCACATCGCAACACGTGACGACCGCCGGTGCGCGGCCATTGCCGGGGCGACCGACCGGTCTCTAGCGACGTTTCAGCAAACACCACTGCGTGCGGCGGATCGCCCCGCCGCGGGCGCGCCGGCCGCCCCTTCTTCCCGCCGCTGGAAATCCGTCCGGCGCCCGGTCGCGCCGCTGCGACCTATCCTTCCGGCATGGGTGATTCCGCGGGCCCTCCGGCCAGTCTCGCCGACCGCGAGCGCGCGATGCGCGAGCTGACCCACCACCTGGGCACGGGCCGGCTGTCGCTGGCCGAGTTCGACGAACTCAGCGCGGCCGTCTCGGCCGCGACCAGCAAGACTCAGCTGGCCGAACTGTTCGCCGACCTGCCGGGCAGCACACCGCCACCGGCCGAGGTCACGCCGGTCAACCCGCTGCCACGTCTGGCCGTGCTGGCCGGGGCGACGGTGGTCTTCTCGGTGGCGCTCGCGGTGACCACGGGCACCTGGCTGTGGCTGCTGCTGATCCTGGCCGCGCCAGCTCTTTTCATGCTCACCGCGCGCACCACCTGAGACCGGTCACCACCTGGACTTCGGCCGCACGTAGTTGGCCAGGTCGACCAGGCGATAGCGGTGCAGCCGGTGCGGCGCGATCCTGGCCAGCGCCCGCAGGCTCGTCTCCAGTCCGCGTTGCAGACCCAGCGTGGTGAACGGGAAACCGAGCAGGGTCGCGTCGGGGGTGGCGGATTGCCCGCCCGCGCGCACCCATTCCAGCGCCGCTCCCACCACGATCACTTGCAGTTGCAGCGCCCGCGGTTCGTCGGGCGCGGCGTCCAGCCGCGCGGCCGCCTCCAGCAGATCGGCCTCGGTGGTCTCCGGGATCGGTTGCGAGACCAGCAGCAGACAGCCGGTCATGCGCGCCACGCTCTGATACCGCGACGCCTCAGGCACCTGATCGAGCACCTCGACGGCCTCCAGCAGATCGCCGTCGGCGGCGAGCCTGCGGGCCAGGCCGAACGCCGCGCTCACCACGCCGTGATTGGTCCGCCACACCGTGCGGTAGTACTCCTCGGCGAGCCGATGCCAGCGGTCGTCCGCGGCATCCCCGAGGTGCTGGAGGGTGAGTTCGGCGGTGGCCGCCAGCGCCAGCGCGGGGGCGATCTCACCGGGCAGCATGCCGTGCACCAGGTCGAAGTACTCGTAGGCGCGCTCGTACTGCCCGTCCAGCAGGGCGGCGACGGCCGAGTACCACTCGATGCGCCAGTCCGTGCCGTAGTCGGGCCGCAGATCGGCGAGCCGGTCGCAGGCGGGCACCACCTCGCCCAGGTCGAGGTGCGCGCGCACCGCGGTGAGCGTGCCCTCCAGTTCGAACGTCTCCGGCTCCGGGATGGTCCCGGAGACGATGCGGTCGGCGGTGCGGCGCAGCGCGTCCAGCGCATGCCTCGGATCACCGTGCAGCAGCGTGGACAGCAGATCGGCGCTGGGGTCCTCGCTGTCGATCAGCGGCACCGGCAGGGCGGCGACGACGCTGGGCGCGTCCAGCGCGGGCAGGCGATGCCGTCCGTCGGTCATGCCGTCGGTCTGGCCGATCAACGTCTCGATGCCGAAATCGCCGCGCATCGCGCCGAATTCCAACGACGCCTGCGGATGCTCCTTGCCGGTGTCGTAGGCGAGCACCATGCGCAGCACGCCGGCGAGCTGGCCGTACATCGCGTAGGCGGTCGGGAAGCGGCGGCGCGGATCGGGGTCGGTCGCGCGGCACAGCAGCCGGTACAACGCCGGATAGTCCCGCAGCAGCGGCTGGTCCTCCGGGGAGGGGATGCCTGGCAGCTGGTGTCCCTCGGGGTTCTTGGGCATGTCCAGCACCAGCGCGGCCAGTGTCCGCCCCACGGTGTAGATGTCCGAGGCGACCGTCGGGCCGGTCTCGGTGATCTCCGGCGCCTGATAGCCCGGAGTGCCGTAGATGCTGCCGTAGGACTCCATCGCGGCCACCGCGCCGAGGTCGATCAGCTTGACCTCGTCCTCGCTGACCATGATGTTGTCGGGCTTGAGATCGTTGTAGGCCAACCCGAACGAGTGCAGGTAGTCCAGCGCGGGCAGGATCTCCATCATGAAGGCGATCGCCTCGGAGGCCGGGATGCGTTCGGGCGCACGCAGATCCAGCATCTTCTTCAGCGAGCGCCCGCCCACGTACTCCATGACGATGTAGCCGTCGGCCACGTCGCGCCCGGAGCGGTGCTTGACGAAGTTGTGGATCTTGACGATGCCGGGATAGGCCACCTCGGAGAGGAATTGGCGCTCGGCCAGGGCGACCACGTGCGCCTCGAAGTCGAGCGGGTTCTGCAACCCCTTCAGCACCACCCAGCGGTCGCTCACGTTTCGATCGATCGCCAGGTAGATCCAACCGAGTCCGCCGTGGGCCAGGCAGCCCTGGACCTCGTACTGGTCGGCGACCATCTCCCCCGGCTGGAGCAAGGGCCGGAAGTTGAACGGCGAAGCGCATCTGCCGCACTCGCCTTCGACCGCCCCCGGCTTCCCTTCGGCGGTGCGGCCCACCGGCTGCTGACATTTCCAGCAGAACCGTTTGTGCTCGGGCACTTCCGGGTTCTGCATCACCGCGGTGCGCGGATCGAGCGGACTCACCTTGGGCATGGACACCAGACCGCCGCCCAATCTGCGCCCGCTCGGCCGCGAGCGCCCGCTGCGCCCGGAACCCGGGTCGGACTCGAGTGCGCCGAGCAGCAGCTCGGCGGTCCCGATGGTGTGCTCACCGCCGTCCTCCCGGCCGTCCGGCTCGACGGCGCTGGGAACGGAGTCGACGGCCAGGGCACGTGGTGGCGCGACGTACTGGGGTGTCGACCACGGATTGGGTAGCCGGGGGGGCACTTCGGTCTTGAGCAGATGCCGAGTCGCCCACGGGTGCGAAGTTCGCCGGGGCACGTCGGTACCGCGCATGCGCCGATTCGCCCAAGGGTGCGCAAGTGGACGGTCGGATGCGCTGGGGTGCTCCGGCATACGAACCTCTCAGACCCGCCGTGTGATCGCGGTTTCATTCTGGTCCGCCGCCTGTCGATGCGCGCTGGGGTTGTTCCCGCCATTGGGAATATATCCGCCCCGGGCGAGCGGCCCGGGGCGGATACTGCCTCACTCTTCGTCGGGCTTGTCGAGGATCACCACCGGATCGCCCGATTCGCGGCGCGGCCGCTCGGCGAGGACCGGGAACTGACCGGTGATGCCCTGACGGATCTCCGCGATCTGCAGCACCCGCTTGCGGGCGAGGAACCAGCCGCCGACGAGCGCGGGAACCATGATGACGACCATCGCGATCACGGCGCCGCGCTGCACGTGGTCGTCGCTGAAGGCCATCAGCCCGACCACGACGACCAGGAAGGCCAGCGTGGCGAAGCTGGTGTACGGCGCGCCGATCAGCCGGAACGACGGCCGCTGCGCCCGGCCGGTGCGCGACCAGCGCCACAGCTGCAGCTGGCAGACCACGATCGCGGCCCACGCGAAGATGGTGCCGAGCGCCGACATGTTCAGCACGATCTCGAAGGCCTGCTCGGGCACCACCGCGTTCAGGCCGACGCCGATGAGCGCGACCGCGCCGGTGGCGAGGATGCCGACGTAGGGCACGCCGCCGTTGGACATCCGTGCCGCGATGGTCGGCGCGCTGCCGTTCATCGACATCGAGCGCAGGATACGGCCGGTCGAGTAGAGACCGGCGTTCAGGCTGGAGAACGCCGCGGTCAGCACCACGAGGTTCATCACGGAGCCGGCTCCGTCGACGCCGAGGCGCGAGAAGAAGGTGACGAAGGGGCTCTCACCGTTCTTGAACGCGGTGTACGGCAGCAGCAGCGCCAGCAGGACCAGCGAGCCCACGTAGAACAGCGCGATCCGGGCGATCACCGAGTTGATCGCGCGCGGCATGATCTTCTCCGGGTTCTCCGCCTCACCGGCCGCGGTGCCGACCAGCTCCACCGCCGCGTAGGCGAACACGACGCCGGTGGTGACCAGGACCAGCGGGAGCAACCCGGTCGGGAACAGCCCGCCGTTGTCGGTGATCACGCTCGGGCCGGTGACCTGGCCGTCGATCTTGAAGCGACCGGCGAGGAACACCGTGCCGACGATCAGGAAGGTCACCAGGGCGACCACCTTGATCAGCGCTGCCCAGAACTCGAGTTCGCCGAACCACTTCACCGACACGAGGTTGATGCTGACCACGATCGCGAGCGAGACCAGGGCGATCGTCCACTGCGGTATCGCCTCGAACGCTCCCCAGTAATGGACATACGTCGCGATGGCGGTGATGTCTACGATCCCGGTCATGCACCAGTGGAAGAAGTACATCCACCCGACCGCGAAAGCCAGTTTCTCGCCGTAGAACTCGCGGGCGTAGGAGACGAACGATCCCGAGGAGGGGCGATGCAGCACCAGCTCGCCGAGCGCCCGCAGGATGAAGAAGACGAACACGCCGCAGATGGCGTACACGAGGAACAAGCCGGGGCCGGCACTGGCCAGCCGGCCACCCGCGCCGAGGAACAGGCCGGTGCCGATCGCCCCACCGATCGCGATCATCTGCAGCTGACGCGGGCGCAGCGACTTGTGGTAACCCGAGTCCTCGTCTTCGAGCCCGGCAGGCTGCGCGGCCGCCTCCGCGGGTGGTCGAACTGTGGTCATGGCGATGGCCTTTCAGGTGACGGCGATCATAACTTCGCTCAATGTACCGTTACATAGCGGTACGTTCAATAGCGAGTCGCGACTTGTAACACGCTGGACATCAAAGACTTTCGAAAAAAGGTGCCAGAGCAGCGACGATCGCCCCAGATTCGTTGATCGTGCCACCGCATATCGGTACGCTGGATGAGACAAATCGGATGAGGGAGCGCAGATGGCCTGGTTCGAGCGGGAATTCATCGCGGTCCCGGAGGACCGCAAGAACCAACTGGTCTACAAGTGGCCGGACATCAACATCCGCCGGTACAGCCGCGCGATGGTCAATGCCGACCAGATCGCCCTCTTCCTCAAATCCGGGCGGGTGGTCGGCGCGATGGGCCCGGGGCGCCACCGCATCGACGCCGACGAGCTCCCCGTGCTCGGCGCGCTCGTCGACACCCTCACCGGCGGCAACTTCTACCGCGCCGAACTGTATTTCGTCTCCACCCGCGAGTTCCCCGGGATTCGCTTCGGCGGACGGCTCGACGACATCCTCGACCCGGTCAGCGAGCAGGTGGTGACGCTGCGCGTGTTCGGCGAATTCGCCCTGAGCGTGCGCGACCCGGCCGAGCTGCTCACCGCGCTGTCGGGCACGGCCGATCTCACCGACCAGGAGCGCGTGCAGAACTGGTGCGCCGACCTACTGCTCAAATCCATGAAGATGGCGGTGACCCGGGGTGTCGCCGGCGGCGACTGGCCGGTGCTCGGTCTCTCGGCGCAACTGCAACCCATCGAGCAGGCGGTGCTGCGCCAGACCAACACCACCCTCTACGAATACGGGCTGCGCATCCCGCGGATGGGCAATTTCGACATCAGTCTGGCCCCGGAGGACGCCGAGCGCCTCAAGCGCCTGGCCAAGGACGTCAAGTACATCAACCTCACCGGTGATTTCCAGCGCTATGCCGCGGGCGAGCTCGCGCTCGGAGCGAGCCAGGGGTTCGCGCGCGGACACCACCACGGCGTCGAAGGCGGATTTCTCGGCGCGGCTTTGAGTTTGAACGCGATCGGTCACCACGTCGGCAACCACTCCCCCGCGCCGCAGCCGCCGGCCGCGTCGCCGGAGACGGCCCAGACCTCCTGCGCCGCTTGTGGATCCGCGAATCCGGCGAGCGCGAAGTTCTGCATGAACTGCGGAGCGCGCCTGGCCTCGCCACCGAGGCACTGCCCGAACTGCGGATCGGAAGCGACGCCCGGCGCCAAGTTCTGCGGCAACTGCGGAACGCCGATGCCCGGAGGCTGACGCCGCGCGCCTGCCTCCGGGCATCGTGGGGAAGGTCAGCCCGCGACCGTCGGCGCGACGGTCGACTCACCGCCGCTGACCATGCCGCGCACCTGCCGCGCCGCCACCGAGAGCGCCGCGAGATCGTGCGTCTCGGCGGCGAAGATCTGCGCCAGCGACGCGCCGGCACGGGCCAGCCGTGACCGGTTGGTCGACTCCCAGTAGGCGATCTTCTCCTCGGTGCTGTCCTGCGGCTCGGTCGCGGTCAGCACGTCTCGGGTCAGTGACCGCAGCGAATCGTAGAGATCCTCGCGCACCGCCAGGCGGGCCAGCGCCCGCCAGCGGCCGCCGCGCTCCAGCTTGCCCACCGCGGTCACCAGCCGTTCGATCTGGAAGTGCTCGTTGAGCGCGTAGTACAGCTCGGCGACCTCGGCGGGATCGCGATCGGCGATGTCGGCCAGGTCGAGCACGTCCAGCAGCGGGAAGCGGTGGATCAAGCCGAACGCCTCCTCGGTCAGTTCGCGCGGCGCGCCGCGGGCGATCGACCGCCGCGAACGCTCGGCGAGATCGTCGCTGAGGTAACCGGTCAACCACCCGGGCACCCGGCCGGAGAGGGCGCGAACGCCATCGCGGTACCTGGCGATATCCGCGCCGATCGCGATCGGCTGCGGCCGGTTGGACAGCAGCCAGCGCGCGGCCCGGTCCAAGGTGCGCTTGGTCTCCAGCTCCAGTTCGTTGCGCGCCGCCGTGGACATCGGCGTCTGCCTGATCCGCTCCCACAACTCGTGCAGATCGAAGATCTCCACCGCCGCCTTGTACGCGCGCACCGCGTCGTCGGTGGTCGCGCCGGCTTCTTCGGCGAGCCGGAAGGCATAGGTGATGCCGCCGTAGTCCACCATCTCGTTGACCACGACGGTGGCCACGATCTCACGCCGCAGCGGATGCCTGCCGATCGCCGCGGCGAACCGCTCCCGCAGGGGCGCCGGGAAGTAGGCGGGCAGCACCGAGGCGAACGCCGCGCTGTCGAGCAGGTCGCCTGCCAGCAGGTCGGCCTTGAGCGAGAGCTTGACGTGCGCCATCAGATTCGCCAGCTCGGGCGAGGTGAGCCCGGTCCCATCCGCGGCCCGGCGGGCCAGTTCCGCGTCGGTGGGCAGCGCCTCGAGTTCGCGATCGAGACCGCGGCGCTGCTCCAGGTCGTTGATCAGCCTGGCGTGCACCCCGGACATGCCTGCCGCGTCGGCCCGCGACATCCCGAGCCGGAAGTTCTGCGAGATGTTGTCGCGCAGCACGAGTTCGGAGACCTCGTCGGTCATCGAGGCCAGCAGCGGATTGCGCTCCTCGACGGCGAGCTCGCCGCTGGAGACGACGGTGTCGAGCAGGATCTTGATATTGACCTCGTGATCGGAGCAGTCCACGCCCGCCGAGTTGTCCAGCGCGTCGGTGTTCATCCGCCCGCCGTTGCGGCAGAACTCGATGCGGCCCAGCGCCGTGGCGCCGAGGTTGCCGCCCTCGCCGATCACCTTGACCCGCAACTGATCCGCGTCGACCCGGACCGCGTCGTTGGACTTGTCGCCCACCTCCGCGTTGGTCTCCGTGCTGGCCTTGATGTAGGTGCCGATGCCGCCGTTCCACAGCAGATCGACCGGAGCCAGCAGAATGGCCTTGATCATCTCCGGCGGCGACAGCGTGGTGACGTTCGCGGGCAGGTCGAGTGCCGCGCGCACCTCCGGCGTCACCGGGATCGCTTTGGCCGAGCGATCGTAGACGCCTCCGCCGGGGCTGATCAGCGAGGTGTCGTAATCCGCCCACGACGACCTCGGCAACGCGAACATCCGCTGCCGCTCCCGGTAGGAACGCGCCGCGTCGGGAATCGGGTCGAGGAAGATGTGGCGGTGGTCGAAAGCGGCCACCAGACGAATGTGCTCGGACAACAACATCCCGTTGCCGAACACGTCACCACTCATGTCACCGACACCGACGACCGTGAAGTCTTGTGTCTGGGTGTCGATCTCCATCTCACGGAAATGACGCTTGACGCTCTCCCAGGCGCCTTTCGCGGTGATGCCCATCGCCTTGTGGTCGTACCCCGCCGAACCGCCGGAGGCGAACGCGTCACCGAGCCAGAAGTCGTAGCTCTGGGCCACGTCGTTGGCGATGTCGGAGAACGTCGCGGTGCCCTTGTCGGCGGCGACGACCAGGTAGGTGTCGTCGCCGTCCCGGCGCACCACCTGCGCGGGAGGGAGGACCTCGCCGGTCGCGCGATCGACGTTGTCGGTGATGTCCAGCAGGCCGGAGATGAACGTGCGGTAGCAGGCGACGCCTTCCGCACCGAGCGCCTGCCGGTCGGCGGCCGCGTCGCCGGTGGACGCGGGCGGCTGCTTCACCACGAAACCGCCCTTGGCGCCGACCGGCACGATCACCGCGTTCTTCACCGCTTGTGCCTTGACCAAGCCGAGGATCTCGGTGCGGAAGTCCTCCAGCCGGTCCGACCACCGCAGACCACCGCGGGCCACCGAGCCGAAGCGCAGGTGCACGCCTTCCACCCGCGGCGAGTAGACGAAGATCTCGAACTGCGGCTTCGGCTTGGGCAGTTCGGCGATCGCGTGCGGATTCAGCTTGACCGACAGGTAGTCCAGCGCGGAACCGGCCGCGTCGCGCCGGTAGTAGTTGGTCCGCAGGGTCGCTTCGATCAAGCCGAACAGCGCGCGCAGGATGCGGTCGGTGTCCAGGCTGACCACCGCGTCGATCTCGGCCTGCACCCGCTCGGCGATCTCCGCGGCGCGGTCGGCCGCCTCCGTCCCGACGCCCTCCGGATCGAAGTACGCCGCGAACAATTCGATGCACGACCGCGCCGTCGCCGGATGGGTGAGCAGCACGCGGGTGATGTTCCCGAACGTGTAGGCGAATCCGGCTTGCTGCAGGTACTTCGCGTAGGCCCGCAGCAACGCCACCTCACGCCAGTGCAAGCCGGCGCGCAGGACCAGTTCGTTGAGGCCGTCGACTTCGGCGCGGCCGAACCACATCGCCGTCACCGCGTCCGGGAAACGCCGCCGCACACTGGTTTCCGGCAGCGACGCGGCATCGACGGCGTGCGCCAGCTGGGCGGGCGGCTCGGCGGCGAGCGCTTCCCGCAGCGGCGCGGCGGTCACCCGCAGACCGAAGTCGTAGATCCACCGGTCCGGCCGGTCGGCCAGCTCGACGCGGTAGGGCCGCTCGTCGACCACTTCCACGCCGAGGCTGTGCAGCACCGGCAGCACCCGGCTCAACGAGATGCCCTCGCCCGCGACGTAGAGCGTGAATCGCCATTCCGGGGCGGCGGAGTCGCCCTGGCGGTAGAAGTCGGTGTCGATCTCCCCGTCCGACAGCCGCTCGAGGCGGCGCAGATCGCTGAGCGCGTGGGCCGGCTCGTGCTCCTGCTGGTAGCTGGTGGGGAAGGCCGCCGCGTAGTCGGTGGCCAGCGCCTGCGGCACGTCGGACGCGCCGGCGGCCTCGGCGACCAGCCGGTCGCCCCAGGTCCACGTCGTCGCCAGCAGCAGCTCCTGGATCCGCTCGCGATTGTCCTCGGAGATGTCGGCGGCGTCGGCGCCCGGCTTGCGATGCACCGTGAAATAGACGACCGCCAGCTCTGATTCGGTGGCCCGCGCCGAGTACGCGATCTGCTCGGCGTCGAACTGCTCGCGCAGGATGTCGCCCATGCGCACGCGGACCTCGGTGGAGTAGCGGTCGCGCGGCATGTAGACCAGGCAGTAGATGGTGTCGCTGCGCGAATCGCGCCGGATGAACAGCCGCACCTGCCGCCGCAGGCCCAGATTCATCACCGCGGAGACGGTTTCGAACAGCCTGCGCGCGTCGGTGGAGAACAGCTCCACCCGCGGGAACGACTGCATCATCTCCAGCATGGCCTGCCCGGAGAACGAGTCGAGACCGAAGCCGGCCCACTCGATGACCTGCAGCACGCGCCGGGAGATGACCGGGATGTCGAGGATGTTCTCGTGCAGGCCAGCGACGGTGAAGGTGCCGACGAAGACGTGCTCGCCCTTGACCATCTTCACGGTGTCGCCCCAGGCCGCACGGCCGCTCGGGTCGCTCGCGCCGTAGTCGGCCACGCTGATGAAGTACAGGTCCCTGGAACCGGGCAGCAGCGAGTCCACCGAGCCGTTGGCCATCCGCAGGACCGTGCGCTTGGCGCCGACCACGGGCACGCTGATGTCCGCGGTGGCGCCGTTGCCGAGGATGCCGAGCCCGGTGCCGGGCAGCTGCCACGGCTCGAAGGGCGCGTCGGCGCTCGGCGCGGAGCGGCGGAAGTGGTAGTAGCCGTATCCGAGCGGGGTGAAGTGTCCGTCCGACAGCCAGCGCAGCAGCCCGGCGGTCTGCGGGATCTCCGCGTCACCGGCCCATTGCGCCGCCTGATCGAGCTGGTCGGCAACGGTATTGAGCACCTCGACCATGGTCGGCGTGTCGTCGGCGACGCGGCGCAGGTCGGCCAGCAGCGGCGGCAGCGCTTCTTCGATCCGGTCCACCAGTTCGTCGGACAGGCCCGTGCCGAGCTGCACGTGGATCCACGACTCGCGCAGCGTCCGCCCGTCGGCTTCACCGGCCGGTTCGGCCACGCCGTCCCTGGGCGCGATGGACAGCACCCGGCCGTCGGCGTCGCGCGACACGTCGAACACCGGATGCACGACCTCGGTGACCGTGGCGCCGAGGCGGCGCAGCGCGGCGGTCACCGAGTCGACCAGCAACGGCATGTCGTCGTTGACGATCTGGATCGCGGCGCCGACCCCGGCGCTGTCGTCCGGCCGGTAGACGCGGGTGGTCGCCGAGCCGGGCGCGCGGGTGGCCGCCAGCTCCAGATGCTGACGGAAGATCCGCTCGGCCCGATCCGTGATCGCCGACGCCGAGGACCCCGGCTGGATCCAGCGGAAGTACGCCGCTTCCAAATCGGTCGGATCATCGCGGAACCGCTTCGGTGAAATCGTCTGCTGGGTGGTTGCCACCATCGATCCGTTGCCTTCCCGAGAACTGCGCTCGTACGTGTTTCGTACTTCACATAACGTACCGCTAGATAACGGCACAATCAACAGTGTAACAATAATTTCCCTGGGCCTACATGGGTTACGGCGGCCGGATCAGGGATTTTCCGGGTCCGGCGGAAGGGAGCGCTGCTACGTCAGCGGACCAGCCCCGCACGCGACAGGAAAGTCTGCGCGCCCGTCCGCCCGGCGAAGTTGCCCGTCTCCAACCGGAGACCGGTCCGGGTGTCGGCGTACCAGACGGTTGCCGAGGGGCCGATCGCCGCGTAGACCGGGCCGTCTACGATGGCCGTCGCGCCCGCGCCGCGCCAGCGGGAGATGGTCTCGGCCAAGCGATCCTGCGGTAGGAGTTCGGCGTAGAAGGTCAGGTCACGGCCGCCGGCGATATTGCCGAACAGCATCGGGTCGGTGGCGGCGACGACGCACTTCTCCCGCTGCCCTCCGGAATCCAGCGGTTGACAGGTCGCCGCTGTGCGGAGCATGTCGGGCATGGCCCGGACCGGCGCGCTCCCCTGCGCGAGCGACGGCAGCGACGGCGAACACGACCGCAGCCCCCACACCACGGCCACCACCATCAGCAGCGCGAGCACGCCGACGGCCTGCCACTGCCAGCGCGGATACGTCTTGTCCACAAACCTTTTCGCCTCGCCGCCGACCTTCTCTGCGACTTCGGCGACCTGGGTGGGCAGCTTCTCCCCGACGGATTTCATCGTGTCCACGGCCCTGCGCAGCGGCGCTCCGCAATGCGTGCAGCGGGAATCGGCACCGGTGTTGCGGTGCGAGCAGTACTGGCAGACCAGCTCCGGCGGCGCGGACACCTCAGCGCCCCGTGATGACGATGGAGGAGATGGCGGTGGTGTTGATCGACGGTTCGCCCTTGGACTCCAGCACGGTCAGCACGATCTTCGATGCGCTCACCGCGGGCTCCATCTTCGTCACCACCAAGGTTCGCTGGTCGAGGGTCGGCTGCGTGTAGACGGTCTTGGCGCTGTCGTCGAACCGGTAGGAAACCCTGCTCACCGTGCGGTATTTCGCCCACTGGTCGACGCCGTCCGCGCTGATGTGATCCCAGCCGGGCACGATGCCGATCGATTCGATCTGGTAGGTCTTGCCCAGATCGATGGTGATGACCTGACCGTCCACCTTGTAGGCGCGCACGCACGACCATGCCTTGCCGGTCTGACCGCCGAAAGCGTCCATCGCCGAGGTGCTGCCGGGCGGGCACTTCGACTCCGCCGACTTCGGCTGGATGATCGAGCTCGACGGCGCGGCGGGTGAGGTCGGCGCCGCCGAGGTCGGCGGCGGCGTGACGACAAGCACCTGATTGCTCGACGTGTTCTCCTGGCCACCGGTGGTGATCAGCAGCAGCACCAGCAGCACGGCGAGCACCGCGGCGACGATCAGCGCGACCTTGGGTTTGCGCAGTTGGGTGAGCACGTCCTTGGCGAGCTGCTGCGCGGGCGGAAGCCGGTTGCCCGTCGCGGCGGGCTGGCGTTGCGGCTCCGGCTCCGGCTCGGCGGGCGCGTTCGTGCGCGCGGCGACCGAGGAGTAGTCGTTCGCGAAATCCATCGCGGGCGTGGCATCCTGCGCCTGCCCGTTCAGCAGCGCCAGAATTCGCTCGCTCGCCTTCGGACCGTCACCGCTGCGCCGCCGCGGCGCGACCTCGCTCGGCTGCGAGTCCAGATCGGGTAATCCGATCGACGCGACGCTGCTCTCCCCGCCGCCCACCTCGACGCCGCGGCTGAAGCCGACGCTGTCCACCGAAGTCGCGGCAGGGGACCCGAGCGAAGGATCGGCGAGCAGAGTGTCGAGGACCGCACCTCGATGACGGAGAAAGACGTCTCCCGGGTCCTCGACGGGCATGATCCGGATCGTATCCGCCTGCGGCCTCCCGCCGAGACCGCGCTATTCCCGCTGGAGAGAACAGCCGGCAGGCCGGATCAGCGCTTCTTCTCCTCGGTCACGAAGTACTCCGGCGGCACGTCGAACACCCGCGCCAGCGCGATCACCAGGTCGAGGCGCGGGATCGCGTCACCGTGGATCAGCCGGTACAGACCGGACTGCGACACCGGCACGTCCGGGTAGGCCAGCTCCAGGTGCTGCGCCAGCGAGTAGAGCGTCAGCGACCGCGTCGATCCGTCCTCGGTCGAGACGACGGACTCCGCGATCAGCTCCGACAACCGGCTGGAGAAGATGGCCGCGGCGGCCTGTCTGGGGGTGAGCGCGTCCCCGGCGTCCTGATGAGGGAGATCGCCGCCATCGGAATGGGTGTCCGCTACCACGGTGATAGACATTAACCGACCGCTCCCATCAGCTCACGCGACGGCCACCGGGTTGCGGAGGTGCAACCACGGGTCCTGGTGCCCCCGCGGGATGCGCGGGCGGACCGTCGACAGTATCGAAATATCGGGTTTCGCCTCTCGGCTCGATCAGATCGACCCGCACCGTGCGCATGGGAATGCTCACGTCCACCGCGGTCGCGCTGACCTGGTTGATCGCGAGATCGACAGCGCGCCTGCGCGGACCGCCGGGCTCGCTGATGGTGACCGTCGTGTGCGCGCTGGACGCACGCGGCGGCAGATGGTCGAAGACCGCGATGGTGGCCGTGGTCTCCGCCTCCCCATTTGCTGGGCCGGTGTGCTCGTCGCCGGGGTCGGCCAAGCGCATGGAGCGCGGGTCGCCGACGGCGGTGACGAGTTGACGCCAGCTGTCCGGCCGCGCCGAGTGGATCTCCACGTCGGCGCCGACCACCATCGCCCGCAGGATGATCTGCTGGGCGACGGGCAGCTTGGCATGGACATCGATGGTGCGTCTGCGCGGGTTGAACCGGGCCGGATCGAACAGCGGCAGCGCCAGGGTGTGGCGCGGCTGGCCGCTGATCGCGCCGAGGATCTGGCCGTTCGGGCCGATCGCGATGGCCAGCCCGGCGGCGAGGTCCTCCGGCGCGATGTCGGCGCCGGACTCGAAGCCGCGCAGGGCGCGGATGGAGGAGCCGGTGGGCAGCGACGCCAGCAGAGCCGTGGACTGGTCGCCGCCGAGCAGCCGCAGATAGTCCGGCGGTTCGGTGGTGACGGGCGGACCGATGAACCGCACCAGGGCGCGCGGACCCTCGGTGTCGGAGGTCAGGCTCACCACCAAGGTGGTTCGTCCGCGGTTCCAGGTCCAACAGTCGTCCAGGCCGACCCCGTCCAGCCGGGACCAGTCGATCAGGAAGCTGGTCACACACCGGCCCGGCACCGGCGTCTGCAGGTTGCTCCAGGTTTCGCGCAGGTCGGACAATTCGATTCCGGCGTGCAGCAGGCGCGTCGCGTCCCGCAGGGCGGCCGCGGGCAGCGGGTGCGCGGCGATGCCCCGCTCGCGCAGCCGGCCCGCGATCCGATGCGTGGCGCTGGCCAGTGCTTTGGGGGCGACCACCGCGCACGGCCCGCGCTTGCTCAGCGCGGCGAGGTTGCGTTCCTGGTCGAGGCGGACCACCAGCCAGGTCAGCCGGTCGCCCACCACCGGGTGCGAGCCGATCAGCTGGTCGTAGAGCATGCTGTAGCTGCCGGTGGAACGCACGCGCTGTCCGGTCGTGACGATGTCGATGTCCACCGAGATGCCGTACTGGTCCAGCATCGGCAGCAGCAGGTCGACCGGAATGGTGTCCTCGGTGTAGAGCGTCCGCTCGGCGATCACGGTGGGCAGGTCCAGATTCGGCGCGAGCTGGATCATCGCGATCAGGGTGCTGCCCGCCTCGTTGACGCCGCAGACGCCGGCGGCGACCTGCACGTCGTCGATCCTGGCGGTCTGCGTGCGTTCGCGGGCCCGCGCGGATCGGCCGGTGCGGTAGGCCGCCCAGTCGAGCAGCCAGCGCATACCGGTCCGCCCGTTCACCCGGACGGTCACCGTCGCCACCAGCACCGTGACCACCACCGCGCTCACCCACCACGGCGTCTTGGCCGACAGGCCGACCAGCAGCGGGCTGCCGACGACGACGAAGGCGGCGAACGGACCACGCTCGACGCCGGCGACCCGTACGCTCGGAAAGCTCACCGGCGCCTCCGCATCGCCGAGTTGAGGTGACTGCCCGCGAGGCCGAGCAGCAGCGCCGCGAGGATCACGACGGTCGCGGTGATGGCGGGACGCAGATCCTTGGGCCGCGGCGCGGGAGGTATGGGCAGTTCCGCGGACCGGAACAGGCCCGCGGGTTGCTGCGGCGGCGTGCGGTAACTCAGGGCGGCGAGCGGGTCGATCACGCCCGCGCCCACCACGTTGTCGATGCCACGGGCCGGGGCGTGCGCACTGGCCTGCAGGCGGGCGGCGATCTCGCGCGGGGTCTCGTTGGGGAAGCGTGAGCGCAGCAGGGCGGCCACCCCGCTGACGTAGGCCGCGGCGAACGACGCGCCGCCGACCGGCACCAGCTTGTCCGGCTCACCGATGCCGTTGATCAGGCCACCGCCGCCTGGACCGAGCGATTCGATGCCGGTGCCGGGGGCGGCGACCGAAACCCACGGTCCGGTGAGCGAATCGGGCATGGGCGCGCCGTTGGCGGTGGTGAATCCCACCGTGAGCACGTCGGGGCCGAACCACCCCGGCGTGGAGATGGTCTTCACGTCGCGCCAGTTGCGCGGGTCGGCGGGACGCGTCGGGTCGATGTCAGGGTTCTGTACGCAGTTGTCGCCGCCGGCGGCGTTGCCCGCTCCCGCGACGATGAGCGCGCCGCGGCCGTGCACCGCGTAGCCGATCGCCGCCGACAGCATGGACTGATCGACCTGCGCGTCCACCGGCAGGCAGATCGGCAGCGACACCGTGATCACCGAGGCGCCCTGATTCGCGGCGCGCGTGATCGCCCGCGCGAGCGTCCTGATGTCGACGGCCTTCCGCTGGTTCGGGTCCGAACCCGGTCGTTCGGGGCTGAACGCGCCGGAGCGGACGCGGATGGAGACGATGCGCGCGTCCGGGGCCACGCCGGCGAATCCGTCCGCGGGATCGGACGTCGCGCCGATGATCCCGGCCACCAGCGTGCCGTGCGCGTCGCAGTCGGACAGGCCGTCACCGCCCGCCGCGAGGTAGTCGCCGCCGCCGATCAGGTTGGGCAGGCGCGGATGTGGCTGCACTCCCGTGTCGATGACGGCCACGGTCACCCCCGCGCCCCGGCTCAGCGCCTTGGCCCGGCGCAGATCGAGCGCCAGCTCCGCGGGCGGGGTGCGGGTGAGGTCGCTGTCGGGCAGCACACCCGCGGCCAGACAGCCCTTTTCCTGCTTCATCGGCTGCTCTGGCCCCGGCGGGTCGTCCGCGGGCGGCGCGCCGACCACGACCTGCGGCGGTTCCAGGGCGAGGGCGGGGGCGGCCGCAACGGCCAGTATCACCCCCGCCAGAACCGCCGCAGCGGCACTGCCGACCTTCATCAGATCCCTCGCATCGCGGTGTAGACGCCCATGATCCAGAAGGCGATCACCGGAACCACCAGGATGAGCGCGTATTCCACCAGATCGATGACACGGCGGGTGACCGGGGACAACCGCTTGCCCGGCAGCCGCAGCGCCGCGAGACACGCCGCGCACGCCGCCGAGGCCACCACGAGCCCGACGACCAACCGGGCGACCGGAGTCTCGTACGCGCCGACCAAGACGAAACCGACACCGCACACGGTGACGGCGGATCCGGCGATGAGCGCGATCGCCTGGACCCGGTCCGGATGCCAGCGCGCGCGCATCGCCAGCAGACCGCCGATCGCGGCGGCCATGACGATTTCGCGAATACCACCCGGGCTCGCCGCCGCCGCGACCACGGCGGAGACCGCGAGCACCGTGGCGATCGCGGCCATCAGGCCGCGCAGGCTGGTCACCGCCAGCCGGGCGCGGCTTTCGATGCCCGCTTCGTTGGCATTGCGCTGCTGCTCGCCGACCGCGGTGTGCTCGTCGCCCTCGCGTACCGTCTCCGCGTCGAAGATGTCGGTCAGCGTGGTCGGCGAGACCTCGTTGCCCGGGTCGGGCAGATCCGGCGGCCGGATGCGGGCGATGACCACGGCCAGGCGTGGCGCCATGGTCAGCAGCACGACCGCGACGAAAGCGGTGCCGCCCGCGACCTGCCCCACGGACAGGTCCGCGTAGGTCAGCGGCAAGGCCGCCGCGGTCAGCACGATGCCGAGTACGGTCACCGCCATCAGGGTCGCGATGCCCACCCCGCTCAACCGCATCATGGTGGCGGCGGCCACCGCGGCGACCACCGCCCCCGCCGCCAGATTGGCCGCGGCGAACGGACCCGGCTGGCCGTAAGCAGGCGGCACCAGCATCGCGCCTCCGGCGAACAGCAGCGGCGTCGCCGCCAGCGTCAAGCCGAGGGAGATCATCGCCGCGGCGTCGCGCCTGCGCGACTGCGCGGCCGCCGCCCAGCACAAGCCGCCCAGCAACAGCGCGGGCAGGCCGCACCACAAGGTGGAACCGGTCATGGTCCACGACCAGGCCAGCATGGCGGCCACCGCCGACGCCCCGATCCCCAGCACGGTCAAGCCCACGATCGCGGCGGTCTTCGCGTCGAACTCGGCGAACTCGCGCTCGTTGATCATGGCGAGCGCGTCGGTGATGTCCTCGACCACCGGCGTGAACACCTCCGCCGACTCGACCACCGACAGCATCAGCACCGTGCCGTCGGTGATGTCGTGGTCGGCCAGGCTGCGCCAGCGCGGGATCGGCGGCTCGCCCGGACGCGCGAGGCTCCACTGGCCCTGCGGCGGCGTGAAATCGACGTTCTCGTCATCGATCGCCGAGGCCAGCACGACCAGCAGATCATCGATGAACGTCTCGATGGTGAACTTGGTCGGCACCACCACGTCGACCTGATAGCTGGAGACCAGCACGGCGATCCTGGCCCGCGCGACCTCCGCCGACGGCTGCGTCCCGGCAGGCGCGGGCGCGACGGCAGTGCTCATCGCCATCCTCCGCGGTCACCGGAGTTGTCGGCGCCGCCGGCCAGGTATCCAGGGAATCCATCGGCCAGCCAGGCGGCCAGTTCCTCGAACGCGAGCACGGTCTCCTTCTCCAACAGCCGCAGGTCGATCTCGCCGCCCTCGGCCAGATGCGCGTCGTAGGGCAGCACACAGGTGGGGCGCTGCGCGGTCTCGAACAGCTTCTCGATCGCGTCCACGTCCACGGTCGGCTTCAGCGGCTGGTGATGCACGATGCCGACGATCGACTTCGCGATCAGGTGTTGCAGCCCATGAGAACTCAGCCAGTTCAGGGTGGCCACCGCGCCGGTCACGCCGCCGACCGTGGCCGGGGTGACGACCACGACGGCGTCGCTGGTCTGCAGCACCGTCGCCGTCGCCGAATCCAGCACACCGGTGCCGCAATCGACCACGAGCAGGTTGAAGTGCTTGCGCAGTACTTCGACGGCGGTGCTGTACTCGCGGCCCGACAGCGCCTCGGTGGCCTCGGTGCTCCACGGCGACGCGATCACCGCGAGGTCGGCGGAGTTGATCGACGTGAACGACTGCACCGCCGAGAAGGCGTCGAGGTTCTGCGACTGCGCCAGGTCGCGCAAGGTCAGACCGTAGGGGTGCCTGCAGGTGCGGGTCGAGAGGTCGCCGAAGTCCGGGTTGGCGTCGATCGCGACCACCCGGTCCGGGCGCAGGCTGGCGAAGGTGGAGCCGAGCGTCGCCGCGGTGGTGGTGCGGCCGACGCCGCCCTTCACGCTGATCACCGCGATCTGATACGTCGTGGTGAGCTGACGCCGGATGCGCGCCTTGCGGTCCTCGGCGCGCTGCTCGGCCGGGGAGAGGCCGAGGTTGAAGCCGACCTTGTTGAGCGCGCCGCGCACACCGGAGTTGGAGCGCAGCTGGGCCCGCTTCGCGGCGGAGATGTCGGCGAGCAGTTCGATCGAGCTGAGGGCGGCGGGCAGCACCTCGATCCGCGGCGTCGGCTCGTAGGCGGAGTGGTCGACGCGCTCGGGCACCCATGGCGTCGCCGAACTCGACGACCACTCCTGATTCGCGGATGCCGCTTCGTTGCGCGCGATCGCCTGGGACGGCGTGGCGGCGGAGTAGTCGGCCTGGTACTGCTCGGCGGACCGCTGCCCTGCCGAATGCTGTTGCGCCGTCTGCTGCGCGGCTCCGGGCGGTGCGGCCGGGGGATGCGGCGCGGGCGTGCTCGCCTGCGGCGGCGCGTTCGTCGGAGCCGGAGGTGTATTGGGGTGCGCCGCCGCTGCGTTCGCCTGCCGTGGGGGTGGCCCACTCGCGACGGGAGATGGCGTCACCCCCGCCTGCGTGGGGCGGGGGCCGGATTCCCCGGGGGGCGCTTGCGGCTCGCGCGGCGCGCCGATCACGGGGTCGGCGGGCGTGGAATTCTCGGCGTCCTGGCGGGTCTCGGGGGCTGGGCCCGGCGCGACGGCCGCGTCGGCCAGGTCGTTCGTCGGTGCGAAGTACGCGTCGTAACCGCCGCGAGCGCGCGCGGACTCGGCCGCATGACCGTTGATGCTCGGTGCTCGGTTCATTTCCGTCGTCCTCTCGACAAACACTGTCCGACGTTCAGCTCGTTCTGCTGGTGTCGAACCAACTTCGGCCGGGCACCAGATCGATGAGCGCACCGATGCCCGACCGCAAGGCCGCGTCGTCCCCAGGGGCGAACGTGGACCATATCTCTCCATCCATCGCCCTGCTCGGGGTGACGATCAGCCGCCCCGACGTCGTGTCGAGCACGCTCACCGACACCTCCGGCCGCGCCTGGCTGCCGTCCCGGTGCTCGATAACCAGGATCTCGGCCCGGCGCACCACCTCGGTGAGCGCCCGGCTCAGGACCGCTGCGGTGTGCGGCTGGGCGCCCAACTCCAGCAACGCCTGTCGTCGTTCGTCCGGGTCGGACGGAACCTCGCCGAGTTGCTCGACCGTGGCGGTCACCGGTGTGAAGCGCAGTGCCTCCGCGGGACCGAGCGCGGCGGCCAGCGCGGCCGTCAGGTTGTCCAGATTCTGCCCGTCCTGGAACATCGTCTGGATCACCACCTCATCGTCGCAGCGCAACGCCAGCACATGGGTGTCATCACTGCGCACCAGCGAGAACCGCAGCATCGCTCGCGGCTGCCCGTCCGATCCGGTGGACATGATCCTGGCCGCCAGTTCCACGTCCGGCCGGTCCAGGCACCGCACCCAGTGCTCGACCACCGGGTGCACACGGTCACCGTCGATGATGCCCGCCTCGGTGAGTCGCTGCGCTACGACAGCGTGCACCCGTTCCCGATCCTCGAGCCGGTAGATGTTCGGTAGCAGCGCCAGCACCGGCGGATACGAGTCGATGCCGACCAGCTCTTTCAGCACGAGGGCGGCATCGACATTCAGATCGATGGCTACCGGATCTGCTTCCAGGGGAAAGGCCTCCTCTCCTTGCACCGGACCTCGGCTACGGTGTGGCTCACCGCGCGGGCTCCGAGTCGGCCGTCGCCGGCTCGTCCGCGGCGCCTTCGATCACCCCGACCAGCAGCAGCTGTTCGCTTTCCGGCTCGTCGATCTCGTCTCGCCGGTCGGCGTCGCCGTATTCGATGACGCCGATCACCGGGGGCTGCTCGAGCACGGGGACATCCTGCGGCTCACCGGGCACGAACACCTTCGACTTCTTGCGGTCCTCGTCGCGCCTGCGCCGCCGCATCTGCGCCTTGGGTGCGGTCGCTCCGCGCGGTGCGGTCGGACGCGAGGCGGGCCCGCCGCCGGTCGGATTCGGCGACGCGCCGAACGCGGTTCCTCGGCCGAGGGACCAGTTGGACGGCATCCGGAAACCGCTGGCGGCGCCGGGCATGGCGTTCAGTCCTCCGGTGGTCATGTTGAGCGCCACCAGGGTGCCCGCTCCGCCGTACAAGCCCGCCAGCGTGGTCGAATTCTGCGACGCTCCGAGGAGACCTTGCTGGTCGAACGAGCCGTCCATCCCCGAATTGGCCAGTGAATCCGACAGCGACGAGTTGTTCATGTCCGGAAGCTGATCGGTGGGTTGTGTGGTGTCCACCGGCTGCGTGGTGTCGGTGGGCTGTGTGGTGTCGCCGGGTTGAGTCGTGTCGCCCGGTTGCGTGGTGTCGCCGGGCTGCGTCGTGTCACTCGGCTGGCTGGTGTCGGTGGGATCGGGATTGGATTTGACCGGATCGCTACCGGTGTCACCGGTCTGGTGATTCACCACGTCCTGGGTCGTGTGCCCGGTATCGGTGTCCAGCGGATTCGTGATATCCGGCGTGGACAGCAGGTTCGGCGCCGACTCCAGCCCCGAACCACCGTTGACGATCGGCAGGGGAACCTCGGGCGTCGGCAACCCGGCCAGCACTCCGGAGGCCGCGGTATCGTAGCCGGCCATCACCCCCGCCGCCGCTGCCGTGATCGCCAGATATTCGAGCTCGCTCAGCGCCATGGCCCCGAGGGTCAGCGGGGCCAGCTGCGTCGTGCTGGCGGCGGCGAGAGCCGCCTGTTTCGCATACCATTCCGCCAGCCACGCTTCCACACCCAGCATGGCTGCCTCGGCCTCGCCGAAGATCATCCCCAGCTCGGCCGCGGATTTCGCGGCGTCCATAGCGACGACGGCCTGCCTGTGCAGCCAGCCCGCGTGCTGACGAAATGCCGCTTGGGCGCGCTCGGACGACAGTCCTTCCCACGCCCCGCCCATCTCGGCCGTCGAGCCATCCGTGCCGCTGGCGGTGGCCGCCAACCCTGCGGCCAAGTCGGCATAGGCGGCCGCGGCAGTGGTGAGCGCGGACACGCCGGGGCCGGACAGCAACCGGTGGATGTTCACTTCCGGTGGCAACGCGAAGTAATCGAACGACATGAACGGCATGGCATCGGCCTCGCTCGCAGCGGCTCGGACTACTCGCCGAACGCCACGCCTCTCGCGCTGATGTGACTGTCGCCGGCGGCGTCCGCGGCGCAATAGCAGGCGTCCACCTCGGGCAGGTGCGGCTCGGCCATGATGCGGTGGTTCACTCCCTGGACCGTCTTGTCGTAGAGGTCGGTCGCGAAGCCGAAGAATGCCTCGGTGATCTTCTCGCTCACGGAATCGCAGCCCGGCGGTAGTGGGACACACCCGGCCGCGGTCGTACCTGTCGTCGCGGCCAGCGCGGCCGTCCCGGTGCTCAGTTGCGCGGCGATAGCGGGGAGTTGCCCTGGAGTGAGACTGAAGTACATGGAAAGCTCCTAACGAAGGGCGCCGTGCTCGCGTCGAGCGGTGCAATCAGAACGTTAAGGCATTCCCAGTGTTGGGGATAGCGGTGCGGGAAGCGCATTCCACCCTGTCCGGCCGAAACTCGTTGGGCCAGAATTGATCCATACATCCACGGCGGCACGTCACGTGACACGACCCGGGGGCCGCCCTCCCCGCATAGGACCGATGACATGCGATCGCCCTCGACGAAGTCCGTTCGAGCGAACTCGTCGAGGGCGATGGCGGATATCGTGGTCTCGCCTCGGGCGCGCGACAGCGACCCGAGCGGAGTCGCTAGATCCCGATCTGCGAGAACCGCATGGCCTGACCGGTGTCGACGACGCGGAACTGACCGTCGATACCGGACACAGCCTTGGTGGCCGCCTTCAGCTGGGTCAGCGCCTCGTTGTACTGGTCGATCTGCTGCTTGACGCGAGTCTGCAGGTCGCCGTTGGAGGTACCGGCGTCACCCTGGAAGTTCTCGGCGAGCAGCTTGGCCAGCGTGTCGCGCTCGCCCGCGTCGACCATCATGTTGCTGAGCACCTGGTCGGTGCGGATGACCAGGCCCTCGACGGCATCGTAATCATTCTTCAAAGCCATTTTCCGAAACCTTTCCTGATTGTTTTCTGCTGCGGATCCGGCATCAGAAATTGAGGTTGTATTTGTTGACCTGCGACGCGTTCTCCTGGTCCTGGCTGTCGAACGTCGCACCTGCGGCATTCAGCGCGTCGACGATTTCCATGAAGGTCTGGTGCAGCTTCGACCCCTTGTCGAGGGCTCCCTGCATCGCCGCCTGGATGGCGTTTCCGGTCGCGCCCTGGACAGCGGGCGCGTACTCCATCTTGATGCCCTCGAGAATACCCTGGTGGTTCTTGAAGGTATCGGCGTGCGTGAAGAACTTCTTGGCGGCGGCGTTGATCTCGGACGGGTCGCCGGTGTAGCCGATGGGCATATCTGTTCCTATCCTATAAGGCGTTTACGTTGCCTCGGACGGGTTCGCCGAGGACGTTGACAGCGTGTGCGTCGCAATCGTCGATGCGCGGCTCGGGCCATCGACGTCCTCGACCACACCGAATACAGGGGATCTCTCCAGTACCGGCACCTCCTGAGTTTCTCCGGCGACGAACACCGCCGCCGGACAGAGAGTTTCCCGTCGTTCCGGTGGCGTCCCGTCTGCGGCGCGATGGCGCCTCGCGGCCGAACGCGACTGTCCGCCCCGCGACCGGCTCGCAGACCTGCGCGAATCGGCGACGCTGCCGGAGATGGAACCGAGCATGCGCCTGAACTCGGTCGCGGCCTCCCGCACGTCCGGCGGCGCGATGCCGAGATCCGGGAGTGCCATGGCGAGACTCCAATCGAGCGTGACTACCAGCTCGGATCGAGCGGCTGCTAAGGAAAACGGTAATTTATTCCCAACCTTGGGATGGAGCGCCGAGGTCAGATCTGCTGTGGAATCCAGGCCACTTGGACGAGGTCACGCCGAGAACTCATGGGCTCCACGTAGATTCCGCGGCCCGGCGGCTGCTTGGTGGCGCGCACGTCGCTGATCAGCACGCCGTCGAGCTTCGAACCGTCCATGATCAGACCCGAGGAATTGAGGTTCTTCATCTGACCGATCACGTTGTCGTACAACGCCGTATCCGCCTGGGCGATATTGCGGGCGGCGATGACGTGCAAGCCGGTGTCGCGTCCGTCGACCAGGATGTCCTTCAGCGGCTCCAGCGGGTTCATCGCACCGCGCTGCGCGATCATGTGATAGTCGTCGATCACGACGAAGACCTCGGGCCCGGACCACCAGGACCGCTCCGCGAGCTGCCGGGTGGTCACGTTCTCCGGTGGGCGCCGCGAGCGCATCTTCTCCACCAGCGGCGGCAGCGCCTCGCGCACATCGCGCTCGTTGGTGACGTGCCCGATGAGCATCTCCTGCGGCACCGTCTCCAGATGCCTACGCCGGTAATCGATCAGCAACACGCGCGCCTGCGACGGATCGTACTGGCGTTTGATCGACTCCAGCAGCGCGGCCAAGGTGGTCGACTTCCCCGACCCCGTCGATCCGAGCACGATGAAATGTGTCGACACGCTGAAATCGATCGTCGCCGGACTCAGATCGGATTCCCGGACGCCGAACGGCACGACGAGACGCTGAGCGAGCGTCTGCGGCACCGGCCATCCCGCACGAACCTCGTCGATGCCGATCTGCGGCGGCAGCAGTCGCACCTGCGGCGCGCGCCTGCCGGGATAACGCTGCGCGACTTCGGCGACGGCGGCGGCGAGACCCTCGGCCGCCGAATCCGGCTCGCCGACGCCGTCGATACGCGGCAACGCCGTCAGCATGTGCAGGCCGTCGGTCGAGATGCAGCGACCGGGCCGGTTGGCCGGTATCGCCGCGACCACGGTGCGGTGGACATTGAAGGTCGTGTCGGCCAGGTCGCCCAGACGCATCTCCACGCGCGTCTGCATCAGGTCCTTGATCGCCGGGCGGATGGCGATCCAGCGCGAGCTGCTCACCACCAAGTGGATGCCGTAGTTCAGGCCCTGCAGGGCGATGGACTCCATCACCGGGGTGTACTCGTCGTAGTACGGGCCGTTCGTACCGAAACCGACGTCCCATCCGTCGATGACCAGGAAGATGTCGCCGTACGGATCGCGGTCGTGCCACGGCGGGGCGGTCGGGCCTTCGCGCAGTGTGCGGAACTTCCGGATGGAGTCGATCCCGAACTCGGAAAACATCGACTGCCTGCTCTCGAGCAGGTTCGTGACCAAGGCGATCGTGCGCCGGATGCGGTCGCCGTCCCTGGCCGCGGCGACCGATCCCACGTGCGGCAGGTTCGCCAGCGTCGTCAAACCGCCACCGGAGAAGTCCAGGCAGTAGAACTGCACCTGCTCCGGGGTGTGCGTCAGCGCCGCGGACATGATGAACGTCTGCAGCGCGGTCGATTTACCCGACTGCGTGCCGCCGACGATCGCCATGTGCCCGCCCGCGCCGGACATATCGACCGACCACACATCCTGGCGCTGCTGCCGAGGCTTGTCGACCAGCGCCAACGGCATCTGCAACGCCCCTTGCGGCACGGCGCGGATCATTCGCTCCAGCGTCGGTGGCGTACCCAGCGGCGGCAGCCACATCTTGTGCGCGGGCTGGCCGTGCCGGGCCAGCTGCTGCAACACCGCTTCCATCACCGTGATCGACTCGCCGTCGGCGGATTCGGGCGCCTGCTGGACGACGATCGGCTCGACCACCGTGGGCCGCGTGTCGACGATATGACCGGCGGTGAAGCGCTGCGGCGGCCGGTACCCCCCACCGGGTCGCCGCGCCCGCTGCGCGGAGGCCGCGGAGATCTGCGCGGGCGGCGCGTACTTCTCACCCACGTACGCGGCCTGGAAGCGCTGGAGGTCGCCGGAGCCGACGCGCAGGTAGCCCGCTCCGGGCTTTTTCGGCAGGTGGTAGGCGTCCGCGGTGCCGATCGCGTCACGCGAGTCGCTGGTTTGGTTGGTGCGCAGCGCGACTCGGTAGGAGAGATGGGCCTCCAGCTCACCCATGCGGTTCGCGGGCACCTTCTGCGACGCGAGCAGC
Organism: Nocardia sp. NPDC003726; assembly: GCF_053586955.1. NCBI lineage: Bacteria > Bacillati > Actinomycetota > Actinomycetes > Mycobacteriales > Nocardiaceae > Nocardia > Nocardia sp. NPDC003726. The sequence goes on along the minus strand of NZ_JBSFNF010000002.1, from coordinate 264,599 downwards.
AGGTGGATACGCAGCGATCGGCCCAACCGGCCGATGGCCACGAAGAGCTTCGAGAAGCTGGGATGCTGCTCGAGCAGTTCGGCGAACTCGTCGAGGATGATCAGCAATGTCGGCAGCGGGCGCAGGTCCGCGCCCTGCTCCCTGGCACGCTCGTAATCGGCGACGTTGGCGAAGTTCCCCGCGTCACGCAGAATGCGCTGCCGCCGGGCCATTTCACCGTTGATGACGTCTTCCATACGGGTGACGAGGTCGGCTTCTTCCTCCATGTTCGTCACGATGGCCGTCACATGCGACAGCCGGTCGAAACCGAGGAAGGTCGCGCCGCCCTTGAAGTCGACGAGCAGCAGGTTCAGAACATCCGGCGAATGCGTCGCCACCGCCGAAAGCACCAGGGTACGTAGGAATTCCGACTTACCCGATCCGGTCGCGCCGATGCACATGCCGTGCGGGCCCATGCCCTCTTCGGCCGATTCCTTGATGTCCAGATAGACGACGCCACCGGCCGGGTCATGGCCGAACGGAATGTTCAGGCGTGCCCGGTCCTGGTCGCGACGCCGGACCCACGCCTGCTCGACCCGGATGGCGCCGGGGTCGTCGATCCCGACCATCTCTTCCCAGGACGTGCCGCCGCTGGCCTGCTCGGCGGCCACCGCTTCGACCACGGTGGACAACCGGTACGGCGAAATGCTGCGCGCCATCGCCGTGATCGCCGCCGTGGACAGCGAGTCGGCGACTCCGACGCGACGCAATCCGCGCGGGGTCACCTCGTTCAGCGACCGGTCCTCGGTCACTTTGAAGCGCAGCGCCCGCGGCAGATTCTGCTCCGCGGGGCCGAGCCGCAGCCACGTGCAGCCGTCGATGCCGGAGATGTCACGGTCGCTGGCCGGTCCCCCGACGTCCACGATCAGCAGGAAGTGCGTGCGGTCCAGGGTGGGCTGCGAATTGGCCGAGAACGGGCCGCGATTGAGTCCGGCGAGCACCTTGGTGCGCAGCTCGGCCACGGTGCGGTAGACCATCCGGCTGGAGCCGATCGCGTCGGTCTCGCTCGGATGTTGGGTGTGCGGCAACCATTTCAGCCAGGACCATTCCGGCGCGTCCGGGTCGGACAGCACCGCCGCGACCGCCACCTGGTCCGGGCCGTGCAGCACCACCACCTCGGCGATCATCGCGCGAATCAGCCCGGCCACCAGCTCCGGGTCGCCGTCGATGCCGACCTGCGGCGCCGACAGCAGGTTGATCGCGACCGGCATGCCGCCGACCGTGGAGTAGGCCTTGGCGAAGCGGGTCAGTTCGACGACGCCGACCGGATCCAGATCCGAGGTGGGTGCGGCTTCCGGGACGATCACGCGCACCTGGTTGGCGATGCGCCCGCGACCGACCCGCACGCGCAGGAACTGCGGACTGGCGACCTGCACCTCCCACATCCGCTTGCCGCCGATCAACCGCGCGATCTCATCCGGACCGGGATGGGTGTACCGCAGGAAGGCGTGCAGCTCGGCTTCCGCCGCGTGCACCGTCTTGCGGTTGTCGGTGAGGCTGCGCAGATAGTCCTTGCGTTCCTCGTTCAGGCTCGCCGCGCCGCCGCTGGAGTTGCCGACGAACGCGCCGCCCATCATGCCGAACATCGACACCAGCATCATGGCCGGGAACATCAGCATCATCGGGTTCATGGTTCCGCCGCCGCGGAACATCATCACCATCATCCCGCACATGGCCGCCACCATGACCACGGGCATGATCATGCGCAGCCGCGACGGCGGCACCGGTTTGGGCAGCTCGGTGGGCGGTTGCAGCCGCAGCTCGGTCACGGCGGGAGCTTTGGGGCCGCGCACCATCCTGGCGGGCCGGACGAATCGGCGAGTGGTGGTCACTGCGAACCCCCGAGCCCCGCGACGATCTTGTTGTTCGGAATTCCGTCGTGTTGGATGCGAGCTTCCTTCTGGGACAGGGCCGGTCCGATCGCGAACAGCGAGATGATGCTCCACGGCGCCGGGACCGGGGCCCGCAGCGCGAGCGAGGTCAGAGTGGGGTCGGCGGCGCCGATACTGCTGGGGTCGGTGATGATGCCGTAGCGGACGCCGCTGTCGGAGACCCAGTACAGCGATTCCCGCAGCGGCGACCCCGGTTCCGCTCCGGTCACCTGGACGAAGCGACCGGTGTCGCGCGGCAGGTAGGCAGCGTCCGCGGTGGTGCCGCGCGAGGCCGCGGAGGTCACCAAGTCGACCGCGCGGCCCTGTTCTTCCTTGGTGAGCGGCAATTGCCTGCCCACCAGCAGTTCGGTGGCCGCGTTCGGATCGTTCCCCGAGCGCGACCAGTGCAGGCAGGTCACGCCGGACCGTTCGGGGTCGACCAGGCGGATGGGACGGGGCGGGTAGGTCGCGGTGCCCGGCCACTGTCCAGGGCGGAGATTCGCCGCGATCACGTCGGGTCCCACCGTCCGGGTGGACACCGAACCCTGCGAGTCCGCGTTGCGGACCATCGCCGCGAGCACCGTGCTGATCCGCACCAGTCCCGACTGGGAGACGAGGTAGTACGAGACGCCCTGGTCCGGCACCGACACGGTGAGCACCGATCCGACCGGCGTGGTGTATCCGTTGTTGAGCGTGATCGACTCGCCCTTACCCGGCACCTCGGGCACCCGCAGCGGCGGAGCCTCGGGAATGGCGTTGATCAAGCCCTTGGACGCCGCCATCACCGGAGCGGTCGAATCGATGCCGAGCGCCATGGCCACCGCGGTGTTCGCGAGATCGATCGCGGCGCGCACCACGCCCTTCTCGGCGTCGCCGTACACCAGCCAGGTCGTGGTGTCGTCGCGCAGCAACCGGGCCTCGCCGTCCCCCAGCGGGCGATTGGCGTCGCCGTCCACGGTGAGCGGGCCGCCGATCGCGGTCGTGCGCACCGCGGAGCGGCTCACGGTCGGCAGACCGGTGCTGGGGTTGACCGGCGCCGCCGCACCGGTGCGTGCCGTGTCGCACACCGTCCACGAGGAATCCCGCTCGTCGGTATCGACGATGCTGGCGGGCGCTCCGGGGATGCCGACCCACGGCCCGCGCGGGTATTTCGCCAGCTCGTCCCGGGAGACTTTCACCGGGGTGTCGGGAGAACCGACGATCAGCCGGGCCGAGGTCAGATTCAGCGCCGGGAACAGCCGATTGTTCAGGCGCACGAACAGGGCCCCGGTGTCCTTCTCCGCGACGATGTTCGAGTCCCCGACCTTCTTGGCGGGCTTGAAGAACGCCAGCACCGCAGCGCCCGCGATGATCACGCAGGCCAGCGCGATGCCGATGGACAGCGCGGTCGAGCGACCGCGCTGCGGGTCATCGATCATCGACGCGTCGCGTCGGACCAGCGCGTGCTCGATCCGGCGCAGCAGAAAACGCCAGCCGGAGATCTGGTGTTTGGTCACAACCCGGAAGCGCGCCACCGGTTCTCGTTCCTTCCGCCGCCCTCACCAAACCGTAACCAGCGGTCACAGCATGAATACGACCGCTATTCCCGCGACTGGGAACAGCGGACCAGCGGACGCCTCACACCCGCGTGCTCGGCGCCAAACCCTCCAGCGCCGCGGTGATGTCGAACGCGTCGATCGTCATGAGTTCCTCGTCGGTCATCGCGGCGATATCGGCGTTCTCCCTGGTGAAGCGATAGTCCCGCTCGGCTTCGGCGGCCTCGACCACGTTGCGCACGAAACGGCCGTTGCCGGCCAGGTCGATCAGCCGCCTGCCGTTCTTGGTCTGCCCCGCCAGTTCCTCACACCGCAGCCGCAGCACCTCGCGGGCCTCTTCGGAGAGGATCGAATCCTTCTTCCGCGCGATGTGCTCGGCGATCTGCACCAGTTCGTCGGCACCGTAACTGGCGAAACGGATGCGCTTGGTGAAACGGGAAGCCAGGCCGTCGTTCGACGCCAGGAACCGATCGATCTGATCCTCGTAACCGGCGATGATCACGACCAGCTTGTCGCGGTCGTTCTCCATCCGGGCCAGCAGCGTGTCGACCGCTTCCTTGCCGAACGCGTCGCCGCCGGAAAGACCTTCCTGGATCAGCGTGTACGCCTCGTCGATGAACAGCACGCCGCCGAGCGCCGTGTCGATCAGCGCGTTGGTCTTGGGCGCGGTGTGGCCCAGGTGGGTGCCGACCATGTCGTTGCGTGACACCTCGATGACATCGGCGTTCTCCACGACGCCCAGACCGGCGAAGATCTTGGCGATCACGCGGGCGATGGTCGTCTTGCCGGTGCCGGGGGGCCCCGAGAAGATCAAGTGCTGCGACTTGGAATCCACCGCGAGCCCTCGCTTGGCGCGCACCTGGTCCATCAGCACGCCGGACTTGAGCCGGTCGACCTGCTCCTTGACCGAGTCCATGCCGATCTGCGCCTGCAGCAGGTCGGAGGCCTCGGCGAGGAGACTCTCGCGCTCGGCGCGCGCCGCGCTGGCGGCCGCCTCTCGTGGATCGTCACCCGTCTTCGGGTCCCACCGGTTGGTCCTGGACGCGATGAGTTCCGCGGTGGCGATCTCGAAGCGGTAGGTCTTGTCGCGCACCGCGCGCTGCCATTCCTCGCGCTCCGGCCACAGCGCCGAGCCCTGCAGTCCCTTGAGGATCTTGTCGGCGGCGTCGTGATCGCCGTTGTGCCGCATGAGCATGCCGAGCAGGAAGTGCGCGTCGGCCCAGATGTAGGACAGATTGCCCGAGGAGCTGTCCTCCACGATCCGCTGCGCGCGCGGCATGGCCTCGCCGAAGCGTCCCAGATGGGCCAGCGACTGGGCGGTCATCAGCTCGGCAGCGATGTCGAGCAGGCCGTCCTCGAGCACCGGCCGCGCGTTGCGTGCGGCGAGCACCTCCGGCCACTGCTTGGTCCGGAAGTACAGCGACATGCGCACGAAGTCGGAGACGTCGTCGCGCGGGACCTCGTCGAGAATCGCCGCGGCTTCCTGCCATTCACCGCCTTCGGCATAGGAGCACGCCTGCGCGATCGCGATCTGGTCGCGATCGGCCATCGCGACGCGCAGGCCGTACATGCCGATCTCGACCTGGCACCACAGGGCGCGGTCGACCAGACCGGCCCGCTGCTGATCGCGGTAGAGATTGTGCACCGAGCGGTAGGCGCCGTAGATCACCTCCGAGGTGACCTCGCCGGCCATGGCCCGCCCGAGCCACGCATCGCACATGTCCGGGTCGAGGTCGGTGGCGGCCCGAAACGCCGCCGCCGCGTGCTGCTCGTTGCGCACGCCACCCGCGACCAACCCAAGATTCTGAACACCCGTGTAGAACGCGTCCTCGGCCGCTGACACTCGGACTTCCCTTCCGCCGATCTAGCCTGTTCAAAAGATAGATTCCGGCGTCGGACCCCGGGTCCAGCGCCTTCCCAGTCATGGGAAGCAGTCGTCACCGCGGAGACCGTGCTGTCACATGCCAGTTTTGAACGTGCCGTCGGTTAACGGTATGTTTACCTCGGGGCCGGCAATCATCCGCCTGCAGACGGCCCCTTCGGCGGCGGCTGGCCAGCCGCGATCCGGTCCCCCAGCCGCCGCACAGCAGGTCGGAGGACCCCGCGAAAATTCTTGCCGCTATTTAGGTGCACACTATTGAACGTTCCGACAGAAGAGGGTACTGTCTGAACACAGATCGCCAGTCCCTCATCCTGACGATCTGAACCCAATAAGCAACGGCCGGTGGCACCGGCAGGCCACCGGCCGTTGTGGGGGTAGGACTTCCCGCCGAACGGCGCTTCTACGTCTACCACTGCCGTCGATCCGACTCAGCAACCCATTCCCGTTCTTGGGAATGGGTTTTCGCGTTTCGGCGGCCTCGCTCAGCCGCGCGTGGGAGGCGCGTCCCCGTGCTCGGGCGCCGGTGCCGCCACCCGCGATCGCACCGAGTTCGCGTCGGCGAGCTCGGCGCCGTGCGCTTCGGCGCCCTTCTCCCCGACCAAGCGCAGTCGCGGCCGTGTGGACGGTGCGTGCACCACGGCGGGAACTTCCCGGGAACGACGGGTCTTGCTCCACGGGGTGACCGCGGGCCTGCGCACTTTCGGCGAGATCGTCTCCAGACGACCGCGCTTCGCCTGCACGGGGTTCGGCGTACCCGGCGGCTGCGCGGCACGTCCCCAAGGGGTGGCCGTCCCTCCCGGGTTCTGCTGCGCGGAGAACGCGACTCCCGCGACCGGCGCATCGGCCGAAGGCTCCTGACCGGCGGAAGCGACCGGCTCGGTGGCCGAGCCGCTTCGGCGAGGCTCGCAGTCGGACGCGGGTCGCTGCGCCACCTCCGACACCGCGTCGCCGCCGACCGCCGTTCCGGCAGGTGCGCCTGCGTGCGCGGACGTCGCAGGAGGGCTCATCAGTCCATCGAGCCGGTCCGCCGCGTCCTTCGGCGCGACCGCGGAGATCTGCGGGTGCCGCGCGGAGTCGGCGACCCGGCTCTGCGCCGATGCGGCCGAGGCAGAACGGTCGGCCACCGGGCCTTCCGCCGAAGGCGGCAAGGCGGAACTGTCACCGCCCTGGATCGGTACTCGCGCACCGCTTTCGCGTTCATGCCGATCGGCTACATGCCTGTCGACGGGCCGTTCCCTGACACCGACCGCGTTCGCCGCATCGCGCGGCGCGACCGGGACAGGCGCACCGCCGGTTCCCTGTCCGTCCAGACCGGATGCCGCTGCGGGGGCGGGCAGCCCCGCGCGCTGTTCGCCGCGCCCGAGCGGATAGTCCCGCGCGGTGTGGCCCGGAGCTGCCGGTCCGGCGTCGGCCACGGCGTGCCGCGCCGCGTCGTCGAGCAGCGTCGAGGTCGTGAAGTCCAGTGTCGAGACGTTCTCGGCGAAGTCCGCGGCGTGCCGCATGATGTCGTCGGCGTGGTCGTCGAGCACCTTCGCGAAGTGCTGCACGGCGTCGGGGTCGATGTGCAGCGGCTGGGGGCGACTCGACGACGGGACACCGAGCGCGTCGCGGGTGGCGTCGTAGACGATCCCCCTGACCAAGTCGTCGATCGCCTGCTCCAGCGGTTCGATCGCCTTGCCGACCACTTCGGCGACGATGTAGCCGATGAGGTACTGCGACATCTGCTCGCACACCCGGCGAGCGGCGGCGGCGACCAGCGGAGCCGACGAAGCGAGCGGCGGCGTCACCATGATCGAGGCGTAAGTCGCGGCCAGCGCGGCGAGTTCGGCCAGCACGGCGGCCTTGACCACGGTGATCACGGTCGCCGCCACGTCGAGCGCGCCGCCGACGAGCTCGCAGGCGCCCTCGAGTCGCCGCATGTGCGTGGCGCTCATGTGCGACCAAGTGGCGACCAGCTGCTGGTAGGACTCACCCGAGTAGAAAGCGCCCATCTGGCCGATCACGCCTGTCGCCGACTCGTGCGTGTCACGCACCTGCGCGGCGAATGTGCGCACATGCCCGGCCAAGGCGCGCACATCGTCCTCGTCGATGTCCGGGTACGGGATGCCGCAGATGTTGAGGAAGAGCGCTACCTCGCTGGGGATCTCGATCGCCACGCCGCACTCTCCTCCCCGGTCACCGGCTCACAGCACCCGCACGACGACGGCCTCGCTCGGCATCCGCGACCACTTCACCGTCGAACCCGTGTACGGCGCCTCGATGACCATGCCGTTGCCCGCGGCCAGCTGCACGTGCTCCGGTCCTCGCGTGCTGAACGAGCTGGCGGGGAACACCAGGTCACCGGGGCGCACGTCCTCGGGGTGCACTCGGACGCCGCTGTAGATCTGCTCGTAGGTGGTGCGCGGCAGCACCACGTCGCCGTGGCTGGCCTGGGCGATCGCGTACTGGGTCAGGCCGGAGCAGTCGAATCCGCCGCCGCTGGGACCACCCGCGCCGCCACCGCCCCAGACATAGGGGGTGCCGAGCCATTCGCTCGCGGCGAGCACCGCGTTGCTGCCCCGCGTGCCGTCCGAACGCACGGTGCTGCCGCGGCGCAACCGGGAAGCGGACCTGGACCTCGAGCGCGTCCGTCGCCGCCTGCGCGGGGTGGTGCCGCGCCGGGTCTGCCGGGTCGCGGGTGTCGCGGGCGGCATGATCTGCGCGGCCTGCTGCCGTGCGGCGGCGACGTCGGCGTCGACCTGCCTGGTGGCGTTGGAGATGGTGGTCTGCGCGGCATCCAGCAGCGCGGGACCGCTGAAGCGGGTGTCGCCCACCGCGGCGATCGCCTGGATCCGGCTCTGCAGATCCGCGATGTGGTTGTTCAGGCGGCCACGGCCGTTGACCGTTCCGTCACCGGACTCGCCGACGGCTTTGCTCACGATGCTGTCCTTGCCCGCATGCGATTGCGCGACCGACAGCTGCATGCTCTGCGCCTCGCCGTACCGCAGCGCCACTGCCCCCGCCTGGGGAGACAGCCCGCCGGCCAGCGCTTCGGTGGTCCTCGCCGCCTGGCCGGCGGGCTGGCCGTCGCCGTACAGCGCGAGCAGCGAGCGGAGCACACCGTCCAGGTCGTTCGTCAGTGCCGGCGCCATTCGAACTCGCCATCGCTCATCACCGACCGCCTCTCACACTTTCCAGCTATTGTGTCGCCCCAGCCGATCCCGCCGTATTCCCATCGCTGGGTGGGTAATCGAACTATGCGCCACTTCCCATAATCGGGAAGCCGAGACAATGGGGGTGACTTCTGAGAGGCGGTGGCGGCGGTATGGCAACAACGGCGACGGAAACCGAAGCCAAGAAAACGACGACCACCTCCAAAGGCAAGCATTTCTGGGTGGTGAAGCTGTACTGCCCGCCCGGAGCCTCGGAAGGGCTGCGCGCCTACATCGCCATGGCCGAGACCGCCATCCAAACCGCCGTCGACCTCCTCGGCCGCGGCATGACGACGCTGCCGCCTGCAGTGTCCGACCTGCTCGAGCCCGAGATCTACGAAACCCTCGGCAGCGGCAAGGCGGACGACGAATACCGCGCGACCGTCAACAAAGTCGAAGCCAGACAGCTGCAGCTGCTGCAGATGGACGACAAGGTGATCAAGACCTCCGCGACGGTCGCCGCCGAGCAGGTACAGGCACTGCGTTCCATCGAGAACATCGTCGAGGACCTCAACACCACCCTGAAGGCCGTTGGCACCGGCAAACTGAAATCGGCGCAGGAGCTGTCCCTGCTGAAGGCGGTCGCCCAAGCCGTGGACGCGGTGTACGACAAGGTCATCGCGATCGCCGAACTGAACGAGCAGATGGCCAACGGCGGCGGGAGCGGCAACAGCGGCTCCGGCGGATCGAACGGCTCCGGCAGCGGCGGTGCCGCCGGCGGCACCGGCGGCGCGGCCGGCTCCGGTGGCGGCGGCGACGGCGGGTTGTCCTCGCTCCTCTCGTCGTTGGCGATGCTGCCGATGATGGCGTTACCGCTGGTCCAGCAGATACCGCAGATGTTGCAGAACGCCGAAGAGCAGAAGCAGAAGAAGGCAGAGGAAGACCGGAAGAACGGCCAGCCACAGCCGGGCCAGCCGGGTCAGACACAGCCGCCCGGCACTCAAGCCGCCCCCGCCGCCGCACCGCAGCCGGGCGATCCGAATGCGCAACCCGCCGCTGTGGAAACAGCCACCGCACAACCCGGCGGCATCACCGCCGCCCCCGCCGCGAATACCGCGCCGCCGCCCGAGCCGGATGGGACTTCCACCGCGGGCACGACGCCCAGCGTGGTCCAGGCCCGGCGGACCAGGGACGTGTCGGCGGCCGATCGGCCGGCCAACGGGTCCACGCAGGACGCGACGACCGACGAACAGCCCGATCAGGACGCGGGCGCCGTCATCGAGGTGTAGCCGTCGCGCCGAGCGATCTTTCGCGCGGCGCTCGGAAGCATTCGGTGCGTGCCGCCGACCACGTTGACGTGAGCGTCGACCACCCCCGCTCGGAACGACCCGTCCGAAGATACGGCGTGATTCGCGCGCTCGACCACGCTGACGCGAGGGCCGATCACTCGGTTGGGAAGGATCCAGCGCTCCGGCGTGATTCGCGCGCTCGGCCGTCATCCGGCAGCGTCTTCGCCCTGACCGCGGCGGTCGCTCGCCGGCACGATGCCGGCGCCAGCGGCAGTCGCGTACTTGATCGAAATCGTTCTACTCGCCCTGCGGGACGGTGTGCCGTCGAGCAGCCACGGCACACCGTCTTCTCGTGCGGCCCCTCGTGACAAGGGCCGTTCCGGTGTCCGGGTCGCGGGGAGCGCCCCACCACGGCCCGGAGCACCGAAACGATGTCACGACCGGCGATTCACGATCGCTGCGAGTTCGCCGATGGCGGTGAGGTGGGCGGCGCGACGACGGTGGACGGCGGAGCCACCACGGTGGGCGGCGGCCCTCCGGCGACCTCCGGTGCGGTGACCGAGGGAACCGCGGCGGGGCGGGCGACGCGCTCGGGCTGCGCGGTGGTGGACACGGGCGCCGGTGTGGAGACGAATTGCGGATGCAGCGTGATCTGTTCGTGCGCGTAGACGGCGTCTCGCAGCGTCTGCCTGCTCGGCTCGTCGGCCAGCAGCAGCACCAACTCGTTGCAGCGCCGCTCGAAGACCATGTTCCGCAACGGGGAGGTTCCCGCGTCCAGCCGCAGCTGACCGACCTCGACCCGGCCCACGTCGACCCGCTGTCCGAGCATCGACGCGGCCAGCAGATCGTCGGCGTCGCGCAATTCGTCCCACAGTTCGCGCGCCACCGGCCGTCCGGCTTGCAGATCGGCGAGAATCCGTTCCCGGACCCGGCGCGAGGTAGCGGCTTCCGCGGGTGCGGGTCCGGAGCGCCCGAGCTGTCCGTGGGCGTCCACGGCCAGTTCCACGCAACGCGACCGCACCCCCGTGTCGGGTACCGAGGAGACGTGCTCGAGTCCGGCGATCGAACCGGCGAGCCCGAGGCGGTCGGCCGTGTCCGGGGTGAACTGGCGCAGGTCGACGTCGTAAGAGGGGCCCACGAGTCCTTCCATCGCCGCCTCGCCGAACCGCGAACGCAAGCCGGGATCGATCGGTCCGGACGAGACGAGGGCCGACAGGCTCGCGTTCGCCTTCGCGCCCCAGGCCAGACCGAACTCCGCCAGGATCCGGGCCGGATCCGTGACGCCCTCCCACGGCGATCCGGCGCCGTCGTCGGCGGAGAGCAGCTCGTCCCAGTTCCACGGGGTGGACACCTCACGCGGCAGGTACAGCCCCGCGGGCAACCAGCCGCGGCCCTCGTTCGACGTGATGAAGACGCCGACCCCGCCTGGACCGCGCATCACGGCGACCGACCAGGCCATGCCCACCGGCGAGTCCACGGCGGCGAGCACGCTGCCGAGCAGCGTTCTGGCCAGCACCAGGTCGTCGTTCACCTGGCTGCCGACCACGTACGCGGGTTCGGCCTCCTTGTCCTTCGCCGAGGCGACGGCGGCGGCGAACGGACTCGCGGCAGGCACCGGAATCGGCGACGCGTCCGACCGCCCCGCGCCGTCGGCCGGCTGTGTGGCGCCTCGATCCTCCGGGCCTGCGTTGAAGGGGCCGACACCGCCCGGCGGCATGCCCGCCGCAGCAGGCGCCGTCACTCCGGAGCTCGACGGTCCGCCCGGAGGAGGTGTCGTTCCGTTCGCGTTCGGCGTACCCGCGCCGTTGGTGCCGACCTGCTCGCCAGGAGCGCCGGGAGCGCCGGGCACGCCCGTGCCCGTGGGAGATGTCCCGTTGGGTCCACCGGGCGAGGCGCCCACGGGGTCGGCCTGGGTGCCGTCGGGCGCGGTCGAGGTGGGCCTGGCGGTCGTGGGATCGGTGGCAGACGGCTGGGCCGAGGACGGGTCGGCCGTCGCCGGTCCGTCGCCGGGCGTGGCAGCGGACGGCGTCGGCGTGGATTGGCTCGGGTACGGAAAGCTGTGGCTGGTGCCGGGGCCCGTCGGGGACGGCTGATCGAACAGGTCGTTGGACTTACGGATCTGATTGGCGAAATCCTCGTCGGCTTGCTCGTACGCGTCGGCGGACGCACGCAACGAGTCGGCCGTGCGCTCGTGCTCTTTGGCCAGCGCCTCCCCCGCACGCTGGCGGGCGTCGTAATACCGCACCAGCGCTTCGTAGACCGGGTAAGCGATCTTGCCGTAAGTGGGCAGGAAATTCGCGAGCCACTCCGTCGGCGGTTTAGCCCACTCTGTGATGTCGCGCCCGACTCGGCGGTGCTGTTCCTCCAGCTGGCGCAGAACCACAGGGTCGACTTCCATGCTGTTTTCCGGCATGTTCGATCAGATCCTTTCCCACCACACGTCTCCCCATTGTCGATCCTTCCCATACATGGGGAGTCTTTCGCGGTGGCGCTCGGGATCCGACTCCGCCCTGCTCAGCGCCCCGGCCCCGCCGTGATGGTCGGGCGACGCGGCGCCGGAGCGGCGGGGGCGGGGGCCGGCGCGACGAAAGCCGGGTGGCCCACGATCTGGGCGTGTGCGTACACCGCGTCGCGCATGCTCTGCCGAGTCGCGTCCTCCGCCAGCAGCAGCACGAGTTCATCGCATCGCCGCTCGAAGACCATGGCGCGCAGAGCGCCCGCCTCCGACGCCGACCGCCCTTCGGCATGGTCGGCACGCAACTCACCCAGCGCGACCCTGGACACGTCGGCGCGCCGCGACAGCATCGACGCGATGAGCAGGTCGTCGGCGTCCCGCAGCTCGTCCCACCACTCCTGCGGCACTTCACGGCCCCGCCGCAGCGCACCGAGAATCCGCTCGCGGGCAGCGGGCGCCCCCAGCGCGGCCGGCGAGCCCAGCCCGGCCTTGTGGACGCGGACGTGCGCGTCCGAGGCCAATTCCCAGCGCCGCACCCCGATCTCCGCCTCGGGTGTGGTCACGGCACGCCGGACCAGCGCCGGCGCGCCGACCAATTCGAGACGGTCGGCCAGGGTCGGCTTCGGTGCGCTGAAATCCATCGCCGACGAGGCGGCCACCGAGCCCTCGATCGGCACCTCGCCCAACTGCCGTCGCAGCCCGGCATCGACTTCCACCGATGAGGCGACAGCGGTCAGCCGGGCGCCGGACTTGCGTCCCCAGGCGATCCCGAATTCGGCCAGCACGCGTGCGGGGTCGGCGACCCCCTCCCAAGCGTTCTCGGCCACCTCCCACACCCACGGCGTGGACAACTCACGCGGCAGGAACAAGCCCGCAGGCAGCCAGCCACGGCCCTCGTTCGAGGTGACGAACGCGGTGATGCCGCTGGGATTGCGCATCACCGACACCGCCCACCCGAGCCCGAGGACCGCGTCGCCACCAGCGGCCAGGATTCCGCCGAGCAGTGTGCGGGCCAGCACCAGGTCGCCGTCCACTCGCTCGCCGAGCACGAACGCGGGGGCGGCCGCCGACACCATCGCGGCGCCGACCGCAGTGCGGATCGACTCGTCGCCGTCGTCTTCGTCCTTCGCGGCGTCCGCGCGCTGCTCGATTCGCTCCGGCGGCTGCGCCTTGCCCGCGCCGCCCGCGCCGGGGGGCGGCCCCGAACTCACCGCCGTGACCTTGGGCGCGACGGCAGCCGGACGCGCGTCGCTCGGCGGGGCCGCTGCGGTCTGCTTCGCCTGGGCTTGCGGCGGCGTCGAACTCCCCTGCGCCGCCGGAGCGGACACCGGCGATCCAGGGGGAGCGACCGAGGCGGCCGGTGCGGACGATGCGATGGAACCGGGCGCCACGACGGGTGGCGGAAGGATCACCGGCGGCGGCATCGACGCGGCCGGATCTGCCGCGGACACAGCGGTACTCGTGAACCGGCCCGCTTCGGCGGCGTCGTGCGGTTCCGCTGCCGCAGCGGTGGACGAGTCATCGGGTGTCGCGGGCTCGGCGCCGTGACCGGAAGCATCCGGATCCCTTCCCTGCGCATCAAGCGTATTCGTGTCCGCGACACTCTGATGGCTGTCGTCTGCCTGCACCGCCCCGTCCGAGGTGTGCGCCGGCACGACCCCGTCGGGGCCGTCCACCGGCGCGGACCGGCCCGGAACGAACGGGTCGGCGCCGGGAATCTGCCCGCGAGGCGTGACACCGGCGGCGGGCAGGCCGGGTCCGTGATCGGATGTCCCGCCCGGCAGATTGCTCACCGGGACGGTCGTCGTCCCTCCGGGCGTGTACTGGTCGCCCGTCGACGAGGGGTCGACCGGGATCTCTTCCGCCGCAACGGGATCCGTCTGCTGTCCGGGTTCGTCACCGAGCAGCGGATCGACGGGGTCGGCGGCCGGTTGATCGGCGGGGTGTTCCGGAGACACCACGACCGGCGAATCGTCCTTCGGCCGATCGGTCCGCGGCGATCCGTCGTGCCGTGGATCGCCCGAATGGTCGGTGGCCTGCCGGTGCTGCCCGTTGTCGGTCCCGCTGTGGTCGTCCGCATAGCGGTGGCCCGGCTCCCAAGGTCCCGGCTGCCCCAGTGCGTCGGCGATGGCGGCGAGACTGGGCAGGCCCTGCGGGCTTATCGAGTTGAGCGCCGCGCGGACGACGTCCTCCACGTCTTCCCTCGCCGCGGCGATCATCCCGGGAATCCGGTTGCGAAGGGCCTGGGCATCGGATTCGTCCTCCTCCGCCGCGGCCCGTCGTTTGATCGCGTTGATCCGCGCGGTGGTGTCGTCGACGATGTCCAGGATCTTGTGCCGGGTGCGGTACACCAGATCGGAGAAGTCTCGGAAGGTGTCCGCCGCGGCTTCCAGCGCGTCGGCGAACGCCTGCGGGTTCATCCGCTGGCGCAGCATGTCGAGCTTGACCGGAAGCAGACCGGCGCTGGAACGAACCCGATCGTCGAACTCACGCCGTCTGCCGTCGGCGTCGAGCAGATCCAACGCCCCCGCGCCGTCGCGCGCGAGACGTTCCAGCGCGCTCCAGTCCCCCGGGGAGATCGCAGGCCAGTTGTCGCCGACGATGGCATCCCAGTACGGACTGTCGCGCTCGGGCTCCATGCGCGAGTCAGACGGATTCGGCGCGACGGCGCACCGCGGCGGCGCCCGCGCGATCGGCATCGCCGTGGGTGTACGTCACCTGGGTGGTGACCTCTGTCGTCGCGTCCACCCGGCGGCCGTTGGCCCGTACGGCGCGCTCGAAAGTCGTCTTCATCCACTGCGTGTGCGCCGTCAACCGCCGATCGATCTCCGATTCGGGCCGCCGTGGCACGACGAAGTCACCGCTGATCTGCCCGACCTGGCTGCCGACGGTGTTGATCGCGGTCCGGAATTTCTGCGCGACGGCGACCACCTCGTGGGGGTCGTCGGTATCGAACTTGTCGGTCATGTCGCTGTCCTGTCTCGCCGTTGCGGCGGTCGGCACTCAGGTCTGGCGGAACTCGGCTTGCTCCATGGCGCGATACGACGCCTCGGTGGGAAGGTCGAACGAATCGATCGTGTACGAGCGGGTGCCCTTGTACTCCATCTCGGCACGCAGCCCCACGCGGGACTTCGCGTGCGCCAGCCGCGCGAGCTTGACGATCTGGGCGGCCAGCCACTCGTCGCCGTTGTCGCGGGCGTCGTCGGTGATGTACAGACCGATGATCTCGCCGTCCCGGTCGCATCCGACGCCGACGGTGTGGTCGGGGTTGAACACCTCGTAGGTCATGTTCCGCCAGTCCGGCTCGGCCGCCACCGGCTCGTCGACCTCATCGATGTCGTCGTAGTCGTAGTCGTCCATGTGGATCGAATGCATGTCGGTCATCGGCTGCTCTCCGAGAATTGGTCGCCGGGACGGGGATTGATCAGGTAATCGGCATCGTCGGTCACCGATTCCAGGCGTGCCGCCAGTGCGGACCAGGCGGCGTCCTCGATGCGCATGACCTGGCGCATCTGCCAGAACCGGGCGCCGAGATACAGCTCGCCGGTGCCGTCGGGGGCCACGTCCAGATGGTCGGGGCCTTCGGTGGACGGATTCAACGTCACCGCGGTCAACGGCGGGCGGGTGTCGTCGACGTTGACCAGTGTCGCGCCGCCGCCAGGGATGAAACTCTGCCGCAGTCTGGCACTGCTGCCGATCGCGACGTCGGCGCTGTTGGTGGTGATGGTGATCTCCGGATTCAACAGCAGTTGCAACACCCACGATCGGGCCGTGTGCTCTGGGCGGTCGGCGTTGATCGCGATCGTCAGAGTCGCCGCCAAATCGATCACCAGCACCGCGTCCGTACTCGTGACACCGGCGATCACCAGACGCCGTGCCGTGCCGACCGGGTACGGCAGGTCGTCGGCGGCCAGGGACACCACGTCCGCGCCGACCCCGCCCCCGGTCGCGGGATGCGCGGAGACGGTCCCGGTGGCGACGTCGATCGTGTAGGCGACGATCGTCTCCGAGATGCCGTCCGCCACGCCGGCCAGCCGGACCAGCCCCTCGTCGTGCAGCCACCGCACGGTGTCGGCGACGGTGACCTCAGGGGCGGGCTCGGTCATCCGGTCCGCCCCCAAGCGCTCGCGACCGTTCCGGGTTCTTCGACGGGCGCCTCCATGACGCTCTGGTACTGCCGCGCCGCGTCGGCGGTGCTCTCCCTGATGGCGGCCATGATCTCGGCGACCAGTTCGGGACAGGTGAGCCGCGCGGCGGTCCCGGGTGCGAGGTAGAGGTCGGTCAGCCTGCCCATGGCATCGACTTCCGGAATGACCGCACCGCTCGGCGACGGTCTGCGGGCGCGAATGTTGTCGATCTTCTCCCGCATCTCCGCGATCCGGTGCCGCAGGCTGCGGGCGGCGTCCAGAGCCGCCTGCACGTCCGGGTGGACGGAACTCACGACGCCACCTCGCCCGCGCTCGGCTCCGTCATCACCGCGATGGCGGCTGTGCCGGTTGTTCGTTCGCGGCACTCCCTCATCATGCGTTACCTCCGGTCTGGGTCGGGGTCTGGTTGCCCGGTGTGGGCGTCGGCGGGGTCACGGTCGGCGCGATGGTCGGCCGCTCACCGATCACCGCTTCGGTGTGCGGTGTGTCGTCGACGTACATCAGGCGGTCGGGATGCCACGCCACCACGCGGTTGCGGTCGTTGCCGCCGCTCGAGTTGCCCATGCCCGGCGACATCGGCATGTACGGCATCATCGGCGAACCGCTGCCTCGCGCGGCCGTCGCGCCGGATGCCGAGGACGTGCCGAGGGGTTCGATCACCGAGGTGCGCGGCAGACCGGAACCCAGACTGGCCGCCGAGGCCACCGGCAACGCGGTCGCCTGAACGGTCTCGGCCTCGACGTCCGGGATACCGGCGCCGGGGCTGCCGACGGGCATTCCGCTGGGACTGCCCGTGCCGAGCCCGCTCGGGATTCCGAGGTCGTCGTAGCCGTAGTCGTCGAGGCCGTAGTCGTCGTATGCCTCCGAATCCGACTGCCCGAGCTGGCTCAGCGGCGTTCCGGCCGCCGACATCGCACTCATCAGGGCGGGCAGCATCTGGCTCAGCATGTTGCTGCTGCTGTCGCCACTGCCGCTGCCGGTCTTGCCGTCGCTGCCGGTCGAACTGCCCGCTTCGCTCTCGCCGACTTTCGCGCCGACCTCGGTGGAGTAGCCGGTGATCGTCTCCGCCGAACGCGCGTTCTGCTCGTTGAATTTCGCCATCGCGGCCGCGATGGCGGCTTCGTTCTTGGAGCGCATCGCCGTGAGGAGTTCTTTGCGGGTGGCGATGATCTCTTCCGGCGTGGGGTGTTTGGCTTTCGCGGTCTGGAACGCGTTGCTGTAGGTATCGATGCCGTCGGCCAGGAGCCCGAGTCCGGTGCCGAGCTGGTCGAGGAACCCGCGCCGCTGGTCGAGTTCCCCCGCCGCCGCCGTGCCGACCGGTTCCCAGTTCTGCATCGACTTCGACGCGGCGCTCACTTCCTCGATGGCCGCCAGATGCGCGCTCCCGGCGAATCGGCGCAGTGAGTCCGCGAAACCTTTGGCCGCGCTCGTTCCAGGGCCGGAGTGCAACTGCTGAGCGAAAGTCAACGGATCGACACTGCCGCCGGCGGAGGGGAACTGGATCGCAGGCATCCTGCGCCGCCCGATCTCCTGCACTTCACCCACCGGATTCGCGAGAATCTCGCCGCCGCTGCCGTTCACGGTCCTGGCGCCGCGGTCATCGGCATCGGTGTAGTCGGCGGCGGCGGCGCCGATGTTGTAGGCGGTGCGCTGGACATCGGTGAGAACGCTCGCCACTCCGTTGAGCAGCGAGGTGGCCTGCTTGTTCAGCGCGGGCACCGCGGCGGCCGAGACCGGGTCGGCGCCGCCGGGCACGACCCACCCGGTGGGCATCGCCGCCCCGGCATCACGGGCCGCCGCGGCGAGTCTCGACGCCACGGCGACGAGTTCCTGCGGATCCACCTTGAGCACCATCGCGACCTCCTCTCCTCATCCGCGCGCTGGCCCGCGCGATCAGCCCGCGGGCATCGCGGCAACCGGCATTGCCGCGTCCGCGGGCTGATCGGCCGAGCCCGGCGTCGTCTGAGGCGCGGCCCCGTCCGCCGGCGCGGTCACCTCGATGCCGTTCGGATGCGCGAATCCTTCGAACAAGTTCGTGTCCGAAGCGATCTCGGGCATCTTCGGGTCGAACGGCTTCAGCTCGCCCTTGACGATGACCTCCAATGTGCCTGCCTCCGTGCCACCTTCCTCGGGCGGCCACACGACGAGGATCGCGGTCGAGTTCGTCCACGTGGCGACGTCACCGGTCATCAGCTGGAAGTCACCCACCCGCTGGCCGATCTGCTTCTTGTCCGACCACTTCGCCGGCGTCTTCTCGTAGGCCTTCTGCGCGTCGGTGCCGCTGTGGTTGCCGAACGCGGCGTCGAGACCTTGGGCGGTGGTGACGGACACCTTCTGCGTCTTCCCGTTCGGGAACGTGTAGACGACGCTGCCGTCCTCGCCCGGCGTGCGGCCGGGTGCCGCCGTGGGCTGGGTAGACGTCGCGCTCGCGGGCGCCGCGGCATGCTGCGTCGACGCCGGAGCTGTCGAGGCGGGCTGCGCGGCCGCAGGCTGCGCGGTGACCGGCGACGCCACCGGCTGCGGGGCGACCGGGTCGATCTCGTCGTCGTAGCGGCTGGGATCGAGGTCCCGCCGCCGGTTGTTCATGTCCTGGTCGGCGAGGTTTCGCATCATCATCTGCTGCGCGAGCAGGGAACCCAGATCCATGCCGGGAGTCGGGCTGGACGTCGGCGTGTAAGCGGCGGGTGTACCTACGCCGGAGGTGTCCCCGAGACCGTTCGTCCCGGGGGTTGTCCCGTTGCCCAGGCCGGAGGTGTCGACATCTTGCGGCTTCGTGCTGTCGGTGCCGGTGTTGTCCTTCGTGGAGTCGCCCAGGTCGGAGGGGTCCACGTCCTTCGGCTTGGTGCCGTCGTCGGTGCCGTTGGGGTTCTTCGTGACATCGCCCGGATCCGGGTTGCCGACATCGTTCGGTTTCGTGCCGTCGTTGACACCGGGGACCTGCGGCTGCTTGATATCGTCCGGTTGGGCCGCCCCGGCTTTCTGGGCTGCCTCCAGCGCCTTTATCCGGTCGGCGAGTTCCTTGTTGGCGGCCGATTGCTCATCGATGCCGTCCGCCGTCTTCTCTTGTTCGGTCTTCGCGGTGTCCATGGTGCCCAGCGCCGCCTCCAAGCCACTCGACACATACGTCATGACATGCTTGTTCTCGTCCATATCGGCAGGCGGTCTCGCGGCCTCCGTGTTCAGGAACGAGATCAGTTTCTTCAGACTGCTCCTGGCGTTGTCGACGGAAATCTTCGAATCGTTGACCTTCGCGGCGAGCTTCGCATCCCGCTCCAGCATTTGGTCGAAATTGTCCTTGAGCGCGCTGTTGACATTGGCGTAGTTGGTGAACAACAACGATCTGATGTGCGTACTGTTCAGTTCGACTTGCGGCACCGTGCCGCTGTCGGGCACGTCGTCCTTCTCGCCGTCACCGAGAGCGCTCCAGTCCTCTTGGAGAATCGTGTGCAGGGACTTGTCATCCCCTTTGTCTACATCCAGCCAATCGTGAATGGTGGCGAAAAGTTTGAGCCTTTTCGCCGGCCACTTGGGCGAATAGACATCCGGAACCACCAGCATCGGCATGTCGTCGCTCATGCATACACCAGTGCGTCAGAACTGGTACCCCTGTACTGCGCACCCGCAGGCCGGGTGGGCAGCGTATCGGGAATATCCTGCTGCTTGGGCTGCTGAGGCCCCGGCACGGGATGCACGGCGTCGTACGTTTTACTGGCAAGAGCGTTACCGAGGCCCGCGACCGCCGCGCCTGCACCCAATCGCGGCATATA
Source organism: Nocardia sp. NPDC003726 (assembly GCF_053586955.1). Classification (NCBI taxonomy): domain Bacteria; kingdom Bacillati; phylum Actinomycetota; class Actinomycetes; order Mycobacteriales; family Nocardiaceae; genus Nocardia; species Nocardia sp. NPDC003726. The sequence continues at coordinate 244,482 of NZ_JBSFNF010000002.1, read as the reverse complement.
CATCTTGGACAGAGCCAACCGTGACCCGAGTCCCCCCAAGCCCCGCTGGGTCATGAGCTGGCCGGCATCACGGACGGCCATGCCCAAGGCCTGAAGCCCACCACCGGTCAGGCCCCTCGTCGCACCGCCGACCACACCGCCGGGTATCGCGCTGACCGCCGCGCCGATCAAGCCGGCCTGCAAACCCTCTTCGAAGGACCCCCGCTCGATGCCGGTCCAGATGCCGCTGACCGCGCCGCCGATGATCGCGGAGCCGACCGGACCGCCGACCATGAATCCGACACCGCTGGCTACGCCCGAGACGACATCTTTCCATTCGAGACCGAACAAGCCCATGCGATTTCACCCATTCGACGCGCAGCGAGTATCTATCGAGCCAAGCCGTTCGCTGTCGCCGCAGGTAGACGAGGTAAGGCGACCTGGTCCTGCGGCTGCACATCGACCATGCTCGGGAGTCCTCTCGACATCACCATTGTCGAGGATTCCCACTGATGGGAACCGGGGTTTCCTTCGTACGGCCTGACCACGTGCCCCGCGGAACGCATACCGAACCGCACGAATCACCCAGCACGCCTGCTGTACCGGCGCGGCAGGCGCTCCCGTCGCCCCGTCCTCCGTAGCTGCCCGCACCGGGCCGTCGGTCGACGCAGGACGGCCGGGATCCGGGTTGGCCCGGTGCCGGTCGCGGGTCCGCATTGCGGTTCGGTCGGGCGGTCGCGCGGCATCAGGAGCGGTGAATCTCGACTCCGAGCCTGGGCTGCGCGAGGCGGCTCCCGGCGCGTCGCAGCTCCGCGGACGTGCCCTCGGCAGCGGGACACGGGGCGGGCGAGCGATGGCCGAACTCACGACCGGTGGCGGCATCAATATCCCACGTACGAACCTCCGCCGCGCATCTGCACGATTCCCGGCACATTACTGACCGATCCATAACGATCGATGGCATAGCGAACGCCCGCGACGATGTTGTCCACCGGATTCCAGATATCACGGTGCCCGGGAAGCGAATACGCGTTGAACGTCGGATCGATGGTCTGCATCAGGCCTTTCGACGGGATTCCCGCCGCCGCGTTGCTGTCCCAGAGATTGATGGCGTTCGGGTTGCCACCGGACTCGTGCTGGATGATCGCCGCGATATCGGCCGGATCGATCTGGCGCGTGTCGTACCCGTGCTGACGCAGTACCTGCAACGCCTCGTTGATCCATTGGCCCTGTTGCCCGGACGGCCGCGTGCGTGGCGGACCGCCGCTGCGCAGGCCGGAGTGCGAGGTGCGGCGGGATCGGCGCGGCGGCGACGGTCGCGACTCACGCAAGTAGCTGTCGGCCAGCGCGGCCACCCGATCGGCGGTGAGCACTGCCGCGGTCTGCCCTTGACCGAGCACGGAACCCGCGCGCTGCAAGGCGTTCTCCATGGTCGAGATCACCAGCTGCCTGCTCGCGTTCGCGTCCTGGATGGTTCCGAGCGCGGTCAGAGCGGTGTTCACCTCGGCGATGATCGCGCCGATCGCGGCGCGACCCTGCGTGGTGCTGTCGACCGCGCCGCCGAGGATGCGTTCCAGCTCGGCGTTCATCGATTGCGTCGCGTCGCCGTGGCGTGCTCGATTCTGATCGCTCATGGCGTACTGCGAGCCGAGCGCGCCGTCCCACGCGACGGGTCCGCTCGGCCGCCCGGCGCCCAGATCCGGCGGCGCGTACGGCTGCCCCGTGGCGGCGGTCGGCGTGTGGTCACCGTACTGGGCCGCGATGGCCGCCAACGCGCCCATCGCCGCGGCCGCCATCGGTGTGGACGAACCGGCCATGCCGAGCGCATCCGACCGTGGCGCGGCTGTCGAAACCGATGGCGCGGACGCTGTTTCGGATACAGTGGGCGCATTCTGGGCTCGCCCCTGCGCCGCCGCGCCTGCCTGCGGCGCCGCGGTCGGCGCACCTGCCGGTGGCCGCGGAATCGGTGTGGGAGCGGTGCGCGTCGCGGACTTGCCGGAACGGCGCGGAGCGGACGTGGTGGCGCTCGCCCGCCCGTCGCGAACACCGCCGGGATCGTCGGGATCCGCGTCGGGCGGGGTGCGATTCACCGGTGCCATCAGTGCCCCCGAGACGCCCGCGGGCTACGCGCGGTGACCACAGAGGCAGCCATGATCCACCTTCCGCCAGACGCTTCGGTACCCGCACCGGACCCGCCTATCGCCCTGGTGCCGCCTTGCCCGCTGCCGGCTCATCCGACTCGGACGGACTCTTCCCCGAGGCTCGCCTCGAAGCGTATCCGCAGCTTGATCCAGGTGCAGTCCCGCCGTGTTCCCGCTTACGGGAACACCGGATGACTTGTGCCCCGCCGACCAGCCCGAGCATTCGGCCGTCCGAGATACCGGCCGTGGTCGCGGATCACGTGGAGCGCTTCCCCGCGATGTCGCCCAGATACTGATTGGTCAGCCGATTGATGGCGACGGCGATATCACTGGTGGTCTCCTGCCCACCCGAGACGATCGCATGCGCCCTCTGCAAGGCCGCGGCCAGGATCTGGTGCGCCTTCTGCCGCCCGGCCCTCGTATATGCCTGCGGCCCCAGCTCCGCCAGCGCCGTGTTCGCCTGGCGCGCCAGTCCGCTGATCTCCGTTTTGTCGATCTTGTTCGTCCCCGCCAAACCCCGCATATACGAGGTCAACTGGTCGTCCACATCGCTCAACGCCTCCGCCGCGTTCTGCTGGAACAACTGCTCGGCCCGTAGCGACCGCGCCCCCGCCCCACTACCCGACGAAATGGCCGAATGCTGCGGCAACTGTCCGGCCCGCGGATCCGTCGGATCCGCCTCCCCGTACACGCCCTCCAACTGTTTCAACACATCCAGCGCCTTCGCCGCCTCCGGCGACAACCCGCCGTCGCCGGAACCATCCGACGCCACCGGAGCCGAACCACCACCGCCACTGCCGAGCCCCGCCAACGCCGAGGCGATCATCGGCAGCATCGCCATCGCCATGGCCCCGGTCGTCGCCGCTACCGGCACCACATCCGCCACCAACTCCGGATCCACCGGCGGCGGCTCATGATCCACCGGCGGCACCCGCTGGATCTGCGGAGTCACGGCACCACCCGGCGCCGCTGTGCCATCACCGGGCGCAGCGCCCTGACCGGAGGTGCCCGGCGTTGTTCCGGAGTGCCCCGGCGCTGCCGCCTGGCCGGACGGACCCGGCTGAGACGGGCCGGAAACACCGGGCTCACCGGCGCTGTTCGGCTGAACCGGCGCCGATCGGCCCGGCTCCGGCGAGTCGGACCGCTCCGATCCGGGAGACGGACCGCCGGACTGCCCCGGCACCCCGCCCGGTCGCGGCCGTTGCTGATCCGGCGGGTGCGACCACGGTGTCACCGGCCCCGCCGGCGCGCCGGACTCCTCCCCCGTATCCGTCCTCGGTTCTACTTCTGTCGGCGGCATCGTCTACTCGTCACCTCTCGCTGCCGAGCACTCGCTTCACCCGCACGTCGGTCGTGCTCGGGATGACCAACTCCACGAAACCGCCGGTCGACGCATCGGTGGTGACCAGCCGGGAATCGCTGACCGCGATGCCGACCCGGGTCGGAGCGTTGCTTCGATAACTCCAGAAGACGAGGTCTCCCGCCGATACCGCGGAAGGATCGACCCGCTGACCGCACGCACCCTGTGCCGCGATGGTGTTCGGCAGCTCGACGACCCCCGCGCCGTCGAGCTGACCGCACGCCCGCCGCTCCGAACCGCTCGATCGGCCCCCTGCCTGCGCCGCCGTGCCCGAGGTCGCTTCGCACCGTCCCGTCGATCGCGCGACCGAGGCCTGATAGATCACCGACCTGGTGAACTCCGCGGCGGTCTGGCCGTCCCCGGAGCCGTTCACGTCTCCGGTCGCCGAGACCCTCGCCAGCGCGAGTTGACGCGCGCACGCCGCACCGATTCCCGAGCTGCCCTCCAGCAACGGAGAATTCTGATACGGCGCGTCTTTCAGCGCTGACACGCAGGCGCGCTGCCAGTCCGACACATTGGTGTCGTCCGCTTCGATCTCCAGTTTCGCGTAGGGGTTGGTGGTCGGAGCGGTCGTCACACCGGCCACCGGAGCGCCCTGCGTCCTCGGCGCCGCGGGCAAGGCGGTAGCGGTCACCGTCACGGAGGGATCGGGACCAACCGCGCTGTCGCACTGGTAATGCAGGTCCGCGGCGACCGACGAGGTCGCACCGCCGATGACCAGCACCAGGACCATCAGGAGCAGGGACACGACACTCACGCCACCCAGCACCACCCATACCCAGAGCGGCATCAGGACGAACGTCAACAGACGACCGATCATCGACTACCTTTCTGTGCGTGTCACCAGGTCGCGCGAACGCGAATCCGATCAGGGGTGGGCGCGCTGGAACCTGATCGCGTCCAGCAACCGCTCCGGGATGGGCTCGTTGCGATCGCGGTTGCCCGCGGGCGTCGGGAGGCGGCGAGCGGCGCTCGGTTGCGGGAGCGACACCGCGCCCGTGATACTCCGGCCCGCTGCCCATTGGTCGGTTTGGGCGGCCTTGTCGACCTCGGAGCGAAGCGCACGGATCCGTTGGAAGTCGTTCGGATTCTCCGCCACCCAATTGGTGGCCGCCTGAACACGGAGCGCATGCTCGTTCGAGATCCAGCTTCGCATACGGTCGGCTTCGTTCGCCGTCATGAAAACTCGCTGGCCGCCGAGTTCGATGTGGTTACCCGCAGCCGGACCGCTCGCGATGGTCTGCAGATCTTTGATGAACTTCTCTTCCGGGTTCCGGATGTAGGAAAGGCCGAGGCGGTTCAGTGCGGACCTTTCGAAGGAGACGCCGCCCGGATAGTCACCTCGATACCGATCGACACTGGCCTCCAGCCCGTGCAGCCTCGCCATGTACATGTGCCGGTCGTTCGAGTTGAACGCATTCTCCAGATGCTTGTGCGCGGCAACCACGTTCGCCAGGTGCTTCGAGGCGAGCGGCTCCGCGTCGGCGTGCCGAATGATGTCCGTTCGCGCCTCGATAGCCCGTTGGGCGATGTGCTCGGGGACACCTGCCATCAGCAGGGCGTGATATCCACCGGACTGCGGGCCGCCGCTACCCAACAGGTGCGTGACATTCTCCATGGCGAACGCGGCGCCCCGCTCACTGCGCTGGCTGTTGCCGGAGCGGCGGATACCGCGCCGCGCCGCGTTCGCCGCCGCGACACGGTCGTACAGTCCAGCGTGCGCGGCCTCGCGCAGGTCCTTGGTCTTCAGTCCCTTCGCCTTGTTCTTCTTGTCGATGTAGTCGACCCGTGAGAAGGGATTCAGCGGGTTGAGGCGACCACCGGCGAGCCACGCGGTGAGCGGCGAGCTGTTGATGGTGCTGATCGCGCCGACCATCGCGAGCGGAGTCATCGAGCTGGCCACATTCGAATTGCCCATGCCCATGCCCATGCCCAGCGCCGAGCCGCCTCCGCCGCCGCCACCGCCCCCTGTCGATCCGCCGCTCTGGATCGCCGCCCCGATCCGGTTGGTCACCCAGTCGTTGGCCTCGTCGATATTCCTGCTCAGCCGCCGCACCTGGATGATGGCGACGATCTCTACGCCGGCCCCGATGACGAAAACCACCATGACCTGGCCGTTCGCCGCTCGGAACAGGCTACCCAGCAAGAGTTCGTAGACACCGAGAGCGATGACGAAGAAGGCCATCTTGCCCGCGGCGATGAAGCCGTGGACCACGCAACGAACGGTGAACGTCTGCGTCGGACCGTAGATGTATCCCCCCGCGGCGAACCCGAAGACCGACGCGAACCCGTAATAGATGAGATCGAGTACCGCCCACATGATCTTGATGGACAAGTACGCGGCGAAGGCGAGGAGAATGATCGCGCACAGCAACAGCAGCAGTCCGGCGCCGATCTGACCGACGCTCGGATTCTCCACCGCGGCATAGGCCGCGCTGTCGCCGCACGATTTCATGCCGTTCTTCACGCGGTCGTCGCTGCCGGCCGTCATGCCGGACGACCACGCCGCCCGGCAGGACGGACTGCTGTCCACCACGTGCCCGAAATTCCACACCTGCAGGGGAAGCCGTACGAAGTTGTCCGCCATGGTCGCCTGCAGCGTGCTGACCAATTGGTCCGGATTCGGATTGTTGTTCCCGTTCAATCCCGCCGCGACCGAGAGCCCCAGATCACGCCCTTGCACCAGGAAGCCGTCGGCCGACAGCGCCTCGGCCAACGGGTCGGCCAGGATCGGCACGCCCACGATCGCGACCACGATCATGGTGACGATCTGCATCACCGCCTTGGCGATCAAGAAGCGCACGAGGAAATAGGCCACGAAGAACGCGCCGATCGTCGCCGCCGTCCCCGCAAGCAGGGGCGTCGCGATGGTCCCCGTGAAGTTCTGGGCCATACCGCGCAACGGCGCGGTGATCAGATTCAACCACCCGAAACTCATCGCCTCGCCGGGCAGCCAGACCCCCGTGGTCGAACAGAGCAGCCAGACCGCGAACAGCGGCATGAGGATGATCCACAGCGCGAAATTGCCCAGGTTGAACACTCCGCCCTGATCGACCACCAAGCGATAGCTCGAGACATTCACCCCGAAGGAGTCTTTGACATTCATCCAGCTGGTCGCGCTGTTGGGCGCGGCTCCCTGAGTCGGGGTGCCGGTCTGCGCGATCGACACCGCGTGCACCAGGCCAGGGCAGACGAACAGCACGAAGAGCGCGAGGACGATCCACGCGACCCGACGGCGACGGCGCGACGCGGCGATCCAGGACCGGAAGCGCCGGAACATCATTTGCGGCCGCCAGCGTTCCGCGTCCCAGAACTGCGGTTCCCACGGCATGCCGAAGGACGCCTGACGTGCGCGCGTGCTCGACCCGAGCGGAGATCTCATCAGCGCACCGACCGCTCCGGCAGCGCCGAACGCATGCCATTGGCACTGGTCGGCGTACTGGTGATCGCCGCGGCGCGGTCCGGACGCGCAGGACCGAGCACCTTGCCGCGCCCGATGCGGTTCAGCGCGTCGCGCATGAACATCTCGCCGCGGCGCTCCTCGGGAATCTGACGGCCGGGCCCGACCGGCGGCGAGGTCTCCTCGCGCAGGATCTGCAACAGGAACGGCGCTTCCTCCAGATCGACGCCCAGCCACTCGAGGCTGTTGCGCGCCAGCGTCTCGTCGCGCTGGCGGAAGACGAACCGGTTCGGGATGAGATTGTGCGCCGCGCCTTGGAAGTCGGTGGCCGGGTCGTGCGAGGCGAGCCCGATCGCGGCCAGGTGCTTACGGCCGTCGCGGCTGAAGTCCGAGGTGACCGCCGAGCCGACCTGCGTCTGCGTGAAGTGGTGCGCCTCGTCGCCGACCAGCAGGCCGAACCTGCCGTTGTCGGAGAGGAACGCCTCCCGCGCCGCGACGCCGACCAGTTCGTACAGCGCCGTGCCGAGCCGCTTCGTCAGCGGCAACCGGTTGTACAGGTGGGGGGTGGTGAGTTCCTCCGCGCTCGGCAGTTGCAGGTTGTGGCTGCGCACAACGGTGGCGGCGGCGTCGAGGCGCAGCGGTCGCAGCTTGGGATCGAACAGCACCGGCACCCGCTCCACCACGGTGCCCAGCCGGGCCGCGAGATCGGCGTACTCCTCCCCTCGCTCCGGGTGCTCCCGCAGGCGGCGCACGACATGGAACAGGTCGAGCAGGCTCTTGATCTTGTGCTCGGCCATGCCTCGCGGTGACAGCAGATTGCTCGCCGCCGCGCCCGCGCCCGAGGTCGGTGACAGATCCAGCAGCGGAAGGATCGAATCCAGCGCGCGCTCGCCCGCGATCCGCGGGTTGAACAGCCGCAGTGGATCCAGGGAGACCGTCGGATTGGCCAGATCGATGATGACCGCGTCATCGATCGATCGCGCGAAGTGCTCCCATTCCCCGACCTGACTGCGGTCGATGGCGAGGAACTGACCGCCCATGTCGTGCACGAGCACCGCCATCAGCTTGAGGAAATACGACTTGCCCGAACCGAGTTCGCCCGTCACGGCGAACGAGGCGGACAGGTCGTGCAGCGCGGCCTCCATGATGCCGAAGTGGATCGGCTCGAAATGGCCCGACAGCAGGTTGACGCCGATCACCGGCCCGCTGTCGTCGCCGATCTGGCTGGTGGTGAACGGCACGAATCCGGCCCACATGTCCGAGGGAACGATATGGGCGAAATCGTCGAAGGCGCGTCGCGGCGGACTGCCGGGAACCAGCATCGACCACAGGTCGACCTGAGCGCCGACCGGCGCGGTCACGTCGACCTGGAACCGCTTGTAGCGCCGCTTGAGCGTGTTGACCGCGTCCATCGTGGCGTCCCGCGTGGGTCCGCCGATGGCGATCACGGTGGTGAAGGAGACCTCCGATTCACCGCCGTTGACTTCGAAGTGCTGGTTGTACTCGCTGAGCATCTGCGCCTTCGACGCCAGCGTGTTCTGCGCGAACGAGATCTCCTGATCCCGTTGATCCATCTGCTCGCCGAGCCTGCGCAAGCTGAGTTCGTTGTTCTTGAGCACCTCGTCGGCGGGCTTGGTGGAGATCCGCATGCCCCAGTCCACCGTGACGTCGCCGAGGCCCTCCAGCACGTTGAGGAACTCGCTGCCGCCGGGAAACGTCATGCCCGCGTACGGGAACGAGTGCGGCGTCAGCATGGCCTGATACGACGGGCGGTAATCGAAATCCGGCTGGACCACCTTGATCACGGGGACGAACGACGGCCGGATACGCCGGTTGCTGTCGGCCTGGGCCCCCTCGTCCAGCGCCGCGGAGCGGAACACCGCCGCCGTCGCGTCGTCCAGCGCGCCGGCCCGGGTGGGCGCCACCGGGTCCCCCGCCGCACCGCGCGAGAGATAGTGTTCCCACAGCCATTGGAACAGGGCCGCGGGCACCGGCACCGGATCGAAGTCGCCGCCGATCCTGGACAGGATCTCGTTCGCCTTCTCGTCGTACTCGTCCAGGTCGGCGCGGGAGATCGCGGTCGCGTCGATGGTGGCGGTGCTGCCGCGCCACAGGCGCGACAGCGCGGAAATGCTCGAGTTGCTGGCCCCGACCGGGATCGACAGCAGGAAGATCCGGGTTTGCGGCATGATCGCGTGCACGCGCTCGTAGGAGGCCACCACCTCGTCGGCGTAGTCCTCGCACTCGTCGAGGTCAACGCCCTCCACCATCTTGGTGAGCACGTCGATGGTGTTCAGCCGCGCCTGGATACCGAGCAGCAGCGACCCGTTCGGCAAGTTGTTGACCAGGGCGTGATGCGCCAGCTTCACGTCGTACTTGTCGCTGGCCTTACGCAATCCGTAGCCGAGGGGATTGATGAAGTACGTCGCGGTGACCAGACCGGAATGGGTGAACTGGAGATTGCCGCGAATCGCGGCGGTGGGCTGTAGATCTCGTCCGAGTGCCATCAGGGGCGTCCTCCGGGGGCCTGGCCGCTGCCGTTACCGTTGTCTTCGTCGTTGCCGTTCAGTCGCTGCCACAGGTCGGTGACCTTTCCGCCACCACTCATCACCTCGAGCAGCCGGACACCGGACTTCGGCGCGGCGGCCATCGCCTCATCGGAGCGGTCGGGCAGCAAGAGGACTACGCTCTCGTCGACGAAAACGGTGTTGCGCGAGGAGTCGCTGGTGACCGGCATGCCGGAGGCGGACACCGGCTTGCGGTAGACGATGAGCCTGCCCAGCCACAGGGCGCGTGAGGTCATCCGGACGCCCGTGTACGGCACTAGTCCGAGCACGAACACCGCCAAGATCGTCAGGGCCAGCCCCGTGATGAATGTGACGGCCGGGTTGACCGGCAGCGTCATGGCGAACACCGACGACACCGACATCATCACCACGCCGGCCGCGACCTGGGGCAGGGTGTAGGGACCGAACGGGAGTTTCTGCCCGTTCTGGGCCTTGCCGATCATCGTCGGCACACGTTTGACCGGCGTGAAGACCTTGATGACTTGGGTCGTCATCGATAGCCACCGATGGGGTGATCGGGGACGATGAGGTTGGCATCCGTTCGGGCGTAGTTGATGGTCGTGGGCAGAATCCAGATCACCACCCCGGCCATCAAGCCCGATCCGAAGACGACGATGATCCGCGACGGCGACAGCCGGGATTTCGCCGCCTCGGAGATCACCACACCGATCGTGACGATGGCGATGATGATCATTCCGCCCCACCGGACAAAGATCAGAATGCCATAGAGGATGTTGCTCAGATTACCCATCGGGCTGCCTCTCGGATCAGTTCTGTGTCGCCGGCGGAATCGTCACCGTCGGCGAGGAAGTCGTGGTCGACGTAGGTGGCGCTCCGCCGCGCGCATCCCCGCCGACCACCACCGCAAGCGGACTCGACAATGCGGGGATCGGATCGATGGACACCACCTGCCACTGGCCCGCGTTGCGGATCATGGTGAGCGGATAAGCCAATGTCGCGGTGGCGCCGGTGTCGGCTTTGGGGTTGACGGTGGCCAGTACTTGGGCCTTCGCGCCGCCGGAGCCACAGCTGGAATCGTCCGTGGTGAGCGAGGTCAGCTCGACGGCGGTGAACGGGGACGGCTTCAGCGCGGCCAGCCCGGAATCCGGGACGGTGTAGCGGGCGACGTCGCCGTTTCCGGTCAGCATGGCGCTGAGGAAACCCGAGGCGACCTGGCCGAGTGGCGTATCCGGTGCACAGGGCGCTCCGTAGGCCAGTTTGAGGTCAACGCCCTTGCCGGGGGGCTGGACCACAGCGGGCGTGGACAGCGCACGCAGCCGCCCATCGGTCAGCGACACCGCGACCCGGTAGAACTGCCGCTGGTCGGATGCGGCGGCTCCGGGTTTGCCGACGCGGACCGACACCGTCACCGACCACACTTCCAGCCCGCCCGCCGCGACCGCGCGCGAAACGTAGACGACCGCGGGGTCGGAGACCTGACGTGCGGACGAAGGCAAAGTGATCTGCTGATTGGAACCGACGAATTCGCCGATTCGATCCTGCTGTCCCCCAACGGCGGTGAGATAGGCGACGACGAACTGCTCGGCGAAAGAACCGGCCAATTGCGCATGCCCGACGATTGCCGTCGTCGAATCGTCCGACGGCGCGGGCGGGCCCGAATCGAAGACGCTGAGGATCGCGTGGCCACCGCCGAGCACGGCGAGCACGGCGAGCACCGCGACCACGATGTTGTCGCGACGGCGGCGGGCGGCCATCCGGCGAAGCAGCGCCTCACCCGAATCTGCCGGTCCCCGAACCACTGTCCTCACTCCCGAAATGGTAGAGAGCACAGGCCTTCTTAACCGGCCGGTAGTTCCCATCCGTGGGAACTAATCATCAGCAGGCCGGGCTGCTTTTCATTCTCCCCGCGAGCCAATGCCGCAATTGTTCGTCATAGCCGATCGGCGCGCTGCGCTGCCGTGGCTCGAGGACCTGACGATGGGTTTCCAGCAACGGAACGTCGTCGGCCACGCGCACCAGCTGCGCGATCGCCAGCTGTCTGCTGGAGTACCCGGGATAGGGATACAGCAGCAGCGAGGTCGGCGTGTAACCGCCGCCGTAGTTGAGCACCCGCAACGTCACACCGGCGCTGTCGCCCGACCGCAGCCGGTCGCCGAGTTCCACCAGCCGCGGACGGTCCTCGGGATGGAAGACGTCGACGGGCCGGAAGAGATAGTCCCACCGGACCCACGGCGCGGGATCGGTGAGCCAGTGCGAGATGCTGGTGTGCTCGAGCTGGACAACGGCCAGATGCGTGCCCGCGCGGCGATGCGCCTCGCGCAATCCGATTCGCTCCAAGGTCGGCCACGCTGCCGGGGCGTTCTCCGACGTCACGTCCTCGATCAGCCACCAAGCGCCACGGGTGCGCTCGTCGTCCCGGGCGCGAATGGTGATCCGCCACTGGGCCGGACGCCCGAATCCGTGCACCACGGTGGTGTCGAATTGCATGCGCTCACCGGGTTTGGGGTCGTACAGCAGATCGAGAACCTCCGCGTGCCGATCGAAACTCGACACCCGGTGGAACAGTTCCGCGATCGACATCCGCGGAACGTACTGTTCGGCGGTGCTGCCGGACAGCCGCGTGATGCCGCTCGGTTGCTGAATGGTTTGACTGCTCAGGTCCCAGATGGCGCCCACCGCCGGGCGCAACGCGGGCACGCGTTCGGACGCCGGGCCCAGCCACAGCCGCACCGCGTGCACGTCGCCGGCCGGGCCGAAGATGGGGCGGATGAGCAGTTGATGCCTTCCCGCGCGCGTCTGGATGGCCAGGTCGACGTCCCGCGCTTGATCGTGCGCGGTATGGATCGCCTCCGTCAGCGCCGCGGTGGTGAGTTTGTCGTACAACGCGGGCGTCTTGGACAGCGTTCGCTGCAGTACTCGCTGCCAGCTCGCGAACTCACGCGGTGCATCCCCCACCGAGGCGACGGACATACCGTCCGGCGCCAACGTCTCGATAGTCACCCATGGAATCACTGCGCCACTTCGCTTCGCACTTGCCCGACCAGCCGTTCCTCCGGATCCGCCTCAACCCGGATGAGACCTCTTGCGACTCAGGCAATGTACCGTTATTTAGCGGCTCAATCAACCCGTGACATGGCGGCCGGTTCTCCTGCAGTCTGCGTCATGTTCACCGGACACGCGCGCGGGTGTTCATTTTGTTCACGTGGAGTTACGACAGACCCGCTCCTCGACCGGCGCGCGGCCCAACGGCACATCCATCGCAAACCGGTGCGCGAGAACAACGGACGCCGCACCCGGGAGCCGATGGCACTCTCTTGGCTAATGCCACGCGCGGCGGCGCGCGGTCCCCCTCGCCATGAGCCTTCCCCGCGGTCGATCAGGCGGCGGCCGCGCCGGCGAGGGCGAGCACGCCCGCGCCCATGATCGTCGCGGCGTCGCCGAGCCGCGAAGGAACCACCCGCAATCCGGGCAGGAAGCTGAGCCTGGCGTGCGTGGCGACCGCTTCGCCGAGCGGCTTCCACAGCGCGGGCCCCGCCTCGGCGAGCGAGCCGCCGAGCACGACGAGATCGAGGTCGAGCAGCGCAGCCACCGAGGCGATCGCCCGGCCGAGCGCCGTGCCCGCCCGGCCGAGCGCCGCGGCCGGGATGTCCTCGCCGACGCGGGCGGCCTCGAGCAGCTCCGGGATCGATGTGCCCGCCCAGCCCTGCTCCTGCGCCCAGCGCACCACCGCCAGGCCACCGGCGACGGCTTCCAAGCAGCCGCGGCCGCCGCAGGCGCACCGGTCGTCGAAGCCCGGCACCAGGACATGGCCTACGTGCCCGGCGTTGCCGGTCCGTCCCACCAGGGCGAAGCCGCCCACCGTGACCCCGCCGGCGATGCGATCGGAGACATCGATCGCCAAGCTGTCCATCACGGCGCCCGTCGCGCCGAAAGTTCGCTCCGCCATCGCCAGGCAGACGCCGTCCAGCGCGAGCCGAACGGTCGCTTTCGGGAACAGTTTCCGCGCGGCTTCCACGATGCCGAAGCCGGTTCGCCACTGCGGAACGTCCGGCGGCGCGATCACACCGGCCGCCATGTCGATCGGGCCGGCCGAAGCGATGCCGAGGTCGGTGACCTCGCCACCGCCGGCGACCTCGAGCAGCAGTTGGCTGCATTCATCCCAGGCGTCGGCCTCCGGGATCGGAATCCTCCGGATGTCCTCGGTATCGACGTCGTCGGCGATACGGCTGGCCGCGAAGCCCGACGAACCGATTGCCAATGCCAGGACTGTCATGAGTTACGCACCACCGGAGGACTCGACGCGAAAGACCGCACGCAGCATAGTCACAGACCGTCGGTTCCGGTCGGCTTGAGGGGTTGCCCGAGCACGATGTGCCTGCGGGGAGCGGGAAGAGTGGATACGGTGCGCAGCGGACGCGGTCCGTTGCGGATGATGCGCATCGGGCGCTTGTGGTCGATCGGCGCGGCGCGGTGGCGGTCCAGGTTCTCGATGACGCTGCCGGAGTTGTCATAGGCGACGCCCGCCCAGATCATCGCGCGCGGACCGTCACCGCGGGTGGTCAGCGCCTGCGCCAATTGGCGGCACTGCGCGAGCAAGGGGCAACTCTGGCAGGTGCGCACTGCCGCTCGCCAGGCATCCGGATTCCCGGTGTCCATGTCCCAGTTGTCCGGGACGTCGGCGCACGGGGGCCGCTGGTTCGACTTTGCCGGAATCGACGAGATCTTTGCCGGTGCAATGGATCCCGTGTCCATCGGAAGGGTTCGCGTAATGCTCATAGCCATCTCCGGGGATGCCGAGCACACACCTCTGGCAGGTGCGTGGCCCATGGATCGGACGTCATCAGGGCTGCTCAACAGTCCCCGGAACCCAGCCGCGATAAGCTGGTCTACGCACGGTAGCCCACTGTTGCCCAGACCACAACCCTTTGTGCCGCTATGTAACGGCTCGTTGACCTTGAAGCAACACCCAGCTACCGTCTTTAACGGCACGTTATGAAACGGACCGTTTTCCACGGGGGCTCTACTATGGTTTCCTTTTAAACATGGCTGCGGACTCTGAATTCACGATCGACGAACTGGCGCGGGCAGCCGACACCACCGTGCGCAGCGTCCGCGTGTACCACGAGCGAGGTCTCCTGCCCTCGCCGGAGGTGCGCGGGCGGATCGGGTATTACGGGTCGGACCACCTCAACCGGCTGCAGACGATCAGCCGCTTGCTGGGGCGGGGCATGAAGCTGAACGGGATCAGGGAACTGCTCGAAGCCTGGGACCGCGGTGACGGACTCGCCGATGTGCTCGGCGTGAAGAACCAGAACGCGGCTGAACCGGAATCGGAAGCCACCACCGAGCCACAGGACAGCTACGCCGAGTTGCCCGACTACGCGAAGCAGGCGCTGGCCTCCAGCGAAGACCCGCTCGAGGCGTATCGGGTCACGAATCCGCGGTGCTGCGATCTGGCGACCAGGCTGCACGACACCGGGCTGCCGATGCAGGACACGTTCCAGCTGGTCGAACGCCTGCGCGCCGATTGCGATCGCATCGCCGACCGGTTCGCCACCGAGCTGTTCTTCCGCTTGGCCGGGCAGACCTACGAAGAGTCCGCACGCACCCCGCGCGACCGCACCAAACTGGAGACCGACCTGGCGATCGCCCGGTTGATCGTCACCCGCGCCACGTCGGAACTGATCGATCAGGCATTCGCCCGGCACTCGGAGCTGCCGCCGGTGGCGACCACCCCGCAAGCGCAAGCCGAACAGTGACAGCGCGCGCCGCGAACCGACCGTTCTCCAATTTCCTTCCGGCACCGTCCAATACTTAAGTAGACGAAATCCTTCGGGCCTTTCGAGTGCTGCGCCGGGGACGGCGGACGGAATGGCTCGTAGCCCGTCCAACGCGGGGCTCGGCGAATCGCCGAACTCGGCTACGCAGGACCGGTGCCGAAGGGTTGCCACAGGGTGCCCGGCGGCCGACCCGAAGACGGAAGCGGTGATCCGGGCGTTCGTAGCGGCTGCGCGTTGTCCACCCGTTCCCGCCCGCGTGAATTCCTCTGCGATACGTAGGTATACCGATCCGCGGAAGGCCGGCGCCGCGATGGCCATGCTCATCTCAAAGCGGACCGCGCCCGCGACCCCACCGCCGACTACCGATCAGCCCTGTGCGAACCTCGCCCCCGAACGATGGTCGGGGTGACAGGATTTGAACCTGCGACCCTCCGCTCCCAAAGCGGATGCGCTACCAAGCTGCGCTACACCCCGTGGCCCTCGCCTGCGACCGGAACCGCAGGCGAGGATGAATACTCCGTGGAGCGGGTGACGGGAATCGAACCCGCACCATCAGCTTGGAAGGCTGAGGTTCTACCATTGAACTACACCCGCAGGCATACGACACCGATGGGATCGCCACGATGTCGTGTGCGATCCGACTGTACCGAACCCGGCTTGCGAAACGCCAATCAGCCCCCCGCGCAGCGCGATGTCGCAGGTTGCCCGGCGGAGCGCTCGAGGGTTGCCGCACCAGTGTCGCACGCCAGGCCCGTCGGCACTCGATACCGCGCCGATCGGAAATTTTAAAGGTGATTTTTCATTGAAACTCTGGCGTGTCGGATTCCGGTGGGCGAAACTCGGATGACACACATGTCACGCCAGGAACTTCGCTCGAGGGAATTCCGATGAGGACCGCAGGACTCGCCGCCACAGCCGACGCGCTCGGCGTATGGGGCGGCCACGGCCGCCCCACCGGGCATAGCGGGCGGTGCGCGCCGAGAAGTGCGTCCGGCGAACACTCGGCCGATCGCACGGCAACCCGGCTCCCGGCAGGGCGGCGACGGGAAGGCGCCCTCATCCCGTTCCCGGAGGTCTCCGGCCTCGTGCCTCGCGACGGCGGACACACCCCGAGCCGCCCCGGCCGGACGACCACGTGCGGGCGACCCGCAACACGCCAGGAACAACCATCCGCAACTCGACAGGGAAGACGAGGACGTCGCGTGCGAGAACCGATTCTCGTGAGGCAGGCGGCGCGGGGCCGGTCCGGACCGTCACCGCGGCTCACGCCCCACTCTCCGCACACCTCGCACCGCGTGTCGCCAGCGCGTCGCGGCGCGATTTTGCGGCGAACCGGAATCGGGTGTAACACCAACGCGACGGGAACGATCACATACCCGATCGCCATTCGCCTGGCGTCGAGAACACGTTGCAAATCGCCGCTTTTCGATGCCGAGTGGCTTGCTAGGATCCTTTTTGCCGGACGGGGGTATCTGGAAAGGGGGCGGTGACCGTGCGCCGAACCAGGTGGACACAACCGCGTAGCAGTGGGAACGATCAGGGTGACGCCGGCGCCTGTGTGACTACAGGGCACCCGGGTACCGACGTCGCCCACACCGGGTGAGTCCGATGTCGACCGACATCGAGCCCCCGGTAGCCGCCATGGCCCGAGCATGGGCCCGTGCGGTCTGCGCCGAGCCCGGTTCGGGCGCGGCGCCCCAGCAGTTGGAACCGGTGCTGATCGAAATCGTCGAGCGCCTGCTCACGCTCGCCAGGTCCGAGCCGTTCCCGGTCCCGGAAGCACGGATGCTCGGCGCGCGACTGGCCGAGGCGCCGTTCGACCGCATCCGGATGCTGGCGCAGGCCACGCGCTGGCTGCTCGGTTTCCCCTCCGGCGCTCCCGGTTCCCTGGTGGCCACACGCTGGCCCTTCATCGCCAGCCAGGCCATCGATAGTTACGCACAGGCGCTCCAGGAGCGCGCTCTCGCGCAACAGGAGCAGAACCTGTCGGCCAAGGTGTCGTTGCGTGTGCAGGAGATCGCCGCGCTGCAGCACCGGTTGCGCCACGAGGCCACCCACGACGCGCTCACCGATCTGGCCAACCGGACGCTGCTGCAGGACAAGGTGCGCCTGATGGCCACCGACCCGACGCGCGGCGTCGGGCTGCTGCTGATCGACCTGGACCGGTTCAAGCAGATCAACGACGGCTACGGGCACGCGATCGGTGACGAGGTGCTGGTCGAACTGGCCGGCAGACTGCGCGAAGCCTGCCCGCCGGACACGGTGATCTGCCGGTACGGCGGCGACGAATTCGTGCTCGCGACCAACCCGCACCACAACAACCTCGGTGACCTCGCGCACCGGATCGTGGCCGCGCTGCGCGACCCGGTCTGGTCCTCGGCAGGCCCCGTTCCGGTGTCGGCGAGCGTCGGCACCGCCTACAACCCGCCGGGCAGCCCGCTCGATTTCACCGATCTGCTCCGCCGCGCCGATCGCGCGATGTACTCCGCGAAGACGGCGGGTGGCCGCCGCTTCGCGCTGGCGGACCAGCCGGACATCGATACCGCCGTCGCAGGCTGACCCGGGCTGCCACGCGGCCGGCCGGGGTCAGCCGGGTTGACAGGTGGGGCACCAGAAGAGATTCCGCGCCTGCATCACCTGATGGGCGATCGGCGTGCCGCACAGACGGCACGGGGCGCCCTGGCGGCGATAGACGTAGGTGCGCGGACGATCCGGGGCGTAGGAGGGCTCGCCGTGATCGTGTTCTGGCCGCACCACGACCATCTTTCCGACGCGCACCCCCACCCGCATGAGCGCGACCAGATCCGACCACATGTCGGCCCATTCGCCCGCGGACAGTTCCGTGCCGGGACGGTGGGGCGAGATCCGGTGGCGGAACAACAATTCCGCTCGATAGACGTTGCCGACCCCGGCGACCACCTGCTGATCCATCAGCAGCGCGCCGATCGGCCTACGGGAACGATGGATGCGCCGCCACGCCCGGTCCGGATCGGCGCCGCGCCGCAGCGGATCGGGCCCGAGCCGGTCGGTGAGCGCCGTCACCTCGGGCGGAAGCAGGATCTCGCAGGCGGTAGGTCCGCGCAGATCGGTGCCGAAGCCGGGCTGCCCGTCCCGCTGCCCGAACAGGCGCATCCTGACCTGCCCGACCGGCTGCCCCATCGGCAGCGCGGATTCGGTGAACGTGCCGTACAGGCCGAGATGCACGTGCACCACCAAGCCGGAGTCGTAGTGGTGCAGCAGGTGCTTGCCCCACGCCTCGGCTCTGGTCAGCACCTGCCCGTCCACCCGGGCAGCGCCCGCGGCGAATTTGCCCTGCGGGCTCGATACGCGCACCACACCGCCCGCGAGGCGACGCTGATGCAGCCGCGCGAGGCGGTGCAGCGTATGTCCTTCCGGCACAGCCGGTTACGATCCCGGTGCGCTCAGTACGCGGGTACCGCCGGGGCGACGCCGGTCTTCTCGTACTCGGCCAGGATATCGATGCGCCGCTGGTGGCGCTCCTCGCCCGACCACGGGGTGGCGACGAACGCGTCCACGATGGCCAGCGCCTCCTCGGTCGAGTGCATGCGGCCGCCGATGCCGATCAGCTGCGCGTTGTTGTGCTCGCGGGCCAGCTTCGCGGTCTCCACGCTCCAGGCCAGCGCGCAGCGGGCGCCGGGCACCTTGTTCGCGGCGATCTGCTCGCCGTTGCCGCTGCCGCCGAACACCAGGCCGAGGCTGCCCGGGTCGGCGACGGTCCGGCGGGCCGCCTCGATGCAGAAGGCGGGGTAGTCGTCCAGCGCGTCGTACTCGAGCGCGCCGCAGTCGACGACCTCGTGGCCCGCCTGCTCCAGATGGGCCTTGACGTGATTCTTCAGTTCGAAACCGGCATGGTCGGCACCCAGGTAAACGCGCATGCCAGGCATTGTGTCAGGTGACCGCGTCGCGGCGGCGAGAGGGTTTGCCCCGCCATTAACACCGCGGCGGGCCTGCGCGAATCGACTGATGCGCCAGTTGTGTTCACGGCCACAGCGCCCGCGTACACCGCCGACGCGCCGACCCACTTCCCGGCAACTGAATAGAGTTCATCCCATGCAGCCGTTCGAACCCCAGCCGTCCGACCAGGCGGGCCGACAGGCCGACCCGTACGCCCCGCAGGGTGGGTGGGTCCCGGCTCAGAGCACGCCTGCCGCGTCCTACGGCCAGCAGTACACCTCGGGCTCGTATCCGTCCGCGCCCCCGGCTGCGTACCCGGCGCCCTACGGGTCCTACCCCGGCGCCCCGGTGCCGCCCGTGGCGCCGCCGCAGCGGCAGCCGCGCGGCCTGTCACCGTTCGGCATGCCCGCCCGGCACAGTTGGGAGATCCCCATGCTCGTCGTCGTGGTGGTGCTCACCGTGCTCGCGTATCTGATCGCGCTGCTGCTGCTCGCCACCGGTAACTTCGACCAATACGTCCTCGCGTTCGCGGCCGCCCCGCTGCTGCTGTGGTTCGGTCGCGGTATCAACTACGCGGGCCAGCGGGTGAACGGCGTGAAGATGTCGCCCACGCAGTTCCCCGAGGGCTATCAGATGGTGGTGGACGCCGCCGCCCGCTTCGGCATGGCGAAGGTGCCGGACGCGTACGTGGTGCTCGGCAACGGCCAGATCAACGCGTTCGCCAGCGGACACGGGTTCCGGCGCTACGTGGTGGTCTACAGCGACCTGTTCGAGATCGGCGGCGCCGCACGGGAACCCGACGCGCTGGCGTTCATCATCGGCCACGAGGTGGGTCACATCGCGGCCGGGCACACGTCGTACTGGCGGCAGCTGGGCATGTTCCTCGTGCCGTTCCTGCCGATCATCGGCAACAGCTTGATCCGCGCGCAGGAGTACACCGCCGACAACCACGGCTTCTGCAATCGCCACACCGGCGCGTCCGCCGCCATGGGCACGCTCGCCGCGGGCAAGTACATGAACCGGCTGGTCGGCTTCGACGAGATGGCCGATCGGGCGGCCGTCGAGAAGGGGTTCTTCGTCTGGATGGTGAACGCTCTGTCCAGCCACCCGGTGCTCACCTGGCGGATGTGGGCGCTGCGCGATCGCAGCAGGCACGGGAAACTGTTCCTGCGCCCCGCGCCGCCCGCGGGCGCCGCTGTGCCCACGGGCGGCTACGCGAGTTCCTACGGCCAGGCGCCGGCAGGCCCGCCGAAGTCCGTGCTGTGACCGGGCCGGGTGCCGCGCGACGGCACCCGGGCACGGTGCTCAGTCGAACGACGGATCTTCGGTCCGCGTGCGCTTCAGCTCGAAGAAGTGCGGGTAGGACGCCAGCGCCACCGCAGCGTCCCAAAGCTTGCCCGCCTCCTCGCCGCGGGGGATCCGCGACAGAACCGGACCGAAGAACGCCGTGCCGTTGATGTGGATGGTCGGGGTGCCCACATCCGGCCCCACCTTGTCCATCCCCTCGTGATGGCTCTTGCGCAGCGCCTCGTCGTAGTCGGTGCTCTCGGCGGCCGCGGCCAGCTCGGCGGGCAGGCCGACCTCCGCCAGCGCGTCGGCGATCACCGCGGCGAGGGTCTCCTTGCGGCTCTCGCGTTCGTATTCCGCCCGCCGATTGTGGATGCGCGTGCCCATCGCCGTGTACAGCGGCGACAGCACCTTGTCGCCGTGCTCCTGCGCCGCGGCGATCGCGACGCGGACCGGGCCCCACCCCGTGTCCAGTAGTTCCTGGTACTGCGGCGGCACATCCTTGCCCTCGTTCAGCACCGACAGGCTCATCACGTGGAATCGGGCTTCGATGTCGCGCACCTGCTGGACCTCGAGGATCCAGCGCGACGTGATCCAACACCACGGGCACAGCGGGTCGAACCAGAAATCGGCGACGTCCTTGGTGGCTTCGTCGGTCACGGGCGGCTTCCTCTCGATCGCATGCGGACAGGCGGCCGCACACTGCGCCGCCCTACCGAGCAACCACGGCGGCTCGCGATTCGTTCCCACCCGCGGCGCCCGTTTTCCCGAGCCGCGCGCACGGCTGCCAGTAGGGTTGACCGGCAGGAGCTTGGTTCCCTTCGGAGAAGGAGTCCGCGATGAGTTCTGACCAGCGTTTCGTCATCGTCGGCGGCGGACTGGGCGCGGCCAAGGTCGCGGAAGCGTTGCGCGCCAACGACTTCGAGGGAACCGTGACGCTGATCGGCGCCGAGGAGCACCTGCCCTACGATCGACCGCCGCTGTCGAAGGAGCATCTGGCCGGGAAGAAGTCGCTGCCGGAGTTCACGATCGATCCGGCTCAGTGGTACCGCGATCACCACATCGAGGTCCGGCTGGGCACCACCGTCACCGGGCTGGACCCCGCGGCCAAGACGGTCACCCTGCCCGACGGTTCCACGCTCTCCTACGACAAGCTCGCGCTCGCCACCGGCTCCACGCCCCGGACCCTGCCCGTTCCCGGCGCCGACGCGCCCAACGTGTACACCTTGCGCACCATCGAGGACTCCGACACGTTGATCGAGCTGTTCAGCGGCGCGACGCGGCGGCTGGTCATCATCGGCGCGGGCTGGATCGGCCTGGAGGTCGCCGCCGCGGCCAGGGCGGCGGGCGTGGCGGTGACCATCGTCGAACGCGCCGACCTGCCGCTGCTGGCGGTGCTGGGGCCGGAGATGGGCGAGGTGTTCGCCGACCTGCACCGCGCCAACGGCGTCGACTTCCGGTTCGGCGCGCAGGTCGAGGCGATCACCACCGAGGACGCCATCGCCACCGCGGTCGCCAACGGCGTGCGCCTCGGCGACGGCAGCACGATCGAGGCCGACGCGGTGCTGGTCGCCGTCGGCGCGCGCCCGAACGTGGAACTGGCCGCCGACGCCGGACTCGCCGTGGACGACGGCGTGCTCGTCGACGAGCGCTTGGCCACCAGTGATCCGGACATCGTCGCGGTCGGCGACATCGCCGCCCAGCAGCACCCGGTGCTCGGCAGGCGGGTCCGGGTCGAGCACTGGGCGAACGCGCTCAATCAGCCCGCGGTCGCCGCCGCGACCATGCTCGGCAAGCAGGCTTCCTACGACCGGCTGCCCTACTTCTTCACCGATCAGTACGACCTGGGCATGGAGTACACCGGGTTCGCCGCGCCGGGCGAGCACGCCAGGGTCGTCGTGCGCGGCGACAAGGCGGCACGTGAATTCGTGGCGTTCTGGCTGGACGCCGACAACCGGGTGCTGGCCGGGATGAACGTGAACGTCTGGGACGTCACCGACCGGATCAAGGAATTGATTCTGGCGGGCGAACCGGTGGATCCGGATCGGCTGGCCGACACCTCGGCGCCGCTGTGACGTGGATCACCTCCGCGATGTGTCGAATGCGCGCGCCGCGCTCCGACCCCATCGCGAGCGCCACCCGCGCGCTGCATCCGACCGAACGCCGGAGAGGAAACCGATCATGAAGTACATGCTGCTGAAGACCTACGGGCCGACCGCGTACTGCGACACACCGATCAACGAATGGTCCCCGGAAGAGATCCGGGCCCACATAGACTTCCAGCGCGCGCTGGGTGCGCAACTGGCCGAGGCGGGCGAGTTGGTGGACGCGCAGGGATTGGCCGGTCCGGAGGAGGCGCGGATCGTCAGTTCGGACGGCCGGTCGGCGCCGGTGGTCACGGACGGGCCCTTCCCGGAGACCAAAGAGTTCTTGGCGGGGTACTGGATCGTCGACGTGGACAGCCCCGAGCGGGCCTACGAGATCGCCGCGCAGGCCTCCGCCGCACCCGGCCCAGGCGGTAAACCGATCGGCGAGTACATCGAAGTTCGCGCGGTGATGGGCGCCCCCGCCACCGAGCAATGAGCGACCGGAGTGCGGTGCCCGACGACACACCGCTCCCGGCGAGCACCGAGGACCTGCTGCGCACACTGGCGCCGCAGGTCCTCGGAACGCTCGTCCGCCGGTTCGGTGACTTCGACACCGCGGAAGACGCGCTGCAGGAAGCGCTGCTCGCGGCCGCGACCCAGTGGCCGAGGGAGGGCCTGCCGGACCATCCGCGGGCCTGGCTGATCCAGGTCGCGCAGCGCCGGATGGCCGACGCCGTGCGCGCGGAGGTGGCTCGGCGGCGCAGGGAGACCACGGCTTTCGACCGCGAGGTCACCGACGCCGTGCCCGTCGATCACGACGACACCCTCACCATGCTGTTCCTGTGCTGCCATCCGGCGCTGACGCCCGCCGCCGCCATCGCGCTGACGCTGCGCGCGGTGGGCGGTCTCGGCACCGACCAGATCGCCCGCGCCTTCCTGCTGCCGGAAGCGACGATGGCGCAGCGCATCACGCGGGCGAAGAAGAAACTGGCCACGGTCGAGCGTCCCTTCGCGCAGCCGGGCGATCAGCGGTGGCGCGAGCGGCTCGGCGCGGTGCTGCACGTGCTGTACCTGATCTTCAACGAGGGCCATACCAGCAGCTCGGGGCACACGTTGCAGCGGACGGACCTGTCCGACGAGGCGATCCGGCTCACCCGAGCGGTGCACCGGCTGTTGCCCGAAGACAGCGAGGTCACCGGTTTGCTCGCGCTGATGCTGCTCACCGACGCCCGCCGGGCCGCACGCACCGGCGCGCACGGCGAACTCATCCCGCTGGCCGAGCAGGATCGCGCGCGGTGGGATCGTGCGCTGATCACCGAAGGGACGACCCTGGTCACCGGCACGCTCGCAGGCGGCTTGCGCGGGCCGTACCAGATCCAGGCGGCCATAGCGGTCCTGCACGCGCAGGCTCCGCGCTCGGAGGACACCGAGTGGACCAAGATCCTCGCGCTGTACGACCGGCTCGAACGGCTCTCGGACAATCCGATGGTGACGCTCAACCGGGCGGTGGCGACGGCGATGGTGGCGGGACCACAAGCGGGTCTCGCGCTGGTCGAGACCCTCGACGACCACCTGTCCGGCACGCACCGGCTCGACGCCGTGCGCGGCCATCTGTACGAGATGGCCGGTGCGGTCGACGCGGCCATCGACTGCTACACCAAGGCGGCCGCGCGCACGACGAGCGTGCCCGAGCGCGACTATCTGACCATCCGTGCGGCACGGCTGCGACACGAAGCGCGGGTGAACCTCACCGACTGAGCGGATTCCTTGCTTCAGGTGGGCGGCGGCGCCATTCCCGGTTCGGCGTCACCGGAAGCCGGCGATACGTTCGTCGGAAGCGTCTGCTCCGGCGACGCGCCGGGCACCGCCACGCGAGGGCACTCGGCCGATCGCGACCGGGCAGACTATCCCGGGTGGCAGGCAAACACAGTGCGGGAGTCCTTCTTTTCCGCCGGAACTCCGATGGCGCCGCCGAGGTGTTGCTCGGACACATGGGCGGTCCGTTCTGGGCGCGAAAAGACCTCGGCGCGTGGTCGATTCCGAAAGGCGAGTACGAGCCGGAGACGGAGGACGCCGAGGCCGCGGCGCGCCGCGAGTTCGCCGAGGAGCTCGGGCTGCCGGTCCCGGCTGGCACGTGGCTGCCGTTGGGCGAGGTGCGCTACAGCGGCGGCAAGAAGATCCTCACCGTGTGGGCGGTCGAAGGCGATCTCGATCCCGCCGCCGTGGTACCGGGGACCTTCCAGTTGGAATGGCCGCCGCGTTCGGGTCGCCTCGCGGAGTTCCCCGAGGTCGACCGCGCGGAGTGGTTCGATACGGCCACCGCGCGAGACAAGCTCGTCGCGGGGCAGCGACCCTGTCTGGATCGGCTGGCCGAGTTGCTCGCGGACTGACCGTCAGCGCGGCAGGCCCGCCCAGCTGCGGCCGGTGACGAGTTCGTAGGCCTCCACATACTTCTGCCGGGTCGCCGCGACGATCTCGGCCGGGATCTCCGGGCCTGGCGCCTCCTTGTTCCAGCCCGTCGAGGTGGCCCAGTCGCGGACGAACTGCTTGTCGAACGAGCGTTGCGCGCGGCCGGGCTCCCACTCGTCGGCGGGCCAGAACCGCGACGAATCCGACGTCAGCACTTCGTCGCCGAGGGTGAGCACATCACCGTCCCAGCCGAATTCGACCTTCGTATCGGCGACGATCACACCGCGTTCGGCGGCGTGCTCGGCGCCTCGGGCGTAGATGTGCAAGGTCAGCTCGCGCAGCCGCTCGGCGACCTCACGCCCCTCCTGGTTCACCACGTCCGCGAAGGTGATCGACTCGTCGTGCCCCTCGGACGCCTTGGTGGTCGGCGTGAAGATCGGCTCGGGCAGCTTGTCGCCCTCACGCAGGCCGGGCGGCAGCGCGATCCCGCACACCGAGCCCGTCTGCCGGTACTCCACCAGCCCCGACCCGGTCAGGTAGCCGCGCGCGATGCATTCCACCTGCACCATCTTCAGCGGCTTGACCCGGATGCCGCGACCGGCGAACTCGGCGGGCACGTCGGTGGCCGAGACGACGTGGTTGGGCACGTCGGTGAAGTACTCGAACCACCAGTTCGACAGCTGCGTGAGCAGAGCGCCTTTGTCCGGGATCGGCGTCGGCAGCACCACGTCGTACACCGACACCCGGTCGGAGGCGACCAGCAGCAGCGTGTCGCCGTCCTCGTACAGGTCACGCACCTTCCCGGCGTGCACATGCTTCAACGTCGAGCCTCCGAATCCGTGGGGTGAACCTGCGCTGTACCAGGCACAATACCGCCGTCCCCGAGCGCGCCCGCCGCGCCGTCGCGGTCGCCCCGCCGAACCGGCGCGCGAGTGCCCGTGAACACTAGGGTTGATCGGGAAACTCCCGCGCGAACTGCCATGACGAATGGCATCGTGGGTGTCGCCCGTGCCAGTTCTTCGACCACGAAGGAGCCTTATGTCCGCACCCAATCTCACTCGCGACCAGGCGATCGAACGCGCCGCGACGGTGTCGGTCGAGAACTACCGCGTCGAGCTGGATCTCACCGACGGCGCGGGCAAGCCGGGCGAGCAGACCTTCTTCTCCCGCAGCACCGTGACCTTCACCGCGAAACCGGGTGCGAGCACGTTCATCGACATCGTGGCGCGCGGCGTGCGCTCGGCGGTGCTCAACGGGACCGCGCTGGACGTCTCCGATTACGACGAGTCGACCGGCATCACGCTGAACGACCTGGCCGAGCGCAACGAGCTGGTGGTGGAAGCCGATTGCGAGTACTCGCACACCGGCGAGGGCCTGCACCGGTTCGTCGACCCCGCCGACGACGCCGTCTACCTGTACTCGCAGTTCGAAACCGCCGACGCCAAGCGGATGTTCGCCTGCTTCGACCAGCCCGACCTCAAAGCCACCTTCGACATCGCCGTCACCGCGCCGGAGGACTGGCAGGTCATCTCCAACGCGGCCGTCGTGCAGACGCTCGTCGCTGAGCCGGGCAAGCACGTCTTCCGCACCACCCCGAAGATGAGCACCTACCTCGTCGCGCTCATCGCGGGCCCGTACGCGCAATGGACCGACGTCTACACCGACGAGCACGGCGACATCCCCCTCGGCATCTACTGCCGCGCGTCGCTGGCCGAGCACATGGATGCCGAGCGGCTGTTCACCGAGACCAAGCAGGGTTTCGGCTTCTACCACCGCAACTTCGGCGTCCCGTACGCGTTCGGCAAGTACGACCAGCTGTTCGTCCCCGAGTTCAACGCCGGCGCGATGGAGAACGCGGGCGCGGTGACCTTCCTGGAGGACTACGTCTTCCGGTCCAAGGTCACCAGGGCGTCCTACGAGCGCCGCGCCGAGACCGTGCTGCACGAGATGGCGCACATGTGGTTCGGCGACCTGGTCACCATGAAGTGGTGGGACGACCTGTGGCTGAACGAGTCCTTCGCCACCTTCGCTTCGGTGCTGTGCCAGTCCGAGGCCACCGAGTACACCAACGCATGGACCACCTTCGCGAACGTGGAGAAGTCCTGGGCCTACCGGCAGGACCAGCTGCCGTCCACGCACCCGATCGCCGCGGACATCCCCGACCTCGCCGCGGTCGAGGTCAACTTCGACGGCATCACCTACGCCAAGGGCGCCAGCGTCCTCAAGCAACTCGTCGCCTACGTCGGCCTGGAGCCGTTCCTGGCCGGCCTGCGCGCGTACTTCGCCGACCACGCCTATGACAACGCCACCTTCGACGACCTGCTGTCGGCGCTGGAGAAGTCGTCCGGCCGCGACCTGTCCACCTGGGGCGCGCAGTGGCTCAAGACCACCGGCCTCAACATCCTGCGCCCCGAGTTCGAGGTGGACGCCGAAGGCAGGTTCAGCTCGTTCGCGGTCGTGCAGGAGGGCGCGCAGCCGGGCGCGGGCGAGCGGCGCGTGCACCGTCTGGCGATCGGCGTCTACGACGATCAGGACGGAAAACTGGTGCGCACCGAGCGCGTCGAACTCGACCTCGACGCCGCCGAGCGCACCGAGGTACCCGAGCTGGTCGGCGTGCCGCGCGGCCAATTCGTGCTGGTCAACGACGACGACCTCACCTACTGCTCGATCCGGCTCGACGCCGATTCGCTCGACGTGCTGGTCAACCGCATCGCCGACATCGCGGAGCCGCTGCCGCGCACGCTGGCCTGGTCGGCGGCCTGGGAGATGACACGCCAGGCGGAGTTCCGTGCCCGCGATTTCGTCGCGCTGGTCCAGCGCGGTGTCGGCGCCGAGAGCGAGATCGGTGTGGTGCAACGGTTGCTGATGCAGGCCAACACCGCGCTCGGCAGCTACGCCGAGCCGGAATGGGCCGCGACCACCGGCTGGCCGGAATACGCGAACCGGCTGCTGGAGCTGGCGCGCGAAGCCGAACCGGGCTCCGACCACCAGCTCGCCTTCGTCAACGCGCTGACCGGCGCGAAGCTATCGGCCTGGCACACCGAGGTGCTCAGCGAGCTGCGCGACGGCGACCCGGCGAAGGTCGGCCTGCCCGGCCTGGTGGTCGACACCGACCTGCGCTGGCGGATCGTGACGGCGCTCGCGGCGGCGGGTGAGATCGACGCCGAGGGGCTGCACACGCCGGTCATCGACGAGGAGCTGGCCAACGATCCCACGGCGGCGGGCAAGCGGCAGGCGGCCGCCGCGGCGACGGCGCGCCCGATCGCCGAGGTGAAGGAGCAGGCGTGGACGACGGTGATGGGCGACGACTCGGTGCCCAATGTCACCGCGCGCTCGATCGTCAGCGGTTTCGCGCCCGCCGGGCAGGGTGAGCTGCTCGCCGACTACGTGGAGCGGTATTTCGCCGAGGTGCCCGGCGTCTGGGAGCGGCGCTCCAGCGAGGTCGCCCAGACCGTGGTGGTCGGCCTCTACCCGCACTGGGCGATCAGCGAGGACGCGGTAGCCGTCGCCGACAAGTTCCTCGCCGGCGATCACCCGCCCGCGCTGCGCCGGCTGGTCAGCGAGGGCAAGGCGGGCATCGAACGCTCGCTGCGCGCCCGCGCCTTCGACGCGCAGCCGTAGAACGAAACCGGCGCGTCCACCTGGACGGGTGGACGCGCCGGTACGGGGTTTCGCTGTCCCTACCTGCCGATGGCGGCGGCCATCACGCGGACGGCGGAGACCACGCCATCGATCAGCTGGCCCTGCCGGAACGAGCTCAGCGCGGCGGTGACGCCGAGCTGGCAGACCCGATCGTTCGCACGGTCGGCGACGGCCCGGCCCGAGCGCACCTCGATCGCCTTCTCGTTCGGCGAGACGGCGATGAGCACCGAGTGCGCCGCCTCGGGCGTGCCGGGGAAGATCGCGTCCGCCGCGGCGGCCGGGTCCTCGCCCAGATCGCCGATGTAGACGTTGAAACGCACCTTCGTCGCGCGGGTCGCCTCGGTGAGCACGTTGTCCATGGTGAGCCGCTCGACGTCGTCGAACGGCGCTTCCTTGAACACGTCGCCCGCCTCGTGCACGCCGGAGACGCGGCCGCTACTGGTGATCGCGTATCCGTGCGGCAGATCGGCTTCGACCACCGCGGGCCACTTAGAACCTGCCACTTGCCCGTCCTCCGATCAGCTCCACCGCGGTGGACTCGATGGCCGCATGGGGTTCATGCGGTGTATCCGCGAAGTGGTGACCCGAACCGATCACCTCTTCGGTGGCACTCCACAGCACCGGCGACGCGGTCCACTTCTGACCGAGGGTGAAGTGGACCGGCTTCTCGCCAGGCAGCGGCTTACCGAGGAACGACAATCCGGCGATGATGCCGTAGATCACCAGCGGTATGCCGGCGAAGATCAGCACTGTCTCGAGAATGCTCACGGATCAAAGGTAGACGATCCTCTGTAGTAGTTCTCCGTCCGGTCGAGCCGGAGTGCCGCCCGTGTCCGGTGCACCCACCGTGAGCTGGGTCTTTCCGGTTTTCCTCAAACCAACCATGCGGCCGCGTTCGGCGGCAGCTGGCCGCCGTCGGTCGGCGCGCTGGACAGCAGAACGTCTCCCGGCGGGAGCTGGATCGGCAGGTCCGAGGCGTTGAGCACGCACACCAGTCCACCCGGCCTGCGGAACGCGAGACAACCCGGCGGGCTGCCGTACCACTCGATCCGGTCCCCGGCGAACTCCGGCCGCTGGGCACGCAACTCGATCGCAAGGCGATACAGCGACAAGGTCGATCCCAGCTCCTCGAGCTGGGCTTCCACGGTCAACGG
The DNA here is from genome assembly GCF_053586955.1 of Nocardia sp. NPDC003726. NCBI lineage: Bacteria > Bacillati > Actinomycetota > Actinomycetes > Mycobacteriales > Nocardiaceae > Nocardia > Nocardia sp. NPDC003726. The sequence goes on along the minus strand of NZ_JBSFNF010000002.1, from coordinate 214,800 downwards.
CGCCCAGCCGAGCGGCATCGGCAGCCACGGCGTCCCGGTGGTGAACCCGTACGGCGGCGCTGCGCCTTCCCACGGCAGCGGCACCCGGCAGCCGTCGCGGCCGCGCTGGGTGTGGCCGGAGCGCTCCCACACCGGATCCTGCAAGACCTCGTCCGGCAGGTCGTCGACGTTGGGCAGGCCCAGTTCGGCGCCGTTGTAGATGAACACCGCGCCGGGCAGCGCGAGTTCCAGCAGGATCATCGCCCGTGCCCGCGCGACGCCGAGCGCGCCGCCGCCGTACCGGGTGACCTCCCGCTCGATGTCGTGGTTGGACAGCGTCCAGGTGGGCACGGCGAAGACCGGCGCGACGGCGGCCAGCGAGTTGTCCACGGCGTCGCGCACCGCGTCGGCGTCGAACGCCGATTCCGCGAGGCGGAAGTTGAACGCGAGGTGCAGTTCGTCGGCGCGTACGTACTCGCCGAAACGGGCGTTGTCCTCGACCCACACTTCGCCGATGAGCACCGCGTCCGGGTACTCGTCGACCACCTTGCGGATCCGGCGGTGGATGTCGTGCACGGCGGGATTGTTGAAGCGCGGGTCGCTGTCGTCGTGCGCGAGCAGGGCCGAGACGGACAGCTCCGGCATGTCGGGCAGACCGTCGGGTTTGGCCATGCCGTGCGCGACGTCGATCCGGAATCCGTCCACCCCGCGGTCGAGCCAGAACCGCAGCGTCTGCTCGAAATCGGCGGCGACCTCGGGATTCGACCAGTTCAGGTCGGGCTGTTCACGAGCGAACAGGTGCAGGTACCACTGGCCGGGCGTGCCGTCGGGTTCGGTGATCCTGGTCCAGGCCGGGCCGCCGAAGATGCTGGGCCAATTGTTCGGCGGCTCGGCGCCACCGGGGCCACGGCCGTCGCGGAAGATGTAGCGGTCGCGCTCCGGGCTGCCGGGAGCCGCCGCCAGCGCCGCGCGGAACCACGGATGCTGGTCGCTGGTGTGATTGGGCACCAAGTCCATGGTGACCTTGATCCGGCGGGCGTGCGCCTCGGCGATCAGCGCGTCCATCGCGGCGAGCCCGCCGAAGAGCTGATCGATGTCGCGGGGGTCGGCAACGTCGTAGCCACCGTCGGCCATCGGCGAACGCATCACGGGGCAGATCCACAGGGCATCGACGCCGAGCAGTTCGAGATAGCCCAGTTTGTCCCGGACTCCCCCGAGATCGCCGATCCCGTCTCCGCTCGAGTCCGCGAAGGATCTCGGATAAACCTGGTAGAACACGGCCGACCGCCACCACGACTGCGTGGCACGATCCACCGGCGCCGTTAAGGCTGGTGCATCACTCACATCCGCAATAGTGCCAAAGTTCCGACGCGAAAGCCTTCAGGCGTCACCCCGCTTCGAATCGTGGGCAAATATTCAGCACCGTCACCGGGATGAGCGAAAAACGGTGCTCAGCTCCGTCTCTCGCGGGCAAGCACCGCGTCACCCGTTGTTCATCAGCGAATTTTTCACCACCACAACGCGGTAGAAAACACACCATCGCCGCCGTGCTGGGCGCGTGGTCAGAACGGCGCGTTCACCAATGAGTTGGCCGCCATCTCCAGGTAGTCGAGCAGCGCCTTGCGGTGCTCGTCGTCCAAGGTTTCCGGCTCGATCTCCGCGACCGCGATATGCATGCACCGCAGCCACGCGTCGCGCTCGATCGGCCCGATGGTGAACGGCATGTGCCGCATGCGCAGCCGGGGGTGGCCGCGCTCGTCGGAGTAGGTGCGCGGACCGCCCCAGTACTGCTCCAGGAACATCCGCAAACGACGCTCCGCCGGACCGAGATCCTCTTCCGGATACAGCGGACGCAGCACTTCGTCGGCGGCCACCTCGCGATAGAACGTCGCGACGAGCCGCCGGAACGTCTCCGCCCCACCGACCGCCTCGTAGAACGACGTCGCCGTTTGCTCGCCCGAAGTCATAGACCCTCTCGCTTCACCGGATGCGCCGCTGTCCATTGTGCCCGCGCCCCGGCACCGCCGCCGCACCGCCCTCGCACCGCCGATCGGCAACCGGAACATCGCGCCGGAATGGCACTTCAGCCACAGTTAACCGGACATTGTCGAAAATCACCGTGCAATGCCCGACATTCCATGGTCAACTGGGTGACAGTCTCTGCTTTGCAGATACCACATGATCCTGCCAATCATGAAATCGAGGTCGAGATGAAGCAGCGGCACGGCGCCCGATCAGAGGCGCGAGCGCACCGACAACTCCAGCCCGCCGACGTCCACAATCGTGGGTCGGGGGCTACTCCGCTGCACATCTTGTCCGAACGATATCCGGGTGGACATCGTGGTCATCACGACCACGGACCCCGCCCCACCGCCCCGCCGTCCGAGGGCACGAACTGGCTCAAGACCAGGGTGCTGCTGTTGAACGCCACCTACGAGCCGCTCACCGCATTGTCCGCGCGCCGCGCGATCGTGCTGCTCATCTGCGACAAGGCCGACGCCGTCCACCACAACGACGAGGGACCGGTAGTGCACTCCGCCGACACGTCGGTGACCATTCCCTCGGTGATCCGCCTGCGCACCTACGTGCACGTTCCGTACCGCGCCAGGGTGCCGATGACCCGCGCCGCCCTCATGCACCGCGATCGCTACCGCTGCGGTTACTGCGGCGGCAAGGCCGAGACGATCGACCACGTCATCCCGCGCAGCCGCGGCGGGGAACATTCTTGGGAGAACTGCGTCGCCAGCTGCGCGCCGTGCAACCATCGCAAAGCCGACAAACTGCTCAGTGAGCTGGGCTGGACGCTGCGCGCCCCGCTGGTCTCCCCCAAGGGCCCGCACTGGCGCCTGCTGTCCACCACTGCCGATCTCGACCCGGTGTGGTTGCAGTATCTCGGCGAAGGCGCCGCCTGATCGATCAGGTGTACTCCACCACCAGCGTCGCCCAGGTCGGCGACGCCAGTGCCTCGAAGACATGCGGCTGATCACCCGGGTACGCGATGTAATCGCCCGGGTGTAATTCGACAGGCGCGTCGACGGGGCCGACCAGTGCACGTCCTTCCGCCAGCAGCACATGCTCGACCACACCGGCGATATGCGGATCCGATCGGCGGGCATGCCCCGGTTCGGCGGTGATGCGGAACAGGTCGCGGCGAGAATTGGCCGGTCCGGCCGCCAGCAGCGTCGCACGGTACTCCGATCGCTCCGCCGCCACGACCGGGCCCTCACCGGCGCGAATGACGTGCACGTTCGGGCGCGGCGGGTCGAGCAAGCGGGAGAACGGCATGTCCAGCGTGACGCACAACGCCCACAAGGTCTCCAGGCTCGGGTTCCCGGTTCCCGACTCCAGTTGCGACAGGGTGGATTTCGCGATGCCCGCCCGGCTGGCGACCTCGCTCAACGACAGTCCGGCCCGAGTGCGCTCGCGGCGGAGGGCGGCGGCGATCACCGCCTTCGGGGTCGTCGTCGCGTCTTGCTGCGTCATCTCCCGCTCCGTTGGTTCTTCCAGCGCCTGCGGCGCTGGTGTTCGCTGTGCTTGTTCGGCCGCGACTTCGTCGCGGCGTGTTCGACAATGCCAGGTCTCGCTCCGCTCGGAACCTGCGGTCGGGCTGTGGGGTCTCGTCCTGCGGTTCCACCCGGCGCTGACGCTTCGGCGGGAACGCCTGCCGTGCGATACCACCCGCTGTCGCGCCACCGGCCTGCTGTTGCGAACGACCTGCTGCAGCGCGAGGCACTTGCTGCGCGAGGGACTGTTGGCGCTGTGGGCGTCTCTTGCTGCGCCGGCGGCCTGGTGTTGCGCTGGGCGGCCTGGCTCGGTTGCGGCGCGAGCCTTGGTTGCCTGCGGCCCAGAACCGCGTGACCGAGGCAGCGGGACGGGCGAGGCCGCCACGGTGCCGATCAGGCTCACCCCGGAACAGAAGCGCCGGGCATCTCGCAACCATCCTTCTCGCGCACCGCCGGTGATCCGGCTCCCTGGCACCATGCTCCGCGACACGCCTGCCGCAGAATGGCCCGGCCCCGCCGGTGCTTGCCCGGACGAAGCTTTCGCCGGGGAAACCATGTTGACGAAGCGCGGCGCTGTGTCCACTATAAACAACATGCGTTCGATATGGCGAACACTGGATCGGGATGCGCTGCTCGGGATCGGGGCGGTCTGCCTCGCCGTCGGGGTGATCGGGATTTCCTACGGGGCGACCGCGGTCGCGGCGGGCTTTCCGGTCTGGCTGCCGGTGCTGCTCGGGTGCGTGGTGCTCGCCGGGAGTTCGGAGTTCCTGTTTCTCGGGATCGTGGCGGCCGGGGGCAATCCCATCGCGGCGGTGCTGGCCGGGCTGCTGGTCAACGCCCGGCACGTGCCTTACGGGCTGTCGGTACCCGATGCGGTCGGCATGGGTTGGCGGCGCTCGCTAGGGGTCCATCTCATGAACGACGAGTCCGTCGCGATGACCATCGCGCAACCGGACGCGCGACGCAGGCGCGCGGCCTACTGGATCACCGGCGCGGGGGTGCTGCTCGCCTGGCCGGGCGGCGCCGCCGTCGGAGCGCTGATCGGATCGGTGGTCACCGACACCTCGGCGCTGGGACTCGATGCCGTGTTCCCCGCGGTTCTGCTCGCCTTGGTGCTGCCCGCGCTGCGGGAGCGCACCACCCTCGCCGCGGTGGCGGTCGGCACCGCGGTCGCTCTGGTCAGTGCGCCGTTCCTGCCTACGGGGCTGCCGGTGCTGCTCGCCCTGTCCGGGGTGCTGGTCGCGGCGCGGGAGAAGCCGCGGCAGGCGACCGTGTCGGGAGCGGCGTGATGCTGGCCGCCGGAGTCGTCGCACTCGCCGCGGGCACCTACGCCTTCCGCTGGGCCGGACCCGCACTCCGCGACCGAGTACGCCTGCCCGCGCGTGTGGTGCGCCTGCTGGAGATCGGCGCCGTCGTATTGCTCACCGCGCTCGTGGCCGTCACCACCCTGCCGCTGGGCACCGCGGACCTCGGATTCGCCGTGCCCGCAGGCGTTCTCGCCGGTGGGCTGGTGGCCTGGTTCCGGCAACCGATCCTGCTGGTGATTCTCGCCGCCGCCGCGACAACGGCATTCATCCGCCTGCTCGGCGTCGCCTAGCCGGGATGCGCGACAGCCGGTTTCGCACAGAGGCAGGCGGCGCCGTCCCCTCCTGCCGACGGCGCCGCCTACCCATCGATCGCTTCCGAGCAATTGTTTGCTACGCGAGAAATCACGGTGGAACCCTTCACCGCGAAAGGGGTGCGCGGAAACGTAACAGCTGATCTGATCCGCCTTCCGGGCCACCCGAATCCAACCCTCGACCGGCTGGAGGACTCTCGGGACCAACGCTGCCGGAACCGGCCTCGACCTCGCGATCTGCTACGTTCGGGCCTTCGCCTGGCACGCGGAACGGCACGAGAAGTGCATAGCCTGCGTCGCCGCTGGCTATGGCTCGTGGGGTGAGTCGGCCGGGCCGAGGAAGCTATCCACATAGCCACTTGCACGGCGAAGCGCTTGTGTCCCCGCGCGAATCACCTGCCCCGCATACCCCTGAGCACCCTGGCGAAACTCACTGCGGCAGTAAGGGAATCCCACCGCCGAGCCGACGAGCCACCGAACCGTAGCGGGCGTCGAGCCGCAGCCACGTTCTGGTCGCGCGGACACGGACGATCTCGGCGGGTGGAATACGCCGGGGGTCGGCCTTCTCCCCCGAGTGCGGGATGAAGTCCATCGCCGTGAGCGCGAAGACCACGCGCATCGGCACCTGCACCCGAGTGCCTCCGCCGGACACGGTCAGCACCGCCTGATCCAGCAGCGAGGCGGGCGGACCGTGACCGCTGCCGTGTTCCCGCGCCAGCTGCGCACCCTGCTCGGCGAGTTCGACCAGCGTGCGCGCGGGCACATCGTCGACGTGCACGAAACCGTCGGTGGGTGGCAGCGCGCCGCGCCACGCGGAGTCCATCGAAAATCCGAGGTCGATCGGACCGCCGACAGCCGAACCGGCGAGCACCAGGTCGGCGCCGACCGTCACGTCGTCGACGCCCAGTTCGGCGACCACGGTGCGCATCGCCAGCGCCTCGAAGCCCGTCGCCACCCAGGCCGAAACGTACTTCTCCCCGCGGCGGCGCAAGCGCACCACCGCCGCTGGGTCCAGCCGCACGGCCCTGGTCAGGAACGTCGCGAGATTCTCCCGCTCCGCCGGATCGGGCACGCGCAGCACTCGTTGTTCCGTCATCACGGCTGCTCCGCCGTCAGCACTCGGCCACCATCGGCGCGCGGTCGTTCACTCCATCCATTCCGACAGGTAATCACGCTCGGCGTCGGTGAGCCTGCGCAATCGCTGTGCTCGCATGTCGAACGCCGCGATCTGCGTGGAGGCCACCACGGCGGCGGGCGAATCGGGCTGCGCGCCCGCCGCACGCACCTCGTAGCCGATGGTGAAATCGACCGCGCGCAACTGCTCGATCCACATGGCGATGTCCAGCGGCGTGTCCTCGTGCCGCAATTGACCGCGGTAGCGCACCCGCAGGTCGGCGAGGACACAACCCTCACGCAGCGGCGCGGTCGGGCGGCCGTCCTCGAACAGCCACGGAATCCGCGCCTCTTCCAGCAGCGTCACCATCCGGGCATGGTTGACGTGCTGGAACACGTCCATGTCCGACCACCTGACGTCCACCTTGGCGTGGAACCGCCGCGGCAGCACCAGGCTGCCCGCGGCCTTCCCGCTTCCGCTCACCGAACTCGTCAACGTGGTACCTCCGATTGAGCGCCCACCCCGCTCACCATGCTCCGCACTTGCCGCGCTGCAACCGACAACGTGGCGAGATCGTGGGTTCCGGACTCGAACAATTCCGACAGCGCCGCCCTGGCTCGCCCGAGGCGGGACTGATTCTTCGACTCCCAGTATGCAATCTTCTCGTCCGCCGTCTCCTCGGGGTCGCCGCCGGAGAGCACATCGAGCGTGAGGGAGCGCAGCGACCCGTACATGTCGTCGCGCAGGGCCAGCCGCGCCAGCGCGTGCCAGCGGTCGCCGCGTTCGAGGTGGCTGACCGCCTGCAGCAGCCAGTCGATCTTGAGGTGATCGTTGAGCGCGTAGTACAGCGAACCGACCTCGTCACCGTCCCGGTCGGTGATGTCGGCGATGTCCACGATGTCCAGCAGCGGGAACAGGTGCAGCAGGCCGAAGACCTCGGTGGCCAGGTCGGTCGGCGCGCCGCGAGCGATCAGCTCGGCGGACCGGTCGGTCAGGGTGAACACGTGGTGCCCGCGCAGCCATCCCGGCACCTTCGGTGCGAGTTCCCGCACGTCGGCGCGGTACCGGCTGATCTCGGAGCCCACCGCGATCGGCTGCGGGCGGTTGCTCAGCAGCCACCGGGACGCCCGGTCCAGGGTCCGCTTCGTCTCCAGTTCCATCAGGTCGCGCACCGGGGTGGGCGCGTCGCAAGCGCGGATTCGCGCCCATCGCTCGTGCAGGTCGAAGATCCCGCTCGCCGCGGCGAAAGCGCGCACCGCGTCGGTGGTGGTGGCGCCGACCTCCTCGTTCAACCGGTGGGCGTAGGTGATGCCGCCGTAGTCCACCATCTCGTTGACGATCATGGTGGTGACGATCTCCCGGCGCAGCCGGTGCCGCTTGATCGCCGCCGCGAAACGATCCCGCAGCGGTGTGGGGAAGTACTCCGGCAGCCGGGCCGCGAAGTACTGGCTGTCGGGCAGATCGGACCCGAGCAGATCGGACTTCAGCGACAGCTTCACATGCGCCATCAGATTGGCCAGCTCCGGTGAGGCCAGTCCGGAGCCTTCCTCCAGCCTGCGCTTCATCTCCTGATCCGACGGCAGCGCCTCGAGTTCGCGGTCCAGGCCGCGCCGCTCCTCGAGTTCCTCGATCAGCCGCGTCTGCACGCTCAGCATCTGCGGCGCCTCGGTGCGCGAGAGGCCCATGAGGAAGTTCTGCGCCACATTGTCCTGCAGGACCATCCGGGCGACCTCGTCGGTCATCGAGGCCAGCAGCGGATTGCGCTCATCCTGCGGCAACTGACCGCCGGAGACCACGGCGTCGAGCAGGATCTTGATGTTCACCTCGTGATCGGAGCAGTCCACGCCGGCCGAGTTGTCCAGCGCGTCGGTATTGATCTTGCCGCCGTTGCGGTTGAACTCGATGCGGCCCAGCGCCGTGGCGCCGAGGTTGCCGCCCTCGCCGATCACCTTGGCCCGCAGTTGGTTTCCGTTGACCCGGACCGCGTCGTTGGACTTGTCGCCCACCTCCGCGTTGGTCTCCGTGCTGGCCTTGATGTAGGTGCCGATGCCGCCGTTCCACAGCAGATCGACCGGAGCCAGCAGGATCGCGCGCACCAGATCCGGCGGCGACAGCGACACGACATCATCGCCCAGTCCGAGGGCCGCCCTGGCCTGCGGGCTGATCGGCACGGCCTTCACGGTGCGATCCCACACCCCGCCGCCGGGACTGATCAGCGAGGTGTCGTAATCCGCCCACGACGACCTCGGCAACGCGAACATCCGCTGCCGCTCCCGGTACGAGCGAGCCGCGTCCGGGTCGGGATCGAGGAAGATGTGGCGGTGGTCGAAAGCGGCCACCAGACGAATGTGCTCGGACAACAACATCCCGTTGCCGAACACGTCACCACTCATGTCACCGATGCCGACCACGGTGAAGTCCTGGGTTTGCGTGTCGATCTCCATCTCACGGAAATGACGCTTGACGCTCTCCCACGCACCCTTGGCGGTGATGCCCATCGCCTTGTGGTCGTACCCCGCCGAACCGCCGGAGGCGAACGCGTCACCCAACCAGAAGCCATAACTCTGCGCCACCTCGTTGGCGATGTCGGAGAACGTCGCGGTCCCCTTGTCCGCCGCCACGACCAGGTAGGTGTCGTCCCCATCGCGCCGCACCACCCGGGCCGGGGGCAAGACCTCCCCGCTCGCGCGATCCACGTTGTCGGTGACATCCAGCAGGCCGGAGATGAACGTGCGGTAGCAGGCGACGCCTTCCGCACCCAACGCCTGCCGGTCGGCGACCGGATCGCCGGTGGACGCGGGCGGCTGCTTCACCACGAAACCGCCCTTGGCGCCGACCGGCACGATCACCGCGTTCTTCACCGCCTGCGCCTTCACCAGACCCAAGATCTCCGTGCGGAAATCCTCCAGCCGGTCCGACCACCGCAGACCACCGCGCGCCACCGGACCGAAGCGCAGGTGCACGCCTTCCACCCGCGGCGAGTAGACGAAGATCTCGAACTGCGGCTTCGGCTTCGGCAGTTCGGCGATCTCCCGTGGTTCCACCTTCACCGAGACGAAGTCGCGCGGCCTGCCTTCCGCGTCGGTCACGTAGTAATTGGTCCGCAAGGTCGCCTTGATCAGGCCGAGGATCGCGCGCAGGATGCGGTCGGCATCCAGACTGACCACCTCGTCGATCCGCCCCCGCACCTGGGTTTCCAGCTCCGTGGCATGCTCGGCGGACACCGTGTCGGGGTCGAAGCGCGCCGCGAACAGGTCGACGAAAAGGCGCGCGATATCCGGATAGGTGAGCAGCACGCGGCAGATATTGGCCTGGCTGTACGGAAAACCGGCCTGCTGCAGGTACTTCGCGTAGGTGCGCAGGATCGACACGGCCCGCCACGGCAGCCGGGCGCGCAGCACCAGCTCGTTCATGCCGTCCGCCTCCGCGCGGCCGTACCACATGGCCCCGAAGGCTTCCACGAACCGTTCCCGCAGCCCACGCACCTCCGCCTCCAGCACGTCGGCGCGTTTGGAGGACTCGAGCAGTTCGGCGTCCAGATCGCGATCGAGCGAACTGCGCAGCAACTCCGGGCGAGCGAGCAGGCCGAAGTCGTAGATCCACCGCTCACCGCCGGCGCTGTCGGCCGCGGCCTCCAGCTCGATCTGGTACGGCCGCTCGTCGACCACCTCCACGCCGAGACTCTGCAACAGCGGGAGCACCTGGCTCAACGAGATGCCGCTGCCTCCGACGTAGAGCGTGAAACGCCACGAACCCGGCGCCGAATCGGGCTTCCGGTACAGGAATTGGTCGATGTCGCCGTCGCGCAGACGGTCGAGGCGCACGATGTCCTTCAGCGCGCGGTCCGCGGCGAAATCCTGTTTGTAGCCCTCGGGGAAGGCTTCCGCGTACCGCTGCACCACCGCGGGATCGAGCACCGTCGACGTGCTCACCTCGTCGTTCAGCCGGTCGTCCCAGGTGCGGCTGGCTTCGGCGAGCAGGCTCTGCAAACGCAGCCGGTTGGGCTCGGAGGTGTCGACGGCGGGCGGCGTACGACGCGGAACACCGAGTTCGGCCTCCGGCATGCGCACGGTGAAATACACTCGCGCCAATTCGCTTTCGCCCACCCGCGCGGAGTAGTCGATGGACACGCCGCCCAGTTCGCGGACCAGGATCTCCTGCATCTCGAGTCGCGCGCTGGTGGTGTACCGATCACGCGGCAGATAGACCAGGCAGGCGACATAGCGGCCGTAGGTGTCCGCGCGCAGGAACAGGCGCACCTGGCGCCGCAGGCCGACGCTCAGCACGGCGGTGGCGGTGCGGCGCAGCGTGTCACCGTCGGCGGAGAACAGTTCGGTGCGCGGGAAGGACTGGATCACCTCGAGCATGGCCTGACCGGAGAACGAATCCAGGTCGAATCCGCTCGCCTCGATCGCCGAGCGGACCCGGCGTTCGATCACCGGGATGTCCAGGACGTTCTCGTGCACGGCGGTGACGGTGAAGACGCCGATGAACAGGTGTTCGCCGACGATCGTTCCCTCGGCGTCGAAATCCGCTACGCCGACGAAGTACGGGTACACCGCACGGTGCACGGTGGCGGGGACCAGACCCTGGGTCAGCGTGAGCAGCGGACGGTCACCGCCGTTGACCGGCACGTGAAAGTCGGTGCCGACGTCCGGGCGCAGCACGCCGAGGCAGGTGTCGGGCACGACGGTGGACAACTCCCGGCCCTGGTCGGAGCTCAGCCGGTAGCGCGCGTATCCGAGCAGGGTGAAGTTGCCCCCGGCCAGCCAGCGCAGCAAGGCGGCGGTGTCGGTCAGTTCGGTGGCCGGGAAAGGCGCCGACCCGGATCGCGCGGCCTGTTCCAGATCGTCGGCGAGCTTGCTCTGCACGGCTTCGATGGCCTCGGTGTCACCGATCACCTGACGCACGTCGTCCACCACGTCCGGCACCGCGGACTCGACCTTGGCCAGCAGCGCTGCGCTGGTCGACGGGTGCAATTGCACATGCATCCAGGACTCGCGCAGCCCCGCGCCACCGGTGCCGTCCACCTCGTGCGCGGCGGCGTGCGTCAGCCGTCCCTCTTCGTCTCGCTCGACCTCGAAGATCGGGTGGATGATCTCGCTGACACTGACACCGAGGCGGCTCAGCGACGAGCTGATCGACTCGACCAGCAGCGGCATGTCGTCGGTGACGATCTGCACCGCCGCACCGATTCCGGAGCGATCGTCCGGGTGATACACCCGCACGAGCGCGCGACCGGGGCGGCGGGTGACGGCCAACTCCAGATGCCTTCGGAAGATCTGGGTGATGCCGGTGATCGCACAGTCCACATCGCCCGCGTCGACGTGGCGGAAGTACGCCTCCTCGAGCGTCGCGAGTTCGCCGCGCAGCGACTGCGGCAAACCCGCGGCCCACGCCGCGCTGGACAATTCGGACGAGACGGTCATTTTTCGCCAACTCCCTCGGATATCGGTTCCGTAACAAAGTGACGCCGGTCCGAGGGTAACTGTGCGCCGATGACGCGTGGGTGAATTCCCTTTTCACATCCGGTGGTTCACCACGACGGCGGAGTTCGCCGCTCGTATGCCGAGATCGCACGCGACAACCTCGGGCACAGCACAGAAGTCGGACCCGCGAATGTCAGGTGAGCGCTACAGGTCGTATCCGCGGCGGCAGCGGCGCCGCACCGGTACCTCGGGTCAGCTCGGCCACCGCGTCGGCGGTCGATGCCACCGATTGCTCGAACTGCGCCTGCGCATTCACAACTCCCACCCTAGCGAGCTACGCGCGGGTAGGTGTCACTCCTGTTCCGCGTTCCCCGGAAAGACTTTTCGCTCCACCCCACCGCAGCTCTCATCCCCTGCTTCCGACCCGAATTTCGGGGCCTACCCGCACCGCACGCCACACCAGCAAACGCCAGGCAGCGCCCGCTCGTCGAAGCAGGCAGCGGTACCCCTGCGAGCGCACCTCGGCGATATTGTCCGGAGTCGCCGCAGGCAGCCGTGTCGAACGCCCTGCACGTAACCCGCGCGGCGATCTCCGCGGAGATGCCGGGCAGCGCCATCGGTCGCACAACCACCGGCGATGAACAGAGCCGAACCACTGTCCCTGCTCGCCACGGGCCGGACAGGATCACGCTGTCGCAGCGCGGTGGTGAAGCCCCGTGCCCCGGCCTGGCTCATACGCGTCCCCCGCCCTCGTCCTGCCCCCTATCAACCCCCAAACGCACCGCACTCGTATGCGAGCATTCAGCCCGAGAGCTCCACGGGCGAGATCCTTCGCCGAACGACGACCTCGAACCGCTGCGGCGGCCGGCACCCCGGGCCGCCCAGAAGATCCAAGGCCGTGCGTCGCATAGGGCGGGTGCGGCCACACCGCGCACCCGCCCTGTGCGGGCGAACTCAGCCGCGGGTGAGCTTGCGGTGCGTAACCCGGTGCGGGCGAGCCGCTTCCGGGCCGAGCCGCTCGACCTTGTTGGCCTCGTACGCTTCGAAGTTACCTTCGAACCAGAACCACTTGGCCTCGTTGTCGGAATCGCCCTCCCACGCCAGGATGTGGGTGCAGGTGCGGTCGAGGAACCAGCGGTCGTGGGAGATGACCACGGCGCAGCCGGGGAACTTCTCCAGCGCGTTCTCCAGCGAGCCGAGGGTCTCGACGTCGAGGTCGTTGGTCGGCTCGTCCAGCAGGATCAGATTGCCGCCCTGCTTGAGCGTCATCGCCAGGTTCAGCCGGTTGCGTTCACCGCCGGACAGGACGCCCGCGGGCTTCTGCTGGTCGGGGCCCTTGAAGCCGAACGCGCTCACGTAGGCGCGCGACGGCATTTCCTGCTGGCCGACCTCGATGTAGTCGAGGCCGTCGGAGACCACCTGCCACACCGTCTTCTTGGGGTCGATGCCCGCGCGGTTCTGGTCGACGTAGCTGAGCTTGACCGTCTCGCCGACCTTCACCTCGCCGCTGTCCGGCGACTCGAGCCCGACGATGGTCTTGAACAGCGTCGTCTTACCGACGCCGTTGGGCCCGATCACGCCGACGATGCCGTTGCGCGGCAGGGTGAACGACAGGTCCTTGATCAGCTGACGGTCGCCGAAGCCCTTGTCCAGGTGCTCGACCTCCACCACCACGTTGCCCAGGCGCGGGCCCGCGGGAATCTGGATCTCCTCGAAGTCCAGCTTCCGCATCTTCTCCGCCTCGGCAGCCATCTCCTCGTACCGGCCGAGGCGGGCCTTGTTCTTGGCCTGCCTGGCCTTGGCGCCGGAACGGACCCAGGCGAGTTCTTCCTTGAGCCGCTTCTGCAGCTTCTGGTCCTTCTTGCCCTGCACCTCGAGCCGCTCGGCCTTCTTCTCCAGGTAGGTGGAGTAGTTGCCCTCGTACGGGTAGGCGCGGCCGCGGTCGAGCTCCAGAATCCACTGGGCGACGTTGTCCAGGAAGTACCGGTCGTGGGTGACCGCGAGCACGGCGCCCTGGTACTGCGCCAGGTGCTGCTCGAGCCAGTTCACGCTCTCGGCGTCGAGGTGGTTGGTCGGCTCGTCGAGCAGCAGCAGGTCGGGCTTGCTCAGCAGCAGCTTGCACAGCGCCACGCGGCGGCGCTCACCACCGGAGAGGTTGGTGACCGGCTCGTCCGGCGGCGGGCAGCGCAGCGCGTCCATCGCCTGCTCGAGCTGGGAGTCCAGGTCCCACGCGTCGGCGTGGTCCAGTTCCTCCTGCAGCTTGCCCATCTCCTCCATGAGTTCGTCGGAGTAGTCGGTGGCCATCAGCTCGGCGATCTCGTTGAAGCGATCCAGCTTCACCTTGATCTCGCCGAGGCCCTCCTCGACGTTGCCGCGGACGGTCTTCTCCTCGTTGAGCGGCGGCTCCTGCTGAAGGATGCCGACGGTGGCGCCCGCGGCGAGGAACGCGTCACCGTTGTTGGGCTGGTCCAGTCCGGCCATGATCTTCAGCACGCTGGATTTACCCGCGCCGTTCGGGCCGACGACGCCGATCTTGGCGCCGGGAAGGAAGTTCAAGGTGACATCGTCGAGCACGACTTTGTCGCCGTGCGCCTTGCGAACCTTCTTCATTTGGTAGATGAACTCAGCCATAAGTGTGAAGCCTATCGGTGCGAGAGATGGGAGGACGAAGCAGAGCTACCCTGCCGCCGGGACGAAAACCGGTCGCGGGATCAGGCGTCGACCGGCTCGGGTGCACTGCCGTGAGGCGGCGCCGAACCGACGGCAGCGTTATTCTCCCCCGGCGCGTCGGCGACCGGCACCCGACCTTCAGCGCTCACCACCCCGGAAGTATTCCGCGGCGGCAGGTCGGACAACCGCGTCGGTTGCGCGACACAGCGGGCCAGGTCGGGTCCGACCGCGGTGGCGCGCATCTCCAGGTCCCGCCGTTCCACGCCGTCCTTGCTGCGGTATTCATGGGAGCGCAGCTGGCCGTAGGCGATGACCGGATCCCCGCGCCGCAGGGACGCGTCGACACCCGCCACCAGCCTGCGCCAGCAGCTGACGGTGAGGTACAGGGTGCCGTTGTCCACCCATTGCCCCGACGTGTGGTCCAGTCGGCGGGAATTGCTCGCCAGCCGGAAGGTGACCACCTGCTCGCCATTGGTCAGGTCGCGCTTGACCGGATGAGTGGCGATCGTTCCGATCACCGTCGCGTTCGCCTCGTACATATCCACGCCCCTTCACATTCGGATCCGGAATCACCCGGGATTTCCTCCCCTCCAGGAGGGCTCTTCCAGCGTGCGCCGATTCCGTGGACCCGAGCGATTCGATTCAGGAATGTGGACAACTTCCCCAGATGTGAAGACCGAGCGTTCCGCGCGCGGTCAGAACACCGCCACGTCGGTATTGGCGCCGCAGAGGACGATCACCGGCCGCTCGTCCGGAGCGGGCACATAGGCGCCGCTGTGCACGGCGGCCAGCGCCGTGGCTCCGGACACTTCGACCAGGATGCGGAACTCGCGCCACAGATACTCCCGCGCCGCGCTGATCGCGTCGTCGCTGACCAGCAGCGACCGCACGCCGTGGCGGCGGGCGAGGTCTAGTGCGATGTCACCGATCCGCGTCGGGCCGAGCGAGTCGACGGTGATTCCGGACCCGACGATGTCCACCGGACGCTCCGCGCCCAACGCGGCGCGCAGGATCGCGGCGCCGTCGGGCTCCACACCGATCACCCGCTGACGGCGCCCGACCGCGGCCGCGATCCCGGCGACCAGCCCGCCGCCACCCACCGCGGCCAGCACCGGCGGCCTGCCGCGGACCTGCTCTTCGAGTTCGAGCCCGACCACGCCGATGCCTGCGACCACCGCGGGCAGGTCGTAGCCGTGTAGCAGCAGCGCGCCGCGTTCGGCGGCCAGCTCCGTCGCGTGCCGCAAGGCCTCGGCGTAGGAGGTGCCGTGCCAGAGCACCTCGGCGCCGTGCGACCACATCGCGGCGACCTTGGTGTGCGGCGCCGTCTCCGGGACGACGACCGTGCAGGACTTGCCGAGCCGCGCGGCGGCCAGCGCCGCCGCGATACCGGCGTTACCGCCGGAGGCGATCACCACCTCATCGACGCCCGCGCCCGACTCGAGCAGCGCGTTGAGGCTGCCGCGCACTTTGAACGTCCCGCCGTGCTGCAGGTGCTCGAGCTTCATCGTCACCGGCACGGGGCCGGACGGGCTCGCGATGGAGGTGTGGAAGACCGGTGTCTTGCGGATCTGTCCGGCCAGCCGCCTGCGTGCGGATCGCACGTCCGACCGTTCCACCCGCCCGACCGGTCTGTGTGGCTGGACCGTGGTGGCGCGTTCACTCACTTACGCACTTCTCCATCCCGCTTGGCCAGTTCGGCGAACATCGCGTTGTGTGCGGCGAGTGCGGCGTCGTTGTCGCGTTCGGCGGCTCGATCGGTGCGCTGCGCGAGCCGCTGGTCGCTGCGCGACCATTGGATCAGCAACGCCAGCATCACCACCACCAGGGGGACCTCGCCGCTGGCCCACGCGAGGCTACCGCCGGTGCGCTGATCGCCGAGCAGATCGCCGTGCCAGCCCAGGCCGAGGCCGCGGTAGAACCAGCCGCCGAGCACCGTGGTCGTGCTCATCAGCGCGATGCCGAAGAACGCGTGGAACGGCAGCGAGCCGAACACCATGGCGAGCTTGGTCAGCGGCTCCACCTGCCTCGGCTTGGGATCGATGCCGATCACCACCCAGTAGAACAGGTAACCGCTGAGCAGGAAGTGCACGTTCATCAGCAGGTGTGCCGCGTGCGAGTCGGCGTAGGCGTCGAAGATGCCGCCCAGGTATAGCGCGTAGAAGCCGCCGACGAAGATCGCCGAGGCCACAATGGGGTGGGTCAGGAACCGCGACACCGGGTTGTGCACCGCGGCAAGCAGCCACTCCCGCGGACCGGGCACGCCACCGCGGCCCGCCGGGGGCAGCGCCCGCAGCGCCAGCGTCACCGCGCCACCGAGAGCCAACAGGATCGGCGCGAGCATGGACAGCGCCATATGCGCTCCCATATGCACGCTGAACATGGCGGGCGAGTACCGGCCGACGCCGGAGGAGGTGGTGACGAGCAGCACCGCGCAACCGGACAGCCAGGCGACCGTCCGCCCGGCCGGCCACGCGTCGCCCCGCGCTCGCAGCCGCCGCACGCCGAGCAGGTACAGCACCGCGAGCACGACGGACAGCGTTCCGAAGATCAGATCGAACCGCCAGTCCAACACCAGGCGGGCGAAACTGGGCGGTCCGGCCAGGTCGTAGCCCAACTCCACCTCGACGGGGGTCGGCACGGAGTCCGGCGGGGGCGGCGGCGTGCGGCCGAGCCCGACCGCGAGGCCGATGGTCGCGGCGAAGATCAGCACCTCGACGCCCGCGTACCGCACCAGGGCCGACCGGTCGCCGGGATCGGCGGCCAAGGCGGGCAGCGCCGCGCGGCGCTGCAGATAGCCGAACACCCCCAACACCATCAGCGCGGCGGCCTTGGCCAGCACCAGCCTGCCGTAGGTGCTGGAGAACAGCTCGTCCAGCGGCACGCGGACCCAGGAGTTGATCACGCCGCTGACCGCGATCACGGCGAACGCGACGGTGGCGGTCAGCGAGAAGCGGCGCGCCGCCACATCGGTGTGCGCCCCGCCGCGCAGGGCGTGCGCCAGCACCGCGAACAGACCGCCCACCCAGACGGCCGACGCGATCAGGTGCAGGATCAGGCTGTTGGTCGCCACGTCGTGCGACCCGCCCGAGGACGAATGGCCGGTCAACGCCAGCGGCATCATGGTGGCGATCGCGCCCCCCAGCAGGACCGGAGTCCAGCCCCAGCGCAACGCGAGCCGGCAGCCCACCGCGACGATCAGGGCGAAGACGACGGTCGTCCGCCAGGCTCCGGCCAGTTCGATCCGGGCGATGGCATGCCACAGCTCCTGCGGCCGCAGGACGTCGGTCACCGGCCGTCCGGTGGTATCCGACACCGTCAGCGGCACCAGCAGCGCCGCGCAGCACGCCCAGACCACCGCGAAATTCGACGCCCTGCGCACCGCGCGATACCCATCGACGTCCAGCAGCCCGTTCGGCTGCGGCGGTACCAGGAAGGCCGCGAACAACAGCGAGCCGACCGTCAGCGCGGCCGACAGATCGGCGAGCGCCCGGACCGCGGGCAGGCCGTAGGTGGTCGGGACACCGGGGTCGGGGATGCCGAGCAGGCTCAGTGCCTGCGCCGCCGACAACCCCACCACCAGCGCCGCGACCACGGCCGCGATGGCGCCGGCCAGCGCGGTGATCGTCGCGAACGTCGCCCCGGAGCGAGCGGCCTCGGCTCGGGGAGCGGCGGACGAGGTGGGGGCGGACGACATACGACTGAGCGTAGTCGGCGAGTATTCCGTGGCCCGGCCGGGTTTGTACCGATATCCTTGGCCCGTCACCACGGGCGCGTCACCTACTGTCTCGGAATGGCTGAAACGTTGCTAACGCTGAGATTCCGGTCACCTGGACGGTCGCTATAATCGACTCGCTGGACAGCACGGCCAATGTCGGCCATCGTAGAACCCGCTGCCTCCGTAGCTCAGTTGGATAGAGCAAGGGCCTTCTAATCCCTAGGTCGCAGGTTCGATTCCTGCCGGGGGCGCTGGTCAGGGACCGTTTCCGTTACGGTCCCTGACACTCCATCCATCGGATATCCATCGCTTATGAGGACAGGGCGTCGAGTACCTCGACCACTTCCTTATGTATCCGCCCGCGGCCGAAGTAAACATCCTGGGTCATCGAGACGTGCCGGTGCCCCAGTTGATCAGCGCCGACACGGGCCGACAGCGCCGCGTCGTCGAGCAGCGTGGCCAGCGCCTTGCGGAAGCTGTGGCTCGACACGTCCGGCACGCCGAGCCGTTCCCGAACCTTGGCCCATTGCTGATTGAAGTTGTCCGGGTCGCGCAGGGTCCCGGCCGAGCTGGGGAAGATCACCCCGTCTTTGCTCGGGTGCGGCTCCTTGCGGCGGCGCTTCAACATCTCCATGACGAACCCAGGCAGGACGATCGCGCGGTTACCGGCGTCAGTCTTCGCGAACGGTTCGCGGATGAGCCCGCCGCCGCGCTTGCGCACGACCTTGCCGCAGATGGTCGCGACCGATGTTGCTTCGTCGATATCGCACCAGCGCAGCCCGAGCAGTTCGCCGCGGCGCATCCCCGTGCCGATGAGCATTGTGATCGGGTCGGCGAGATCCGCCGTCCGGCAGTAGTCGGCTACCGTGCGCTTGCCTCGCCACAGCACGGCGCTGGCCCGCAGATCCGCGAGCAAGTGCGCGAGCCGCTCGGCGGTGATCGAGGGCGCGCCCTTCGGCGGCGCCTTGCGCTCCAGTCGTGACGTGCTGTCGATCGGGTTGACCGGTAGCACGTCGGCCACGACCGCAAGTTGCAGCGCACCACGAAGCACCGTCCGGGCCTGCTTCGCCGTGGCGTAACCCTGCTGGTCGCAGATCGCCTGAATCGCCTTGTCCATTCGGCCGGCAGTCGCCTCGCGGGTGCGCACGGACCCCACGCGCGGTTCGATCACCTTCACCGCGTCGCGGTAGGTGTCGATTGTGCGGGTTGCTCTCCCCTTGTTCACGAGGTTCTCAATGTGCCTGGCGCACAACGCCGATATGGGCGTCTCCCCTGTGATCTCGTCCTCTCCGGCGCCCGCTCGGCGCTCGTCCAGGGCAAGCAAGAGCGCATCCTCGGCGAGCTGGCCACGCTGGTCGTACTTCCCTTCGGGGGACTGGCGCTCCACGATTCTGGTCACGCCGTCGTCATCGCGGAAGCGGCAGCGCGCAACCCACACCCCTCCCCCGAGGCTCGTCCGCTTGATCTTGCCGTGAGCGCCGATGCGCAGCGGCGGCCTACCCTTCGGCATCGTCGTATCGCTTCGGCGATTTGCCCTCAAGTCGGTGGCCGAGGTCGCGCCTGGCTTTGCCCGTGTCCGCCGCCTTGATCGCCTCGAATTCCTCCGCGGGAACATTGGCGAAGTAGAGCCGTGGATCACGGCCAGGCGGAACCCATTCTCCCCTGACCCACTGGCGGGCCTTACGAATCGGCAGCAGTGCATCAGGGGTGGCGGAGTAGAAGTCGACCTGGTCGGAGTCGTCGCCGATCGGGATCAGTAGATGGACAGGGGCAACGTCCAAAGCAAAAGCGAGACAACACAACTCATCTACGGATATGTACTTCCGGCGCCCCGATTCGATGTTCGCTATCACTGACCGATTCAGCGACGGCATACCCAATCGGCTGCATTCGGTCGCGAGTTCGTCGGCCGTCCAACCCTGCCGTTTGCGCAGAGTCGCGACAGCCTGCTTGACCGCGTCGTGGGGAGAGATCCTTCGCAACGGTTCCGACTGTGTCATAGAAACACTCTCTCATGACGTATTGACACCGGGCAATACGGTAGCTAGCTTGTGTCTTACCGGCAAATTTCTATGTCGGAGCGACACTCAGGAGAGAGTATGCACACCTCAGAGGACTACTGGCTGAGCCGGGAGGAAGTAGCCGGGAGGCTCAAGTTGCCGCCCAAGACGCTCGCTGAATGGGCGAGCAAGGGGAAGGGGCCCCGGTTCGCCAAGATCGGCCGCTTCACGCGTTACCGCCTCGCCGATCTCGAGGCGTGGGAGAACGAGCAGTTCACCGGCGCCGCCTGATGTCCGATTCACCGCCTCAAAACGGGAGCGACCCGGGGGCTGTGCCACCAGCCCGCCGGGTCATCGACTCCCACCCAACCCATGAGAGAGAGATTTCTGTGAACACCGTACCGAACATCGTCCAGTGGGTCGACCTGGCCTGCTCCGTCTGCAAGACGGTCATCGCCACCGTGCCCGCGCCGCTGCCGGACGTCCCGGTCAAGTGCGTGCAGTGCAACCGGGCCGTCACCTGCGCGTCCTGGTGCACGGACGGCACCGGCCACACCGACGAGTACTTCGACGACGACAAGGTTTGCTGGGGGCGTGACATCGTGATCCCGCTGTCGCTGGAGCGCGCGACCCATCCCCAGCAGATGCCCGCCTGCGAGGTCACTCCCCACCGCCGTTGGGGCGGTCCGGACTCCGTGTACCTGGCGACCCCGGGGGGCGAGATGGACATGACGGTGTCCGAGGCCCGGCAGATCGCGGCCGTCTTGCTTCAGGTCGCCGACATCGTGGACGCGGGCAAGGGAGGAGAGCAGCATGCCTGAAGTACCGGAGCGCCTGTTGCTGCTCGGCGAGGACGGGATGCCGCGCGGCGTCGTCGACGTCGCCGAGTTGCAGAGCAAGGCAACCATCTTGATGTACGCGCTCGCCGCGGCGGCTGGCGACCACGAAGCCGTCGAGCGGGTCTGCGAGCAGTACTTGGAAACGGTGGACCCCGACATCTGCGGGTTCGTCGCCGCGGCCGCGCTGTCGCTGTCGACGCACAACGTCGTCGCGCCGCTGCTCGACGTCATCGAGACCGCGATGCCGGAGCTGAACATCCGAGACAAGCTGCGCGAGTCGCACGAGCACGCGGTGCAGACCCTTGGCGGTGGTGCCGCTTGATCAACAACCACGAAACCCGAGGCGCGGCCGATACGGCCGCGCCTGCGGGCGTGCACACGGAGATGTACGAGGACCGGCTGGACGCGGCAGTCCTCGCCGCAGCGCGTGAGCGTGGCTTCCGGCTGGCGGTCCGCTGCACCCGCTGCAATCAGTGGGTGGTGGCAGCGAAAAGCGTTGCGCTGCATCTGGGGCCGACATGCCGCCGCAAGATCGCTGTCGAGAAGGGGGCTGCCGCGTGATGAGTGCCTATGAACGTCTCGTGCAAGCGCTTCTCGATCACGGCTGCACTGTGGACGACAAGGGCGATCACGGTTCGGCGTCGACGCCGGGCCACAGTGCCAGCGACCGGGGGACGACGTTCCAGCGCACCGCCAAAGGTGTGGTGGTGTACGTCCACAACGGCGACAAGGGCCAGGTGCTGGCCGATCTTGGCCTGACCCTGGCCGATCTGTTCGACGCCAAGGAGACGGCGTACGTCTACCCGGACAACCGGAAGGTCATCCGTAGCTACAAGAACGGACGGAAGTCGTTCCGCCAGAAGGACAACGACGGGTGCCGTGCCCTGTACGGGTCGGATCGGTTGCCAGACAACCTCGGTGCCCTGGTGCTGGTGACGGAAGGCGAAAAGGACGTCGACACCGCCCACGCGGTGGGTGCATTCGCGGTCAGTCAGGCCCAGGGCGCGAGCACACCGCCGGACAAAGCGGATTGGTCCCCCCTGCGCGGCCGTCCCGTTCTGGTGATCGCGGACAAGGACGACGCTGGCCGTAGTCGGGCGCGGAAGGTGGCCGCCCACCTTTCCGGTATCGCCGCGCGGGTCACCATCGCCGAAGCGAAGGCGGGCAACGATCTGTCCGACCACATTGCCGCAGGTCATGACGTGGGCGACCTGGTGGTTCGCGAAGTACCGCCACCGGCGCATGCCTCGCCGCCGGACGGGCCGCAGATCCTCGACGACGTGCGTTCGGCGTTGCGTCGGTACTGCGTGCTCCCGAGTGCTCATGCGGAGGTCGCGGTCACGCTGTGGGTGGTCACCACGCATCTGACGAGCTGTTTCGAGTACGCGCCGCGGTTGGTGGTTCGCTCGCCGGAGAAGCGGTCGGGTAAGTCTCGGCTACTCGAGATCGCCGACGCTCTGGTGCATGAGCCGTTGCGGGCGGTGAACGCGACGGTTGCCTATATCTTCCGCAGCCTGGATGCTGACCCGCCTCCGACGTTGCTGTTCGACGAGGCCGACACCATCTTCGGCAGCAAGAAGGTCGCGGAGCAGAACGAAGACCTGCGCGGGTTGCTGAATGCCGGGTTCCAGCGTGGCCTGCCGTTCGGCCGCACGGTCGGACCGAACCACTTGCCCATGACGTTCGAGACATTCGCTATGGCCGCGCTCGCCGGTATCGGTCGAATGCCTGACACCATCGAAGACCGGGCGGTTGTGGTGGTGATGCGTCGACGAAAGCCATCGGAGTCGGTGGCGCCGTACCGGACTCGGCGCGATCGCCCGCCACTGGACAAGTTGCGGGTGCGCATCGCCGAGTGGGCCTCCGCGGTGACCGGAAACCTTGAAGGGCACGAACCGGACGCACTCGGTGTCGAAGACCGTGCCGCCGACGTGTGGGAGCCGCTCGTATCGGTGGCCGACATGGCCGGAGGTGACTGGCCGCAGATGGCGCGCCGGGCCGCGAAGGTGATGGTGGACGAAGCCGGAGCCGATGACGAAGCATCCTCGACCAACGTGCAGCTGCTCGCCGACATCAAGGACGTGTTCGCCTCGATGCACGTCTCGTTCCTGAAATCCGCTGTGCTGTGCGATCAGCTGCACCAGATCGAGGAATCTCCGTGGAAGCAGTTCGAGCTGACCCCCTCCAAGCTCGGACACCGGTTACGTGAGTACGGGATCAAGACCGGTCACAACACGGCCAAGACCGAGCGCGGATACCGGATCGAAGACTTCCACGATGCCTTCGAACGCTACTTGTCCGCGCATAGAGCGTCCGAAGGCGTCCAATCCCGTCCAAATCCCGTTGACCAGCAAGAACAGTCGGACACCTTGAAATTCCCGGACACCTTGAAGGCGTCCGGGAATCCGAAGGCGTCCAACGAAAACCCCAGCTCAGACACCAAAAGGACGGGTCTGGACACCTTCGGACAGCATCCCACCGGAAACACGGCAAAACCGGGTGACGCGTGCGCGGTGTGCGGCAACAGCATCGGCTATGGCGGACTCGCCACCGGACTATGCCGACGCTGCCAGGAATCGACCACGGTCACGCTCGACGAGGGCGCGGCATGAGTCCGACTCCGCTCGAGAACGTCCACCGGACCCTCTACCGGCTCGCCGAAGAAGGGAGTGCCAGCGCATGACCACCACCTTCTCTGCCTACGTGCTTGAACGCCAGACCCGCGAAGGGGACACACGCGTCCGGGTGCTGTGCCCCATCTGCCCCGACCAACGCCACTGGTACCCAGCGGGAGCCGAGATCGTCACCTGTCCGCGCGCAGGCGGCGCGTTCCGCATCCGCTACGGAGTACGCGAACGAGTGGGGTGGACGAGGTGAAGCTGTCCGACCTCGAGGTCGAATGGGCGTACTACTGCCTGGCCGAGATGATGCGCCACCGTCGCCGGATCGGCGCTCCCATCCCCGACCACATCCGCCGCCTGTTCGACCGGCTCGGCAACGCACGCGACGCCGAAGAACCTGATCCCCGCATCGAAAGCGACGAGATCAGCGCCGAGACAGCCGCCGCGATCCTCGGCTGCTCACCGCAATGGGTGCGCAAGATCGCCGCCGACCTCGACGGAGTACACGTCGGCCGGATCTGGGTGTTCAACCGCGCCACGGTGGAGGAGTACGCGCGGGCACGCTCCGCGGCCTGACCGCCGCATTTCGCGCACGCAACCACCCAAGGGGGTTAGGGCCGCATCCTCGAGCCATGACCCACCCACTGCCCTCCGCCTCACCGCTGGACCGGCTGAGGGACGCCGTAGTCGAATACGTCGGCGCCCTCAGCCCCCGCGAATTCGCCGCGCTCGTCGCCGAAGCCCGCCCGCCGCAAGACACCCGCCGTCCGCAGGCGGTGAGCCACCGATGAGCCTCGCCCCCCGCACCCACAGCCTCGCGGTATTCCGGCACCTGCGCCAGCTCCGACCCATCGACGCCGCCTTCGCAGCCACCATCGGCGAAGAGTACGACCGCGCCTTCGCCGTCGCCGAAGAAGCCGAACGCCGCATGCTGGAACTCAAGCCGCCCGCCAGCTACGACACCGCCGCCGCGGAAGTCATCGCAAGCGGCCAGATGCCCGAAGACTTCCTTGCCTGGGTGATGCGGCACACCAGCCCCAAGGCGCAATACGACGCCGAGCGCACAGCCCTGGAAGGACTGCGCGCTCGGGCCGCGAACGTCTGCGCAAACGCCGTCAGCTCCCGCCTTCCGCAACTGCTCGGTCACCTACACCAGCAGCTCACCGACCTCATCGACCGCGCACGCCCAGCCGCCGAAACCCTCGCCGAGGTCACCGAAGCCGAAGACGTCATCCGCGCCGGCGCCGCTGCCGTCGAAGCGTTCGGCGTACTCGATCAATGCTGGACCGAATACACCGAGATCCGCACCGCACAGTTCCGTCTCACCACTCAGCACTTCGACCCCCTCGTGCTGACCAGCTGCCGCTCCGATCGGTGCAGCGACGAAGCAGCCAGCGACACCTACTACTCCAACCTCGACGACCTCTACCCCGAGTGGCGCGAACGCCCCGGCCAGCCGTCGTCACGAGCCGTCTTCGGCGCCGACCCCGGAGTCCCGTGGCCCGACCGCGGACCCCTGCAACTGAAGTGGTTCATCGACCACGGCGCGAAGTTCTGGGTGCCCACCGAGAAGCAGATCGGCCAACTACACAGCAGCCGCGCCCAGCGCAACAGCGCACTGTCGTACGAACTCACCCTCACGCCCGAACAGCGCGAGCGAATGCGCGCCGAGCAGGAGTCGATCGAGCAGGGCAAGCGCCCACGGCCCGGACCCGAACAACGCCGCCGCGACAACGCCCAGCGCCACCTGGCGACGCCCGGACTCGGCGGGTGAGCTGATGCCCAGGACCAACCGCGACCAGGTCACCAAGGTTGCCGACGCCAGCAACCCGAAGTACCCATCCCCAGGGACCCCCTCCCCCGGCTCCGCCAGGCATCGGGGCGCTCTGCACATTCCGATCCGCCCGCATCAGGGGGTTTCGCGGACCGGCCGTACGGAGGGGGTCTGGTATGCCTCCATTGCCTAAGCATCCAAGCCTTCGCCGAGGTCATCGCAGTCATGCCGCGCGGGCGATCCTGTATCCAGTCGAGAGTCCGGTGGTTCCTGAGCTGCCGGACTACTGCGATTGGCATCCGGCCGTGCTGGATTGGTGGACCGACGCCTGGTCGTCGCCGATGGTCCCGGAGTGGACCGAGTCCGATCGGCACACGCTCGTGATGGCGGCCCGGCTCATGCAGTTGGTGTGGGGCGATGATGTCGCCTCGACGCCGCGCACCACGGCCGCGACGGAAGTCCGCCTGCTGCTGCGTGAATGCGGTCTCACGCCGATGTCACGGAGAACGTTGCAGTGGGAGGTATCCCGCGCCGAGGCGGCCGTCGAGCGCACCGAACGCCGGCGCGCGGCGCAGTGGGACCCGAGGCTGAGGGGTGGTCCAGTTGGTTGAGTACTCGGCGGGTACGGCAAGCATCAAGGTCCGCCCCTCCTTCCGTGGGTTCGTGGAAGAGACGCGTACCGAGCTGTCGCGCTACGACTTCAACCTCGATATCCACATCGGCGCCGACACTCGTGTTGCCGCGGCCGAGATCGAGAACCTTCAGCGCATCGCCCGCGAGAACCAAACCTTCCGGGTGAGTGCCGACACCCGGGTCGCCGCGGCGGAACTGGCAGGGCTGCGCGCTGCCGCGCGGGATCCGCTCGTCATTCGCACGGAGATCGACCGGGACAGCACCAGCCGCGTCCGCTCCCAGGCCACCAGGACAGCGCGCGAGATCCGGCAGGACCTCGGCAAGGCGCTGGATGGCCTGCGTGATGCCGCGACGATCAACCTGAGGGTGCTCGGTGTCGTCGGCGCGGCGGGCGCCATCGCCGAACTGCTCGCCATCGCGCAGGCTGCGTCCAAGGTCGCGAACACCGTTGCCCTGATCCCCGCTATCGGATTCGCCGGGCTGGCCGGCGCCGGGTCGGTGGCTACCGGTCTGAGCGGGATCTCCGCGGCATTCAAGGCGCAGGCGGCCGCGTCCAAGGAGGCAGGCGACTCCGCGCGGGAGCATCGCGACCGCCTCGATGCTGTCGCCGACGCCGAATATCGCGCGCAGCAGGCCGATCGGTCGCACCTCGACAGCCTGCGTGACCTCAACACCGCCTACCGGGATGCGTCGCGGTCGATCCGCGACATGAACTTCGAGCTCGACGACCAGAAGCTGGCAGCCGAGGATGCGGCGATCGGCGTCGATGAGGCTGCCAAGCGGCTTGCGCAAGTCCAGTTCGACCCCTTCGCGGACTCGATTACCCGCCGCCGCGCCCAGCTCGGGTATGAGCAGGCGGTGCAGCGGCTTCGGGAGCAGCAGGTCCGCACCCAGGACCTGGCTCAGGACACCGCTGAGGCCAACGCCCGCGGTGTCGAGGGCTCGAGGCAGGTTGTCGACGCCAAGCAGAAGGCGTCCGACGCCACCCACGCCCAGACAGTGGCCGAACGGGAGTTGGCGAAGGTCCGGGAGGATGCGGGCAAAGGTTCGGCCGCACAGTCCAAAGCGGATGAGGCCATGGCGAAGCTGTCGCCGAACGCCCGGCAGCTCGTGCAGGACGTGCGCGCGCTGGGCCCAGCGTGGAGCGAGGCCCGCAAGGAATCGCAGGACGCCCTGACCAACGGCATGGGCGCCGCGGTGACCCACCTCGCCGACCAGCAGTTGCCGAACCTGCGCGCGGGCATGACGGGGATCAACGCCGCGATCAATACCGGAATCCGTTCCTCCCTCGCCGCCTTGTCCTCCGAGACGAACAAAGTCGATTTCAAGACCTCGCTGGACAACACGACGCGGGCATTCCAGAACGCGGCCCGCGGCTCGGACGCCTGGACCAACGCCCTCACCAAGTTGGTGACCGTCGGTTCGGAGTTCCTGCCGAAGATGGGCGACGCCGTCGCCAACGCTGGTGAGCGATTCAACAACCTCATCCAGCGCACCGCCGGGGATGGGTCGCTGAAGAAGTGGATCCAGGACGGCATCGACGCGGGCAAGGAACTGGCATCCATCACCGCGCACATCGGTTCTTCGATCGCGTCGGTATTCCGTGCTGCGGGCGATGACGGGGCCACGCTGCGCAAGCTCGACGACCTCACCGAACGCATGTCGAAGTTCCTCAAATCCACCGAGGGACAGAAGGAGTTGCGCGACTTCTTCACCATGGCGCGCGAGAGCTTCGAGCGGATGCTGCCGGTCCTGGGGGATCTGCCGCCGATCCTGCGTGGTGTCTTCGAGGGCTTCCAAACCTGGTCGGGTATCGCGATGCCGTTCCTCCGTGCGGCAGCGGACCTCCTGGCCGCACATCCGGGCCTGGTGCGTGACGTCGTCGTGGCCTACCTCGCATTCAAGACGATCGGCCCGATATTCGACCTGGTGCGCGCGGGCATCAACAACGCTGGCGATGCTGTCCGCAACTTCCGGTCCGGTCTGTCGGGCGCCACGGGTCCCAACGGCGCGGGTGGCGCGATCGCCGGTCTCGGTGGCCTGCTCGGCGTAGCCGGACCGCTCGGCGTCGCGGCGCTGGCGATCGGCGCCGGCGCTGGTCTGACCTACCTCATCAACAAGCACCAGGAGGCGGCCCGCGCGGCGGATGAGCAGCGCGAGCACGAACTGGCGTTGCAGAACACTCTCGACAAGACCACGGGCAAGGTCACCCGTCAGACCCTCGAGCAGGCCGCGTCGGAGTTGCAGCAGCAAGGCTTCCTCACCCGGGCGGAGTCCTTCGGCATCAACCCGCAACGGTTCCTGCGAGCCTCGACCGGCCAAGCCGACGCCGACAAAAACGCCATCAACCAGCAATTGACGCAGACCATTGTGGAGTCCCTTGGCCGGGACAAGGCGTACACGGGCATCACCCGTGGCTGGTTCCAGAGCGCAGGGCTCAACGATCGCGACATCGCGGCCGCGCTGCAAGGCGTCCCCGAGGCCGTGCAGAAGTACGCCGACGCGGTGAAGAAGTACAACGATGCGCTCGGTAGCAGCAACCGGGACAAGGCGCTGCCCGACCTCGCGAATCTGAAGAACGAACTCGATGATGTGGGCGAGTCCGCCGCCACGCTCGGCGGGAAGATGAACGGCTACTCGACCGAAGTCGGGACGGCGGGCGAGCGGCAGCAGCAGATGACGCGTGCCCTCGAGGGCACGTTCCAGCTGACCGGGGAGGCGAGCAAGCGCTTCCAGGAGATGGGTCTGTCGGTTCAGCAGGTTCCGGACGGCAAGACCGTTGTCATCAAGGACACCACGCCGGAGAACATCCAGCGGCTGAAGGATCTGAAGTACGAGGTCCACAACAACCTTGATGGCACGCTGACGATCACGGCCGACACCGAGCGGGCGAAGGCCGATATCTCCCAGGTCACCAACGCGCCGTACACGGCGAACGTGCAAGTGAAATGGGACTTCGAGCACCTGGACCTGAAAAGCGAAGCGGTCCGCGCGCTCAATCAGGATGTCGACAACATCGACAAGCGGTGGACTCGCGCCGACGGCGGCCCAATCGAAGGCGGCATTCCGGGCAAGGACTCCGTTCCGATCCTGGGCATGCCGGGCGAACATGTGCTCACCACGGCCGACGTCGAGCGCCTCGGCGGCCAAGCCGGTGTGTACCGGTTCCGGGCTGCGCTGGCTCGCGGCCAGGTGCCCGGTTACGCCGACGGCGGGGAGATCGGCGCCTCGGGTAAGCCTCCCGCGCAGCTGCTCGACGAGTACGCTCGCAGCCGTTCGGGTGCGCCGTACGGCGGGGCGGATGACTGCTCCGGCTTCATCTCCCAGCTCGCCAACATCGCGACCGGCCTGCCTTCGAATGCGGGCCGCATGTCCACCGCCAATGAAGGCGAATGGCTTGCCGCGCATGGCTTCCAGAACGGCATCGGTGGAGCGGGTTCGTTCCGGGTCGGTTGGGTCAACGATCCGAGCATGCCGGCGGGCGGCCACACCGCGGGCACGCTGCCTTCCGGGGTGAACGTCGAATCCGGCGGTGCCACGGGAACCGTGATGTACGGCGGTGCCGCGATCGGCGCGAACAACTCCCTGTTCAACCAGCACGCGAACCTGCCCATGGGAGCTGGCCCCAGCACAAGCGGCGTCGGCGGTATCGGCACCGGAGACAGCTCGGGCGTTACTTCGTCGTCGGTGACGTATCCGCAGGCTCCCTTGCCCGGCCGGATGAGTGATCAGCAGATTCAGCAGTTGCAGGCCGAGGCCGCGATCGACGCGGCCAACAGCGAGCGCAACGCGGTCTACGCGAATCCGAACTCCACCGACCGGGACAAGCAGGCCGCGGACCTGAAGTACCAGCAGGCGCAGAACGCACGCGAGTCGACCTTGCAGTCACGCGCAGGCGACACCGCGAGCCTCAGCCTGCCGGGCATCGCGTCGAAAGCCGCAGGCATCCTCGCCCAAGGGTTCCTGAGCTTCTTCGGCTTGGAGAACAGCATCTTCAGCGACTCCAACCCCTACAACCGTGCGCTCAACACCACGGTGAACTTCTACAGCCAGAGGGGCGGAGCCCTCGGAGGGGGCTACTCCTACCAGCCGAAGAACCTGCCGTCGATGGCTACGACCGTCACCCCGCAATCGTCGGCGACGGTGAATGACCCCAGCCTGCAGACACTGGTTCCCGGCTCGGATCAGAGCGGCTACCAGGTCAACCCCGACCTCGGCACGACCACGCTGACACTGCGGGCGCCCACGCCCCGCTATCAGCCCGGGTCGGGCGCTGAGCAGTGGCGTGGTCTGGCCACGCAGATGCTCATTCGAGAGGGGTTCAACCCGGCTCAGGTCGACATCATGCTGGCCCAAATCCAGTCCGAGAGCGGAGGAAACCCCTCGATCGTGCAGCAAGTCCAGGATGTCAACTCGGGCGGCAACGAAGCCGTGGGGCTGCTGCAGGTTATCCCCAGCACCTTCGCCCAATACCGGGACCCGAGCTTGCCTAACGACCGCACCAACCCGGCGGCGAACATGGCTGCGGCACTGCGCTACTACCGCGCCCGCTACGGCAACAACCTGTCCACCATGTGGGGGCAGGGCCACGGCTACGCGGATGGCGGTTGGGTCGATGGTCCGGGCGGGTCCAGGGGCGATGGGATTCGGGCGCGCGTGTCTCCCGGCGAGTTCATCGTCAACGCCTACGACGCCGCCCGGAACGCACCGCTACTGGAAGCCATCAACTCCTCCGCCTGGTCGCCCGTGCGAGTCGGCTCCGACAGCTTCACCAGGCCCACGGCGGCCGCTACCGCTGGACACAACTTCTCGACCACCATCGTCGAGCCGCGCGTCGCCGACGTCGGCGACCTGGTCGACCTCGCCGAGCGCAGCGCACAGAAGAAATCCATCGGCCTGGCGGCGGCGCTGATATGAACTCAGGGACATCGAGTCCCCCGGATAGCTTGGCAGGGAGTGCAACTCCCTCTCACGACGAAACCGGGGGTACTCGGATGTGAGTACCCCCGGGGATGGGAACCATGGATTCCATCACGTGACGTAACAGGTAGGGCTAGTCGCCCCCGATCGTCGCGTCCTTGCCTCCGTTGCCCTCGCTGCGCTCCCGGAGATACCGCTGCGCGGACACCTTCCGCGGGCACGGCGGTGTGCAACTCGCGTGGATCTTCAGCAGGCCGCGCGCGTGCTTCTCGTCCGCGGGCATGTTCCCGTCCTCGCAATAGTCCTGCACCCAGGAACGTCGAGTCGTCACCGCTTGTCCTCGCTCTCGATGCGATCCATGACCTCACGGAACGGCACCCGCTCGTCGGGATCGCCGCCAAGCTCGAGTAGCCACGGCAGGACCCAGAACAGCAGGATCAGCAGTCCGCCCACGGCGGCCATGACGATGAGGACGGTTGCAAGCTCTGTGGTCATACGGTGACCCTTCGGCGCAGTGTGGCGTGGGTTGGGTACACCCGGCACCGAGGACTACCGCTTCGGGGGGCGGCGTCGACCCGGTGCCGGGTGCTGATCTCAGTTTCAGCCGGTTCACCCAGTTGTGACCCCGTTGCCGTGTTGACACCTGTTTTCCATCGCTACCGTGGGGAGATGGACCAGGGGGCGCTACTGCGCACGGCGCGCAAATCGGCAGGGGTGTCGCTGCGCTCGATGGCACAGATGACGAACTACTCCCCGGCCTACTTGAGCCTCATCGAGTCCGGGAAACGGCCTGCTTCGCATGAGGTTGTCTGCGCCTACGAGCGGACGCTGGGTACGGATCTCGAGCGGCTGTCGGCAGTCTCGGACTCTCCCGCGAAGGTCGATTCGAGCAGCCTGGATGACGTCGCGGTCATGCTGTCGGCAACGCGACGCCTCGAGGACGCAGCTGGACCGGCTGCGGTTGTCGCAGTCGTACAAGGTATGTCGGCAATGGCCGAGCAGTTCGCGGACCAGGCTCGCGCGCGTCACGCCTCCCGGGCCGCGGCGCTGGCGAGCGAGGTCACCCAATATCGCGGCTGGCTCGAGCACGCGACGGGCGCCGGTAAAGCCTCCCTGCGCAGCCTGGACCGGTCCATCGCTCTCGCCGAACATGCCGGCGGTAGCGACCAGCTCGCGCATGGGCTCAGCTTCAGCGCGTACGTACGCCTCGAGCGTGGTCAACTCGACGAAGCGGCACAGCTGGTCGACGCCGTGCTGTCCGTGCCTCGTTTGCACCCCCTGATTCGCGTGTACGAGCGCTATCAGCACGCTCGCGTGCTCGCGGTGGCGGGCGATCGGCACGGCGCCGAGCACGCCCTTCTGCTCGCCGATTCGGAGGCGGACGCGGCCGCAGGTGAGACACCGCCGGACGCCGGGTATTGGTACACGCCGGGATTCTTCGGCCTGCAACGCGCCCGGGTGCTTCGCACTCTCGGTGAGGCCGAACGCAGCCGTGAAGTCGTGGCGCAGTCGCTCCAGTCGATGCCGGAGGATCACGCCAAGGCTGAATGGGCGGCGAAGTGGCGACGAGCAGCGACCGGAGACGACGATGTGCCGCATTGATTCGGCCCATCGTTTACTCACCGAAAATGTGAGAGAGCCGATCAGAACCGTCAGGAATTCCTAGGCATTATGCAACCGCCGAACTTGTTGCGTAGCAGCATATTCGCGAATCGTCAGGAACCGATCGGGTGTGCCATCTTCTAATCCCTAGGTCGCAGGTTCGATTCCTGCCGGGGGCGCAGCACACTGGAGACCCGCAGCTATAGCTGTGGGTCTCCAGTCCTATTACCCAGGACGCGCGAGGCTCAAACACGCGAAACTTTCGCCCGTATGTGCTCCGGACGGCGCGTGCCGCACGGATCCCGCCGAAGTCGTCGCGAAACTTGCGAGCCGGTTGCGGGCGTGGCCACCCCGCGTCTGCCGGTCTCGGCGCGATCGAGGCCAGCGCTCGGCGCCCGGCGGGACGGCCGTCAAATCTTCGCGGGCGACGAGGTGATGTCGTCGGCCAGCGGTGCGATCGCGCCCAGGATCTCGGCAACCAGATCGGCGGGCACCCCGGCGGCGGTGAGCGACGCCTCCAGATGACCCGCCACCAGGCCGAAGTGGTGCATGGTGATGCCACGGCCCTGGTGGACCTGCTTCATCGGAGCGCCGGTGTACGGGATGGGCCCGCCCAGAGCGGCGGCGAAGAACTCGACCTGTTTTCCCTTCAACCGCGACATGTTCGTGCCGGTGAAGAAGCCCGCCAGCTCGTCGTCGGCGAGCACGCGGGTATAGAAATCCTCCACGACGATCTCGAGCGCCTCGTGACCGCCGATCTTGTCGTAGATGCTGCTGGTTGTCTTGCTCTTCCCGAGCCAGGAGGGCATTCGCATGGCTACCAGGACACCAGCGGACTGTTGCGTCCGGATTAGTACGATGTCGCGACTCGTTTGCCTTCGTCGCGGCGCGATTACTCGCCCCTCACCGACACTTCGGCCGGGCTGAGATACTTCCGCAACACGCCCGAAAATCTCTACCGGCAAACCGCTTCCATCGCTGCCGTCAGTAGCTCGATGCCGTGGTCGATCTCGTCGTCGGCGATCGTCAGGGGCGGCATCAACTTGATCACCTCGTCCATCGAACCGGACGTCTCCACCAGCAAGCCCCGATCGAAAGCGGCCCGGCCGACCTTCTCCGCCAGCGAGGTGTCCTCGAACACGACGCCGTGCACCAGGCCCCGTCCCCGTGTCGAGACGCCGGGGAAGGCCGAGACGACCGCACGCAGCGCCTGCGCGATCCGCTCCCCCTTGGCCACGGTCGCGAGTTCCAGTGCGGAATCCGACCAATAGTGCTCCAGCGCGACACGCCCGGTGACGAACGCCGCGTTGTTGCCTCGGAATGTGCCGTTGTGCTCTCCCGGCGCCCACTGATCGAGTTCCGGCCGCAGCAGCACCAACGCCATAGGCAGACCGTAGCCGCCGATCGACTTCGACAACGTCACGATATCGGGCGTGATCCCCGCGGCCTCGAAGGAGAAGAACGGCCCCGTACGCCCGCAGCCCATCTGCACGTCGTCGACGATCAACAGGATGCCGCGGGCCGCACACAGCTCGGCCAGCCCACGCAACCACTCCGCCCTGGCCACATTGATGCCGCCTTCACCCTGCACCGTCTCCACGATCACCGCCGCGGGCTTGTCCAATCCCGACGACGGGTCGTCCAGCGCCTTACGCATCCACAGCAGATCGTCGGCGCCACCGAGATACCCGTCATAGGGCATCGGCAGCGCATGCCCGAGCGGCACCCCGGCGCCCGACCGCTTGGCGGCGTTCCCGGTGACCGCCAGCGCGCCCAGCGACATCCCGTGGAAAGCGTTGGTGAAGCTCAGCACCGTCTGCCGCCCGGTCACCTTGCGCGCCAGCTTCAACGCTGCCTCGACCGCGTTGGCTCCGGTCGGCCCGGGGAACTGGACTTTCCAGTCCAGTCCGCGCGGGGTGAAGACGGTGTCGCGCAACGCTTCCAGCAACCGCCGCTTGGCGATGGTCGACATGTCCAGCCCGTGCGTGATGCCGTCCCCGGCGATGTAGTCCAGCAATGCCCGCTTGAGCACGGGATTGTTGTGACCGTAGTTGAGCGAACCCGCCCCGGCGAAGAAATCCAGGTACTCCTTGCCGGTCTCGTCGCGCAACCACGCGCCGCTGGCGGTGTCGAAGACGGCGGGCCAGCAGCGACAGTACCCGCGCACGTTCGATTCGAGTGCCTCGAAAACGGTCATCTCGGCGACGGTCATCGGCGTTCCTTACTCGTCGTGCGCGAGCGCTCCACAATCTGAAGTGAGAGTGTTTCTAACATCGGTGGCATCCCGATGTGGCCTTTTCTCCGAAACCGCGTCGAAGCCTTTCCCGGGCCGAGCGGGGCCGGTAGAGTCGACTCCTTGTGCGCGGCAGACCGGAGGGGGGCGGACAGCGTGCCGTCGAGGAACGATTTCGCAGCGCCGTCGCCCTTTACGCATCGCTCGTGGGCGCCGGATTCCGCAGACAGTGGCAATACAAGATGGCCATGTTCGCGGGGCTGTTCACCAACTGTGTGTTCGGGTTCGTCCGCGCGGCCGTCCTCGCCGCGGCGGTGGACGCCGCGGGCGACTTCGGCGGGTACGACCGGGGCAGCATCGGCGCCTACGTGTGGCTCTCCCAGGGTCTGCTCGGCGCGCTGCAGTTCATGGGGCCGCTGGGGCCACTGGACGATCGGGTGAAGAACGGCGACATCGCGATCGATTTCCTGCGCCCGGTCGATATCCAATGCGGTTATCTCGCCGACGATGTCGGGCGCGCGGCCTGCACCTTCCTCCCACGCGGAGTGCCGAGCGTGCTGGTGGGCACGCTCACCTTCGGGCTGGCGATGCCGGTCACGCCGGGTCCCTACCTGCTCGGAGCGGTGAGCATCCTGCTCGCCGTGGTGGTTTCGTTCCTGTGCCGGTTCCTCGTGGTGCTGATCGGCTTCTGGGTCGTGGAGACCCGTGGCATCCGGGTGCTGTACTACACCGGCGGCACGTTCCTTGCCGGCCTGTTCGTGCCGGTGCACATGTTCCCGTCGTGGCTGGGCGCCATCGCGGCGGCCAGTCCCTTTCCGTCGATGCTGCAATCCCCGATCGACGTGCTCTCGGGGCGGCTCACCGGCGCGGAGGCGCTGACGGTCGTCGGCGTCCAGGTGTTCTGGGTGCTGGTGACCGCGATCGCGGGGCGCGTGCTGCTGATCGCGGGTCGCCGCAGGCTGGAGGTGCAGGGTGGTTGACGCCACCGCGCGCTCCGGATCGTGGTCGACGCCGTATGTCGCAGTTCTGCGCTCCAGGATCCGGGCGCAGCGCAGTTACCGATTGTCCTTCGCCAGTGAGCTTTTGAGCGCGTTCCTGGTCGGCTTGGTCGAATTGGCCGAAGTGTGGCTGATCTTCCGCACCGCGCGTGTCCTCGGCGGGCTCGACCTGGACGCCGCGCTGCTGTTGTTCGGTCTGAGCAACACGAGTTTCGCGCTGTCCCAAGTGCTGTTCGGCCATCTCGACACGCTGCCGGTGCTGATCAGGATGGGCCAGCTCGACGCATACCACCTGCGACCGCAACCGCTGCTGCTGCAACTGATCACCAGCGACATCTCCCTGCGCCGGTTCGCGCGCGCCTCGGTCTCGATCGTCGCGCTCGCGGCCGGTGCGGCGCGCAACGACATCGCCTGGACCCCGGAAACCACCGCGCTGCTGACACTTACGCTCGTCGGAGGTATCGCGCTGTTCGGTGGGGTATTCGTCTGCGCGGCGGGATTGCAGTTCTATCTGATCGACGGTTCCGAGCTCACCAACAGTTTCACCTACGGCGGCTCGTTCGCCGCGACGCAACCCGCCTCGGTGTTCCCCACACCCATGCGACTGCTGTTCGGGTTCGCGATCCCGGTCTCGTTCACCGCCTACCTGCCCACCCTCGCGCTGCTCGACCTGCCAGGGCCGCCGCTGCTGCCCACCTGGCTGGCCTGGCTCACGCCGGTGGCGGCGCTGTGGGTCTGGCTGCTGGCGCTGGGTTTGTGGCGATCGGGCACTCGGCACTACCAGGGAGGCGGCGGATGAGCACCGACCGGTTCGGCAGCCAGGAGCCGATCATCGAGATGGAGGGCCTCACGAGGCAATTCACTCTGTATCGCAAGGACGGCCGCCGCTGGCGCAGGCGCCGCGAGACGCTCACCGCGGTCGACGGGATGACCGTCCGGATCGAGCGGGGCGCCGCCGTCGGCTACATCGGCGCCAAC
Source organism: Nocardia sp. NPDC003726 (assembly GCF_053586955.1). Lineage (NCBI taxonomy): Bacteria > Bacillati > Actinomycetota > Actinomycetes > Mycobacteriales > Nocardiaceae > Nocardia > Nocardia sp. NPDC003726. The sequence continues at coordinate 178,174 of NZ_JBSFNF010000002.1, read as the reverse complement.
GGTGCGGGCAAGTCCACCACGATCAAAATGCTCACCGGCATCCTGGTCCCCACCTCCGGCGCCGTGCGCACCTGCGGGCTGGACCCGGTGCGGCAGCGACGCGAACTGGCCGGGCGGATCGGCGTCGTGTTCGGCCAGCGCTCTCAGCTGTGGTGGGATCTGCCGCTGCGCGAATCGTTCTCGATACTCGCCGCGATCCACCGGCTGGAGCCCGCCGCCGCGCGCGAGCGCGCGCACGAACTGATCGAGCAGCTGGAAATGGCCGACACACTCGACACACCCGTGCGCCAACTCTCGCTGGGCCAGCGCATGCGCGCGGAAGTCGCCGCCGCACTGCTGCATTCACCCGAGCTGGTGATCCTGGACGAGCCGACGATCGGCCTGGACGTGCTGTCCAAACAGCGGTTGCGCGAATTCCTGCGCGCCGAGCGGGCCGAGCGTGGCACCACGCTCCTGCTCACCACACACGACATGGGCGACATCGAGAGACTCTGCGAGCGTGTGCTCGTCGTCGACCACGGCCGTTTGGTGTACGACGGGTCGCTGGCCGGCTTGGCGGCCACCGTCGGAGCGCGCCGCGTGCTGGTGGTCGATCTGGCCGAACCTGCGCCCGACCTCGACGATCTGCCCTCGGCCCAGCTGCTCGGCAGCGAAGGCGACGGCATGCGGCAGCGGCTGGCCTTCGATCCGGAGCGGATCACGGCCGCGCAATTGCTGGCCGCGGTGTCCGACCGCGCCGAAGTGCGGGACCTGTCGATCGAAGAACCCGAGATCGAGGACGTGGTCAGGCGGATATACGAATCCGCCCGCTGACCTCGGCGGGCGGATTCGGTGGCGATCAGGTTCGGTCGGACTCGCGAGCGCCTTGGTCGAGCCGGAAGGGCGGGTACTCGTCCCGCATCAGGCTGGCGTAGGCCTGCACCCGAATGATCCAGCGGTTGACGCCCATCACGAAGTCGTAGAGCCCCTGGGGGTAGCGCGCCGAGAACAGCAGCGCGATCACCGCGACGATCAGCAGGATGCTCAGCAACGAGATCGAAGCGCCGCCCCAGTCGTCACCATCGCTCCCCGCGACCGCGATGCCGCCGCTGACCACCGCGCCGACGATCAGATAGTGCGGAATGGCGAGCAACCACCACTTCACCAGCACCAAGCCGCGGTGCAACGTCTCCGGATAGTCGATCTCCAAGTCGGCCGGGTACTCCGCGTTCGGTTGCAGGCTGAACGGCGGGTACTTGTCGGTGCCGAGTACCGAGAGCGCGTAGAAGGTCACCCGCCATCCCCAGCGCATGACGCCGACGTTGAAGTCGAACAGCCGCCGCGGATACCTGCCGGTGACCAGGATGGCGACGAAGGCGACGACCGTGAGCACCGCGTACGCGATGTGCAGGAAGAACAGCACAACGTAGTGCGGAATCGCCAGTAGCCATTTGACCAGCCACAGCCACCGGGACAACGCGGGGTCCAGATCGCCTCGAACACGAATCGGGCTGGACGGCGCGGCGGGCTTCTCGAGTTCCATGAGCAACGCTCCTTATGGTTGCTGTGATCCATGCCACAACCAGTAGGTGTCCTGATTGTCGCGTATCCGGCTGCCCGCGAACGGCACCATCTGATACCGACACGCCAACGAATCGGGGTGCACGACGGTCTTCGGCGAACGACCCGCGTTGCGCCGCAGCGGATATCACTCGCATCGTCGTTCCCACCCGCCGATCCCGGTGCGGACGGACTTGTACCATCGGAAGGCGTGACGTTCGGCGCGCTGCGACTACCGGTGATCCGGGTGATCGTGGTACTCGCGTACACAGTCTGGGTGGTCGCCATGGCGGTGCCCCAGTGCCATGTCTTCGGCCACGTCGTCGCCTCGCACGCCCACATCGAAGCCGCCGGGCCGGTCATGGTCTCCACCGTCTCCCCGGCGATCCTCGCCGACCGGCATCAGCACGTCGCCGAGCCGGACCCGCACGTGCCGGCCGATGGGGTACTCGCCGCCCTGCCGCGCGCTGTCTCGCTGCTGCTGTTGTTGCTGCTCGCGTCCGTGTCGGTGTTGCTCATGAGGCCCGTGTCCGCGCTCGCGGGCGGTGTGCGCGCGCCCCCGGTCGCGACCCTCCCGGTGTATCCGGGCAGAGACAGACTCACTCGATTCGGCATCGATCGGAACTGATCGGTCAGCGTCAGGCCGGAGCCTGCCGGGGCCCGGCCGGTGTTCGTGCGAAGTCCCGCACTCACACCGTCGCCGCACGGCGACCGCACAGAATCGACGATTCCTCATGACTTCTGCGCTGCAGAACCCGGCTGTGCCCGATCCGGCTCCAGGCGAGACGTTGCCGCTCGCCAGCCCGGCGAGTCTCCTGACGGCGGCCCAGCGCTGTCCGCGTCCGGCCACCATGGTGGGTAACACGCCGGTGCTCTGGATCACCGAACCGCTCGACGGCGCGACGCGACCGGACGGCCGCGGCTTCTGGGCCAAACTGGAGGGCGCCAACCCCGGCGGGATGAAGGACCGGCCCGCGCTGCACATGGTCGAGCGCGCCATCGCGCGCGGTGACCTCGCACCGGGCGCACCGATCATCGAATCCACCAGCGGCACGCTCGGTTCGGGCCTGGCGCTGGCCGGCATGGTGTACCGCCACCCGGTCACGCTGGTCACCGATCCCGGGATGGAGCCGCTCATGCACCGCATGCTCGCGGCCTACGGCGCGCGGGTGGAACTGGTCACCGAGCCGCACCCGACCGGAGGCTGGCAGCAGGCGCGCCGCGACCGCGTCGCCGAACTGCTGGCGCGCGAACCTCGGGCGTGGTGCCCGGACCAGTACCGCAACCCCGACAACAGCGACGCCTACCAGTCCCTTGCGCTCGAGCTGGTCGCCCAGCTGGGACGGATCGACGTCCTGGTCTGTTCGGTCGGCACGGGCGGCCATTCCGCGGGTATCACGCGCACGCTGCGCCGGTACTTTCCGCACCTGCGCTTGGTCGGCGTCGACACCGTGGCGTCCACGATCTTCGGACAGCCCGCGGGACCGCGGCTGATGCGCGGGCTGGGTTCGAGTATCCATCCGGACAACGTCGACTATTCGGCGTTCGACGAGGTCCACTGGGTCGCGCCCGCGGAGGCGGTGTGGGCCTGCCGCAGGCTCGCGGCGACCCACCACGCCAGCGGCGGCTGGAGCGTCGGCGCGGTCGCCCTGGTCGCGGGCTGGCTGGCCCGCACCGGCGATCCGGCCACGCGGATCGCCGCGGTCTTCCCCGACGGTCCGCTGCGCTACTTCGACACCGTGTACAACGACGACTACTGCCGCGAGCACGGCCTGCTCGGCGTCGCACCGCCCGCCGCACCGCGGCGTATCGCGCATCCCGGCGAGGCCGTCGCGGTCTCGTGGACCCGATGCACGACGGTCGTCGATCCCCGTGGCGCCGCCGGGAAGGAGCGGACGCGATGACCGGCCTGATCACCACCTTCCGCGGCTTCAACCGGCCCAGCCGCATGCTGATGGTCAATCAGTTCGCCATCAACACCGGTTTCTACATGCTGATGCCCTACCTGGCCGGTTACCTGGCCGCCTCGCTCGGACTCGCCGCGTGGGCGGTGGGGCTGGTCCTCGGCATCCGCAACTTCGCCCAGCAGGGCATGTTCCTCGTCGGCGGCACGCTGGCCGACCGGCTCGGCTACAAACCGCTCATCGTGGCCGGATGTCTGTTGCGCACGGCCGGTTTCGCGCTGCTCGCGGTCGCCGACACGCTGCCGGCGCTGCTGGTGGCCTCGGCCGCGACCGGCTTCGCGGGCGCGCTGTTCAACCCCGCGGTCCGCGCGTATCTGGCCGCGGACTCGGGTGAGCGCCGGGTGGAGGCGTTCGCCGTGTTCAACGTCTTCTACCAGGCCGGCATCCTGTTCGGACCGATCGCGGGGCTCGCGCTGATGGCCGTCGACTTCCGCGCGACCGCCACGGGCGCCGCCGTGGTGTTCGGCGTGCTGACCGTGGCCCAGTTACGCGCGCTCCCGCAACACCAGGCGGAGCCGAAAACCACCTCGGTGCTGGACGATTGGCGCGTGGTGCTGGCCAACCGCCCGTTCCTGCTGTTCGCGGGGGCGATGATCAGTTCCTCGATCCTCGCCTTCCAGGTCTATCTGGCGTTACCCGTGCACGCCGCGCGGATCGCGGCCGACTCGGCGACGATGCTGATGACGGCGGTGTTCGTGCTGTCGGGGTTGATCGCGATCGCCGGGCAACTGCGCATCACCCGCTGGTTCGGTCGGCGATGGGGCCGCGCGCACAGCCTCGCGATCGGCATGGCGATACTCGCGTCCGCGTTCGTTCCGCTGGTGTTGATCCCCGGCACCGGTATCGGTGTGTGGCCCGCGATCGGCGCACTGCTGGTGACCGCCGCCGTCCTGGGAATCGGTGCGGCAGCGGTGTTTCCGTTCGAGATGGACACCGTGGTCGCGCTGTCGGGCAACCGCCTGGTGGCGACCCACTACGGCCTGTACAACACTATTGTCGGCGTCGGCATCCTGCTCGGGAATCTCGGCATCGGAACGCTGCTGGACCGCACCAGGGAAGCCGGAATGAGTGCACTGTCGTGGGCCGCGCTCGTCGCCGTCGGCGCCGTCGCGGCGGCGGGGCTGTTCGCGCTCGCCCGGTCCGGACGGCTCGACGCGCCCGTCCCGATCGGCTGAACGCCTCCGGCCGTCCCGGACGCGCGTCATCCGGGTCGGCCGGCCTCAGGCCGGTCCGCTCGCCTGCGCCGAATACAGGCTGACCTCGCCGTCCTCACTGAGAAAGGCGTTGACCAGCATGGTGCGGGTGGTGCGCAACTCCTCCTCGTCCGGCGCGGCGGTGGTGATCGAGATCTGCGGGATGACCGCCCAGTTGACCACGTAGCGCTCCGGCGGACCGTCGTCGTCGGACAGCCGGGCGAGCCGGAACACCGAGACGGTCTTGCGGACGATCAGGTTACGCACGACCTCCGCGATTCGCTCAGGGTCTTCCAGCGCGAACATGAAGCCGAATGTCAGCTCCGGCGATGACACGTAGGCGGGCACGAATACCGAGGCTAGCCGATCGCGCACCGGCGCGCAGCGCTCGCGCCGAATCGGTTGCTGCTCATACGCTCGGCAATTCCGAGAACGCCGGCGCCCGGTTGACCGATCCGTAACGGAACATAACGATTTCCCGGCAGCTTTCGGATTCGCAGACCAGAGTGTTGCGCGGCTTCGGCTACCGCGCTTTCCTGGAAAGTGTCCTGATTTCTCGGACCGTCTTCTCTCGCATCGTCGCGGAATTCCCGGTTTCTCTGCCGTGCCGGTGGAACGTGGGATGGCAGCCGGGTGCGGGACTGCGCCGGAGCCGAGGGGCGCCCCTCCCCGAAATCCCCCTCGGCCCTGGCGTATCCAGGATTCGTCGTGTCGCAGAGGTAGGTCATGCCCACCGAATACGCTCAGCGCAGTTTCGGAGCCGAAGAGCTTCCGCCGCCCGCCGCACTCCTTCGCGCGATTCGCGAACCAGGCGACAACCAGCACCGGCACAGCGTGCTGCACGCGGCGCGGAAACTCGTCGACTGCCATGAGCGACGGCAGCGGGCGCTCGAGCGGGCACACGCCCCGGAGGCATCGAGCACCCGCGTCGCGGCGTGCACCCAGCAAGTGGAGGACATCGACGGCTGCCGCACCGAATGGATCGGGCGGATCGACGCCTGGGTGGCCGCGAACGTGCAGCACCGGGAAGGCGCTTCCCTGCATACCGAGACACTCGGCGCGGTCGTCGACCGAATCGCGGCCAAATGGGTTGCGGCTCGTCACTCTTTGGACGAGGAGATCACGACCGGGCCGCACCCGGCGCAGGCGGGCGGGGAGGCCCACCTGCAGTGGTCCAGGCTGGCCGAGCTGCTCGACGGGTATCAGGATCTGATCACCGACGTCCTCCAGCACCGGCGCAGGCTGCCGGTGTGGTGATCAGCGCGGCTCGTCCACCCCGGGCTCGACCACCTCGGCGTCCAGAAACGCCTCGGTCGCGTCCGCCCGCGGTTTCGGCACCGTGACCTCGGCCTCGTCACCGAGGTCACGATCGAGATCCCGCTGCGCCTGCGCGTCCCTGCGCGCCGCGGCCGCCGCTTCGTTCATCTCGATGGCGTCGGTGATCCACTCACCGATCTCCCTGGTGACCTCGGCGACGGTCCCCGTGATGATGTTGGCGATATTGCCGACGTGCTTGGCGCCGGAGGACGTCAATTCCTGAATGAGATCCTTGCGGCTCTCGAATTTCCCGATCATTCACACGCCCGCTTCGCTCGCCTTTCGCTGACGCATCACGATAACACCGGGGGACGGCTCGCTCTCGACCCAGCGCGGCGGAAGTGCCAGCTTGAAAATCTTCTTCCACACCGAGCCGATCTGCTTACCGAGCGGGCCGGTGTTGTACGGCAAACCGTACTTCTCACACAATGCGCGCACGGTCGGCGCCATCTCCGGATAACGGCTCGCGGGCAGGTCGGGAAACAGATGGTGTTCGATCTGATGCGACAAATTACCGGACATGATGTGGAACAGCTTGCTGCCGGTGATGTTGGCCGAGCCGAGCATCTGCCGGATGTACCACTCGCCGCGGGTCTCGTCCGCGGTCTCCTCCTCGGTGAACGTCTGTACGCCGGCCGGGAAGTGACCGCAGAAGATGATGGCGAAGGCCCACACGTTGCGCACCAGGTTGGCGGTGGCGTTACCGGCCAAGGTGTGGAAGAACAGCGGCCCGGTCAGCGCGGGGAACACCAGGTAGTCCTTGAGCACCTGCTTGCCGGCCTTGCGCCACTGGCCGAGCAGCAGCCGCTTGACCTCCGGCCACTTCTTCTTCCCCGCCAGGATGTTCTCGACCTCGAGGTCGTGGCCCATGACACCCCACTCGAACAGCATCATGAGCACGAAGGCGTACAGCGGCTGACCGAGCCGCAGCACGTTCCACTCCTGCGCCTCGTCCATGCGCAGGATGGAGTAGCCGATGTCGCGGTCCTTGTTGTGGATGTTGGTGTAGGTGTGGTGCAGATAGTTGTGCGAGTGCTTCCACTGGTCGGCCGGGCAGACGGTGTCCCATTCGAAGACACGGGAATTCAGGCCCGGCTCACGCATCCAGTCGTACTGGCCGTGCATCACGTTGTGGCCGATCTCCATGTTGTCCAGGATCTTCGACACACTCAGCGCCGCCACCGCGGCCAGCCAGAAGGGCGGAAGGAAGCCCAGGTACATCAGGCCGCGCCCGGCGATCTCGAATCCGCGCTGCGCCTTGATGATCGAGTACAGGTATTCCCGGTCGCGTTCGCCGAGGTCGGCGACGATCGCGGCGCGCAGCTCGTCGAGTTCGCGGCCGAGCTCTTCGATCTGGTCCGGGCTCAGGACCAGCGGTCCGTTCTCGGTTTCGGTCAGGATGGTCATGATTCGTTCCCCTTCGTGAATCAGATGTCGATGTCGACGTCGCCGACCGGTGCGCTGATGCACAGCTGGATCGGCTGGTCGGGGTCGGTGTCGGTTTCGCCGGTGCGCAGATTGCGCGTGCAGCCCGAGCGGCGCACCGCGGTGCAGGAAAAGCAGATCCCCATGCGGCAGCCGTACTCGGGACTCAGGCCGGCGGCTTCGGCCTGCTCGAGCAGCGTGGCGCCGTTGTTCGGCGCGCTCACGCCGCTGGCCGAGAAGCTGACGGTGCCGTGCGCGTCGGCGGCGTCCACCGGCGCGAGCGACAGTGTGAACTCCTCGGAGTGCAGCCGGTCGGCGAGTTGCTCGGCCTCGTAGATGGTGCGCACCGCGTCCATCAGCGCCGGCGGGCCGCAGACGAAGGTCTGCGCGTCGGCGAACCACGGCGCGACGCGCTCGAGTTCGTCGTAGCCGAAATATCCGTCGCCCTTCGGCTGGGCGAGGTCCACCCACGGCGCATCGGGATCCACCTTCGGCGGCAGGTCCCGCGTGCGGCGCGGGTAGCGCAGTTCGATGCGGAAGTTCGGGTGCCGTCGCGCGATCGCGTCCAGCTCCGCTCGATGCGGCAGCGCGGCGGGCGATTTCGCGTAGTGCAGGAAGACGACCTCGCCCGGATGCTCCTCCGCGGCGAGCGTGCGCAGCATGGACAGCACCGGCGTGATGCCGCTGCCGCCGCTGATCAGCAGCACACGCCGCGGCCGCGGCTCGGGCAGCCGGAACACGCCGTCGGCGGGTGTCAAGTCGACCACCATGCCGGGGGCGGCGTTGCGGTAGAGGTACTGCGACACCAAGCCGTCCGGATGCGCTTTCACGGTCAGCTGGATGCGGCGATCCCGATCGCCTTCCGGGTTCACCGGCGAATAGCACCGCGTGTGCCGCACACCATCGATCACCACGCCGATCTGGACGTACTGTCCGGCGACGTGGCCCTTCCACTGCCGGGTCGGGCGCAGCGTGAGCGTGACCGAACCCGGCGCCGAGCGGCGCACGTGAGTGATTTCGGCCCGCATGTCCCGCACCGTGAGGGTGGGGCGGACCAGCTCCAGATAGCGGTCCAGCGGGTGTGGCGAGGTCAGGGTCTGCACCAGGTTGATGAGATCCACCATTAGTTCTCCGTGCCTCTTGTCGGGCTGACGACGTGCGACCGAATTTCAGTGCACGTCTGTACACTCAACTAGTGTGACCGATGACCGGGGCTAGGTGTCAACCGGCGAAACATGTGACTCGAACTACATCTGGGGATAGGTCGAATGGTGAACGGATGTATGCTCACCGGGATGAATGAGCAGGCAGCGACCCGAGGCGAACGCAAGGAGCGGACCAGGCAGGCACTCCTGGACGGCACCCTCGCGCTGGCCGCCGAGCGCGGATTCGCCGCGCTCAGCCTGCGGGAGATCGCCCGCTCGGCGGGCATCGTGCCCACGGCGTTCTACCGGCACTTCGCGTCGTTGGAGGACCTGGGCGCCACTCTGGTCGACGACGGCGTCACGGCGCTGCGGCTGGCGCTGCGGGAAGTCCGCCGCAACGCCGACGCGGGGCTGTCGGACACGGTGCGCTTCGTCTTCGCGCAAGTGGGCCCCAAACGGGAACTGTTCGGCTTCCTCACCAGGGAGCGCCACGGCGGGTCCGCCGCGCTGCGCACGGCCATCGCCAGGGAGATCCAACTGATCGTGCGCGAACTGGTCGCCGATCTGTCCCGGATCCGGGCCCTTGACTCCTGGACGCCGCGAGACCTGGAGATCGCCGCCGACCTGATGGTCACCACGGTGACCGACGGGATCGCCGCCTACGTGTCGGCCGCACCGCGCGACGAGCAGGCGATCATCGACCGCACCGTCCAGCAGATGCGGTTGATCGCGCTCGGCATGGGCGGCTGGCGGCCACCGAAGCGGCGCTAGCTCACTCGACGGGCCGCGCGTCCTCGACGCCGTCGCGCGCCACGGCGACCGGATCGGGCGACCGCACCGGCAGCAGCACCGCGAGCCCGGCCGCGAGCACCACCAGCAGGCCGACGATGCCCGCCCGGTCCGTGCCGAACAGCCAGACGAACAGTCCGAACAGACTCGGCGCGAGGAAGGACACCGCCCGTCCGGTGGTCGTGTACAAGCCGAAGAGCTGACCTTCGCGGCCCGGCGGCGCGAGGCGGGTCAGGAACGAGCGCGCCGCCGCCTGGGCCGGACCGACGAAGACGGTGAGCAGCAACCCGAAGATCCAGAACATCATCGGCCCCGACACCACGAGCAGCGCCAGCCCGCACACCAGCATGGCGGCCAGGGACACCACGATGACGATCTTGGGCCCGGCCCGGTCGTCGAAGCGCCCCGCGACGATCGCGCCCAGCGCCGCAACGACATTCGCGGCGATGCCGAACAGCAGCACGTCCGAGTCGGCGATCCCGTAGACCCGCACGGCCAGCACCGCGCCGAAGGTGAACACCCCGGCGAGGCCGTCCCGGAAGACGGCGCTGGCCACCAGGAACCCGACCGTGCGCCGGTCGACGCGCCACAGTTCACGCAGGTCGCGCCACAGCACCCGATACGAGCCGAGCAGGCCCGCGCTCGCCGCGCCGGGATCGGCGTCCGTCCGCGGCAGCTCGGGCACCGCGAACAGCACCGGCAGGGCGAAGGCGGCGAACCAGACGGCGGCCAGCACCGCCACCAAGCGGATGTTGAGCCCCTCGTCGGTGGGCACACCGAGCAGCCCGCGGTTGTCGCCCTCGCCTGCGATGAAGCCGAAGTAGCAGATCAGCAGCAGGAAGATGCCGCCGAAATAGCCCATCGCCCAGCCGAACCCGGAGACCCGGCCGACGGTCCGCGGCGTGGAGACCTGTCGCAGCATCGCGTTGTACGGCACGTTCGCCAGTTCGAAGCAGGCCGACGCGAACGCCAGCAGCGCCAAGCCGAACCACAGGTCGTGGTAGTCGTCGTGCACGAAGAACATCAGCGTCATCGCCGCGATGGTCAGCGCGGTCAGAGTACCGAGCGAGCCCTTGCGTTTCGCCGATGCGTCGAAGCGCTGCCCGCTGACCGGCGCGGTCAACGCCACGATCAACCCCGCGATGCCCAGCGCCCACCCCAGCCACGCGCTGGCGGAGACACCGCCGGGCAGATCGTCACCCACCTTGTCGGTGAGATACACCGAGAAGACGAAGGTGAGGATCACGGCGTTGAACGCAGAAGACCCCCAATCCCACAGCCCCCACGCCACCACCTGCCCGCGCCCGGCGGCCTGCCCGACGGTCGCCCTGGCGTTCACCTCGGTCATGCCGCGCAGCTTAATGCGCGCGGCCGTCACGAGTCCGGCCGAAATCGAGACCGGCCGCATTGCTATGCACCCAGTTGCATAGTACCGAGTGTCACGGCTATTCTCACCGCATGGCACTCGAGCATGCGCTGCTGGTATCGCTCACCGAGCGCGCCGGCTCCGGTTACGAGCTGGCGCGCCGGTTCGACAAGTCCATCGGTTACTTCTGGAGTGCCACCCACCAGCAGATCTACCGCGTGCTCAAGCGCATGGAGGAGTCCGGCTGGGTGGACGGCGAGACGGTGGTCCAAGAGGGCAGGCCGGACAAGAAGGTCTACTCGGTGAGCGAGACCGGACGCGCCGAACTCGCGCGCTGGATAGCGGCGCCGAGCGATACCGCCACTCCGCGCAACGAACTCGCCGTGAAGATCCGCGCGGCGGCCTACGGCGATGTCACCGCGTTACGTGCCGAGGTGGCCCGCCACCGCGACCAGCACGCCCAGCGGCTCGAGCTGTACCGGCACATCGAGAAGCGCGACTTCCCCGACCCCGGCCGGCTCGCCGGGACGGCCCTGCACCAGTACCTCGTCCTGCGCGCGGGCGTCCGCGTGGAGGCGGGATTCGTCGAATGGTGCGACGAAGTTCTGCAAGCACTGCACCCGCGCGCGACAGCCCCGCACGCGGACGGAGAAAGGCGACCGCAGCCATGAGTTCGTTCCCCCATTTGCTCGAGCCGCTGGATCTCGGCTTCACCACCCTGCGCAATCGCGTGGTGATGGGGTCGATGCACACCGGGCTGGAGGACCGCGCTTGGGACACCAACAAGCTGGCCGCCTACTTCGCCGAGCGCGCCCGCGGCGGTGTCGGCCTGATCATCACCGGCGGCTACGCGCCCAATCGCGCGGGCTGGCTGCTGCCGTTCGGCGCCAAGCTGACCAACAAGACCGAGGCGTACCGGCACCGGACGATCACCAGGGCGGTGCACCAGCACGGCGGCAAGATCGCCATCCAGATCCTGCACGCCGGTCGCTATTCGTATATGCCCGGCAGCGTGTCGGCGTCGTCCATCAAGGCCCCGATCAACCCGTTCCGGCCGCGCGCGCTGTCGGCGAAAGGCATCGAGCGCACCATCGACGACTACGCCCGCTGCGCGAAACTCGCTCAGTTCGCCGGGTACGACGGCTGCGAGATCATGGGCGGTGAAGGGTATTTCATCAACCAGTTCCTCGCGCCGCGCACCAACAAGCGCACCGACGCGTGGGGCGGCTCCCCGGAGAACCGGCGCCGGATCGCGGTGGAGATCGTGCGCCGCACCCGCGCCGCGGTCGGCCCGGATTTCATCATCGTGTTCCGCCTGTCGATGGCCGAACTGGTGGAGAAGGGGCAGACATTCGACGAGATCGTCGCCCTGGCCACGGAACTGGAAGCCGCCGGGGTGAACATCCTGAACACCGACATCGGCTGGCACGAGGCGCGGGTGCCCACCATCGTGACCTCGGTGCCCCGCGCCGCCTTCGTCGAATTCACCGCGAAGATCTCCGCGCGGGTGAACATCCCGGTGTGCGCGTCCAACCGGATCAACATGCCCGAGGTCGCCGAGGAGATCCTGACCCGCGGTGACGCGCAGTTGATCTCGCTGGCCCGTCCCTTCCTCACCGACCCGGAGTGGGTGAACAAGGCCGCGCAGGATCGCGTCGACGAGATCAACACCTGCATCGCGTGCAACCAGGCCTGCCTCGATCACGCCTTCCAGCACAAGACCGTGTCGTGCCTGCTCAATCCGCGCGCCGGGCACGAGACCGAGCTGAAGCTGCTGCCGACCCGCCGCGGCAAGCGCGTCGCCGTGGTCGGCGCGGGCCCGGCCGGGCTTTCCGCGGCGGTGAACCTCGCCGAACGCGGCCACCGCGTCGAGTTGTTCGAGGCCGACGACAAGATCGGCGGCCAGTTCGACATCGCCCGCCGCATCCCGGGCAAAGAGGAGTTCAGCGAATCGATCCGGTACTACACCCGGATGCTCCAGCTCACCGGCGTCACGGTGCACTTGAACAAACGGGTCGGCGCGGACGAGCTCATCGCTGGCGGCTACGACGAAATCGTGCTGGCCACCGGCGTGCGGCCGCGGATCCCCGACATCCCCGGTATCGACCACCCCATGGTGGTGTCCTACGCCGAGCTGGTGCGGGAGGAGAAGCCGGTCGGCAAGCGCGTCGCCGTGATCGGCGCGGGCGGCATCGGCTACGACGTGAGCGAATTCCTCACCGTGGAAGGGCATCCCACGCTCGAGCTGGACGAGTGGAAGCAGGAGTGGGGCGTCACCTCCGACGACGAGCAGGTCCGCGGACAGCTCACCACGCCTCGGCCCGCGCCGGCGGCGCGCGAAGTCGTTCTGCTGCAACGCAAGTCGACGCCGTTCGGCAAGGATTTGGGCAAGACATCCGGATGGGTGCACCGCGCCGCGCTGAAGGCCAAGGGCGTCGAGCAGATCGGCGGCGTCAACTACGAACGCATCGACGACAACGGCCTGCACATCAGCTTCGGGGAGAAACGACAACGGCCCCAGTTGATCCCGGTCGACAACGTCGTCGTCTGCGCGGGCCAGGAATCCGTGCGTGATCTGGAGGCCCCGCTGCGCGCCGCGGGGATCAGCCCGCACCTCATCGGCGGCGCCGATCTGGCCGCCGAACTGGACGCCAAGCGCGCCATCGACCAGGGCACCCGGCTGGCCGCGCGGCTGTGAGCGGACGGCGGCCGGGCCGCGCGCCGGCCGCCTCGGCCCCGGCACGGATGCCGCGCCGGGGATCGTGCGGCCGGCCACCGCGTCGCGTCGCCTAGGCTGCATCGGGTGAGCCTGCCCTCCCCCACCTCCGAGAACCGCGCGGTCGTCACCGGCGCCTCCTCCGGCATCGGCACCGCGCTCGCCGCCGAACTCGCCGCCCGCGGCTACTCGCTGATCCTCGTCGCCCGCCGCGAGGAACTGCTCACCGAGCTCGCGCAGCGGCTGACCCTGGCCCACGGCATCACCGCCGAGGTGCGCGCGGTCGATCTGGCCGACCGCGACCAGCGCGGTGTGCTGGTGAAAGAACTGGCGACCCGCGAGATCGCCGTCCTGTGCAACAACGCGGGCATCGCGACCTTCGGCGCGATCGCCGAACTCGACCCGGCCTACGAGCGCGCGCAGATGGAGCTCAACGCCGTCGCCGTGCACGATCTGACATTGGCCGTGCTGCCCGGCATGCTCGCCCGCGGCAGCGGCGGCATCCTGATCAGCGGGTCGGCCGCGGGCAACATGCCGATCCCGAACAACGCCACCTACGCGGCGAGCAAAGCGTTCGCCAACACGTTCTCCGAATCGCTGCGCGGCGAGCTGAAAGGCTCCGGGGTGCATGTCACCCTGCTGGCCCCCGGCCCCGTCCGCACCGAGACCCCTGACCCCGCCGAGGCCTCCATCGTCGACCGGATGGTGCCCGACTTCATGTGGGTCTCCTCGGAGTACACCGCCAAGGTGTCCATCGACGCGCTCGCCCGCAACAAGATGCGTGTGGTCCCCGGCCTGATCAGCAAGGGCATGAGCGTGGCGGGACAGTATGCTCCGCGCGCGGTCACCGCCCCCATCGCGGGCGCGTTCTACCGGAAACTCGGCAGCTGAGCCCACCGCGTCAGCGAGCCGTCAAGAAGCGACGCCGGGTGGTCAAGGATCCGCAAACGACGCGCCCACCGGCCCGGTACCCGGCGTAGTCCTGGCATCGGCCCCGCAATTCGAGAAAGCGGGGGCGACCCAGGAGAACATCGTGACGCTGCTCGACATCATCCCGTCCTTGCGCTCGGGATCGTCTTCGCGCCTGGATGCCACGGTCTGGCCGCGAGAAACGCATTACGACGGCGACGGCGGGATCACCCTCGGCGGCGTCGCCCTCGCCGATATCGCCGATCAGTACGGCACGCCCACCTACGTCTTGGACGAGCAGGAGGTGCGGTCGCGCTGCCGGGCCTATCGCAAGGCTTTCCCGGAGGCCGAGATCATCTACGCGGGCAAGGCCCTGACTGTCCGGGCGGTGCTGGATTGGGTTACCCAGGAAGGGCTTTCGGTGGACGTGTGTTCGGCTGGCGAACTGGCCGTCGCGCTGGCGGCCGGGGTGGACCCCGCCCGCATCGTCCTGCACGGCAACGGGAAGTCGTTCGACGAACTGGCCGCCGCCGTGCGCGGCGGGGTCGGCCGGATCGTGATCGACTCGCACACCGAGATCACGCTGCTGTCCGCCCTGACCACGACATCGCAGCAGGTGCTGCTGCGGCTCTCGCCCGGCATCGATGTCCACGGTCACCCGGCCGTGCGCACCGGCGTGCACGACCAGAAATTCGGCTTTCCGCTCGGCGGCGATTCGGCCGCCGAGGCGATCGACCGGGTGCTGCGCAGGCCGAACCTCACCCTGGTCGGCTTCCACTGCCATCTGGGCTCACAGATCCATCAGCCGGACCACTACGGCGAGGCGGTGCGGCGCATGGTCGCGGCGATGGCACAGGTGCGGCAAGACCACGGTGTCGTCTTGACCCAGCTGGATCTGGGCGGCGGCCACGCGGTGGCCTATCGCGGCGGCGACGCCGAAATGAACCTCGCCGAACTCGCCGACATCCTGGAGGACGCCCTCGACGCCGCCTGCGCCCGCCACCATTTCCCGCGCCCGGTGCTCGCGTTGGAACCCGGCCGCGCGATCGTCGCCCGAGCCGGGGTGACGCTGTACCGAGTGCTCTCGATCAAACACGTCGAGGGCGGGCACACCTACGTCACCGTGGACGGCGGGATGAGCGACAACCCGCGCGTCGCGCTGTACGGCGCGCGCTACGACGCGGTGGTCGCCAACCGTCACCCCTGCGGCCCGCAGATGACCGCGACGGTCGCCGGTCGCTTCTGCGAGGCGGGCGACATCCTCGCCGCCGACGTGCGGCTGCCCGCCGATCTGCGTCCCGGCGAAGTGCTGGCGGTGCCGTGTACGGGCGCCTACCACCACAGCTTGGCTTCGTCCTACAACAGTGTCGGGCGTCCTCCGATCATCGCCGTTCGCCACGGCCGCGCCCGCGAACTGATCCGCAGGGAGACGACAACCGACCTGCTCGCCCGTGAGGTCGGGCGCTGATCCGGCCGTCCGCTCAGCGGCGCCTGGTGCCGAACAGGCCGCGGGTGATCTCACGTCCCGCCGCGCTGGCCGCCGAGCGCAGGAAGCCGCGCACCGCGGGATTCCGCATGATCCGCTCGGCGGCGGACTCCTCCTCCACGCGGGTCGCGCTGCGGCCGGGGACGGGCGCCGGTTGCGGCTCCCGCGGCGCCTCGGCGACCTTCGCGGCCAGCAGTTCGTAGGCCGACTCGCGGTCGATGGTCGCGGCGTACTTCGAGGCCAGCGGGCTGGACAGCGCCCGCGAGCGGATCGCGTCCGCGCCGATGGTGTCCATCAGCGACCGCGGCGGCCGCATCCTGGTCCAGGCCACCGGCGCCGGCGCGCCCTGCTCGGAGAGCACCGTCACGATCGCCTCGCCGGTGCCGAGGGAGGTCAGGGCCTGCTCCAGGTCGTAGACACCGGTCGTCGGATAGGTACGGACGGTCTTGGCCAGCGCCTTCTGGTCGTCCGGGGTGAACGCGCGCAGTGCGTGCTGGATGCGCGCGCCGAGCTGGGACAGCACCGGATTCGGGATGTCGGTGGGCAGCTGGGTGCAGAAGAACACACCCACCCCTTTGGACCGGATCAGTTTGACGGTCTGCTCCACCTGATCCAGGAACGCTTTCGAAGCGTCGGAGAACAGCAGGTGCGCCTCGTCGAAGAGGAAGACCAGCACGGGCCGGTCCACGTCGCCGACCTCCGGCAGGGTCTGGAACAGGTCGGCGAGCACCCACATCAGGAAGGTGGAGAACATCACCGGCCGCGCCGCGTCCGCGCCCAGCTCGAAGAGCGTGATCACCCCTTTCCCGTCCACCATCCGCACAAGGTCGGCCGGGTCGAGTTCGGGCTCGCCGAAGAACGTGTCGCCGCCGTCGGCCTCCAGATTCGCCAGTGCGCGCAGGATCACGCCGGCGGTGGCCGCGGAGACACCGCCGATACCTTTCCGGTCGTCCTTGCCCTCCGGGCTGGTCAGGTGGGTGATCACGGCGCGCAGGTCCTTCAGATCCAGCAGCGCGAGACCGTTGCGGTCCGCCCAGTGGAAGATCAGGCCGAGGGTGGATTCCTGCGTCTCGTTCAGTCCGAGCACCTTGCTCAGCAGCACCGGACCGAACGAACTGATCGTCGCGCGGATCGGAAGCCCGGCCCCGGCGGTGCCCAGCGAGACGAACTCGGTGGGGAAGCCGGTCGGCGCCCAGTCCGCGCCCGTCTCGGCGATGCGCGTGGCGAGTCGTTCGCTCATTCGTCCCGGCTCGGCCAACCCCGACAGATCGCCTTTGACATCGGCCAGCACCACCGGAACCCCGGCGCTCGACAGTTGCTCCGCGAGGCTTTGCAGGGTTTTCGTCTTTCCCGTTCCGGTCGCCCCCGCGACCAAGCCGTGCCGGTTCATCATCCGCAACGGGATACGGATGCGCGCGCCGGGATCCACCGTCCCGTCGACCACGACGGTGCCCAGATCCAGCGCATCCCCTTCGAACGCGTAGCCTGCGGCGATCTCCCCTGCGGCGGCCTGGCCCTCGGACGGTTCGTCCCGCCTCTGCGCACCGGCTCCGCCCGCTGTCTGCTCGGCCAGTTCCCGTTCCGCCGCCTCCGCGGCGGCTGCCGCCTCCGCCGCGATCCGCGCCGCCTCGTCGGCCGCTTTACGCGCCGCGGCCGCCTTCTCCTGCGGAGTGGTCATCGCACGTCTCCGTCCTGGCTCGACCCGACTGCTTCACTCACTGTTTGCCGCGGCCCCGAAAACACCTGGTTGCGAACCAGAAGAAACTGTATCTCCGCTGGTCGAGTTCATGGCCACATCGGCGGCTTCGGGGTTGCCGTGCCGTACCGCCTGCACCGGCCCTTCGCCCGGCTAATGTTGCACGGGTGTCCGACAAATACATGGTGTGGATGGATTGCGAGATGACCGGCTTGCGCTTGGACAGCGACAAGCTGATCGAAGTGGCCGCACTCGTGACCGACAGCGATCTCAACATCCTCGGCGAGGGCGTGGACATCGTCATCCACGCCGACGACGACGCGCTGGCCGCGATGCCCGCCGTGGTCGCCGAGATGCACGCGCGGTCCGGGCTGACCGATGAGGTCCGCCGCTCCACCGTCACCCTCGAAGAGGCCGAGCATCGCGTGCTCGACTACATCCGCCAGTACATCCCCACCCCGCGCACCGTGCCGCTGGCCGGCAACTCGATCGCCACCGACCGCGGTTTCATCGCCAGGGACATGCCGCTGCTCGATGCCCATCTGCACTACCGGATGGTCGACGTGAGCTCGATCAAGGAGCTGTGCCGCCGCTGGTACCCGCGTATCTACTTCGGCCAGCCGGAGAAGGGGCTGAGCCATCGCGCCCTGGCCGACATCCAGGAGTCCATCCGCGAGCTGGAGTACTACCGGCGCACCGCGTTCGTCGCACCGCCGGGCCCTTCCACCACCGAAATCGCCGCCGTGGCCGCCGAGGTGGCCGAGAGCGCCACGCAGCGGTCCGAATCGGCGCAGGTCAACGGGTCGCCAGACGCCGATTAGGGCCAGGGCGGGTTGACACGCTAATATCTAGCCCGCCGGTTCTTCACCGGCGATGGTGAGCGTAGTTCAGTTGGTAGAGCACCAGGTTGTGATCCTGGCTGTCGCGGGTTCGAGTCCCGTCGCTCACCCCAGGTGTCGCGGTGTGCGAACCGTCCTCCGGGGCGGTTCGCACACCAGACCAGCCTCTTCCTCTCTGTTCATCCGCCACAGCGGAGGCTTCGCGGAATCCTCCCAGCGTCGGCGACGGCGCGAAATGGTCGTCGGCCTAGCACGACCTGATCGACGGTGTGCGTATGACCGCGGTGCCGAGCGGCTTTCCGAAGTATGTCCTGGCCACGAGCAACGCCCGCCAGCAGGCCGATCGCAGCCGTTTCACCGCAGGCGGCGCTCGCCAGGCAGCCGCCGATGCTGCCGCGGCACCGAGCCACGACGGCTTTCCCACTGCGCCCCAATCCTTTCCACCGCGCGCCCATTCGCCGCGATGTGAAACAAATCCACTCCAGAATCCGCCACTCGTCCGTAGACTGCGGTGCACGTGGGACGGTGTCGCTGGGGCGCCTTCCCGGTTCGACCAGAAAGACACACCTCGTGATGCGTTCCGCGGTAATCGCAGCCTTCGTCGGCGCCACCCTCGTCATCGGATCCAGCGGGACCGCGGTCGCGGGCATCGGACTGCCCACGCTGCCCGACTCCGGCTCGGCGTCGAGCGGATCGGCGGGCGGCCTGGCCACCACCGGTTCCTCCGGCACCGGTTCGGCGGGCAGCAAGCTGCTGTGCGCCGCCACCGGCAGCGCCATCGCGATCCTGGGCGACGCCCAATTAGGGTGCAACATGCTGCCGTGAACGCACCGTGAACGCCGAACGGGCCGCCGGATTCGCTCCGGCGGCCCGTTCGGCTTTCGTTTCGGCTCAGCGGTTGTCCTCGGCGTTACCCGCCTTCCAGACCGGCCACGGGATGTTCCAGTCACCCAAGCCGTCCACACCGGACAGGGTGCCGCCCACGGTGTTCTTCACGATCGTGATGTCACCGCGCTTGGCGTTCTGGAAGACCCACTGCGCGTTCGCCGGGCTGAGGTTCAGGCAGCCGTGACTGGTGTTGCTGTACCCCTGCGCACCCACCGACCACGGCGCGGAGTGGAAGAAGATGCCGCTGTAGGACAGCCGGGTCGCGAAGTCCACCGGCGTCTTGTACCCGTCGGGCGAATTGACCGCGACGCCGTAGGTCGAGGAGTCCATGATGATCTTCTCGTGCCGGTCGGCCACGATGTAGACGCCGTTGTCGGTGGGCGTGCTGTCCTTGCCCATCGAGGTCGGCATGGTGCGGATCACCTGACCGTTCAACTCCACGGTCACCTGCTTGGTGTTGTCGTCGGCGGTGAAGACCATCGCGTCGCCGATGGTGAAGAACGAGTGGATGTTGTCCTGGCCGTACAGACCGTTGCCGAGATCGCGCCCGTAAACGTTCACATCGACGGTGACCTTCGTCCCCGGCGCCCAGAAATGCTCCGGCCGCCAGCGCACCTCACGATTGTTCACCCAATAGAACGCGCCCTCGACGGGCGGCTCCGTGGTGATCTTGATCGCATCCTGCGCGGCCTTCCGGTCGGGAATGTTCTCGTCGAACTGGACGGCCACCGGCTGGCCGATGCCGACGACCTCCGCCTCACCGGGGACGAGGTAGGGCTTGGTCTGGTTACCGGGCGAGCTCGTGGTGAAACTCAGCGTCGCGGAGTTCGCGCCGCCGAGCCCGATCGCGTCCGCCTTCAGCCGGTAGGTCTTGCCGTAGCCGAGCACCTCGGTGGTCTCCCACGACCGGCCGTCGGCGGCGAGCTTGCCCTCCACCGTCTTGCCCTGCGGACTGACCAAGGTCACATTGGTGAACTTGCCGTCCTCGACCTTGAACGCCAGCGGGACGCCGGGCGACACACCGACTTCACCGTCTTTCACCGGCGACATCAGTTTGGGCTTGATCAATTCCGTGATGGGGTTGCGGTCGATGGCCACCTGGGCCGCATCGGCGGCGTCGGACGCCGAACATCCCGTCGATGCCAGCGCGGCGACCGCCACGACGATCACCGGCCCCGCGAACGTGCGTAGCGACCACCGTTTGGCCGGCTTACGCTCGCGCCGACCCAGACCAACACTCATTTCAACCCCGTTTCAAAGTCTCGGTGCTCCAGGACACACCGATGGCTTCGGATGCCGACCGCCACGCCGCTCACCCCGCCGTGTACGCGGGCGGTCGAAACCACAATCGGACATTCTGCCAGTGCGTCACGTCCAGGCCAATGTGAACACCTCGTCCGTCACTGCAGCGTTACCACCCTCTAGATCAACACGCCGCACCCCCGCGTTACCGGCGCGGGAGGACATCACATCCGCGCCGGTCAGGACACGATTTCACTTCTGCGGCCCCAGCCTGTTAAGGTTTGTCCCGCACCGGAACACGGAGCAAGCGCCATTAGCTCAATTGGCAGAGCAGCTGACTCTTAATCAGCGGGTTCGGGGTTCGAGTCCCTGATGGCGCACAATTCGAGAACCGTGCCCTTGTCAGTCATCGGCTGGCAAGGGCACGGTTCTTTCGTCTCCACGGCGTCCCGATTCCCGTGACATCACCGTGACCTGGCCTCTTTCCCAGACGCACCTGCTGTCCCGATTCGGACAGCGATACGCCCGTCGCGGCCCTGAATCCACCTCGGTGGCTGAAAAGTTCTGTGATGTACAGCACAAGAGGTTTAGCAGCAAACTCCCAGCTTGGATAACGATTCGGCAACCGCGCCCTGGGCGTTCCAAGATCGGCAGCACCTGCCATTCATGATCAGTTCACCCTCTGTTAACCATGCGTGACCATTCTGCAATCAGGTCACAAAGCGACCTGAAGTTTGGTCAGCCCGAGGAGTTGTAGACACCGATTCGGTAACGATCACACGGCAGGCACTGCCCGCCACGTGATCGGCGGAGCGGAATCCGGCAACGGACCCGCAATCCCATACTTCCGCCCGTCTCTCCGCATCGAGGATGCGGAGTCTCACGCGACAAGCGGCCGAGCCCCACCGAGGGCGATCCGGTGCCGTACGCACGAAGCGTCGCGTTCCGGGGACATCAGCGTCCCCCACAACAAAACCACACAACAGCACATGGCCGTTTCGGCGAACGCACACGAGCGTACGCCGCAGGATCCGTGCTGCCCAACTGCGGCCGGATCGAGTAAGTCCCCGATCAAGGAACCGATTCGCAATGCCTGACAGACGCCTTTCCGCCCTTCGTCGCCCCTCGCTCCGCGAAACCGTCACCGTCGGATTCGCCGCCGCCGGTGTCGTGGCCGTGGCCGCCTGCTCCGCGGCGTCCGTTGCCGACAACAGCGTCCCGTCTCGCATCGCCATGGTGGCCGAGCAGCAGCCGGAGGCAGTCGCCGCTCCGGTCGCCGCCGAGGTCGCCGCTCCGGCCGCAGAGGCGATCCCCGCACCGATGCCCGCACCCGCGCCCGCCCCGGCTCCCGCGCCCGCTCCCGAGCCTGCCCCGATGCCCGCCCCGGCCCCGCCGGTCTACCCGGACAACCTGGACGGCTGGATCCGCCAGGCGCTGGACATCATGTCGGCGAACGGCATTCCCGGCACCTACAACGGCATCTACCGCAACATCATGCGCGAGTCGACCGGCAACCCCCAGGCCATCAACCTGTGGGACTCCAACGCAGCCATGGGCATCCCGTCCAAGGGCCTGCTCCAGGTGATCGACCCCACCTTCGCCACCTACCACGTCGCGGGCACGCCCTTCGACATCTGGGACCCGGTCGCCAACATCGTCGCCGCCTGCAACTACGCGGCGCACCGCTACGGCTCGATGGACAACGTCAACAGCGCGTACTGAGCCATCCCGCCACGCAGCCTCCCCATCCATAGATGGGGAGGCTGTGGCGCTTTCCGGCCGATCCGCGCCGTCGGCCTGGCGCGTCCCTCCGGCTCCCGGCCGTGCGCCGGGCGATCGACGGGCCGAGCTCCGGCCATAATGGTCGGCACACCTGCGACCACTGGACCTTGCCGTGACCGACTACGCACACAGCGACGCGGCCGCCAAGAGCCGCGCCGAGAAGGCGCGCCGGCTGGCGAGCTACCTCTGGCACCGAGGCATCACCGAACCCGAGGTGCTGGCGATGCCCGCGCCGATTCGGCGCAAACTGGCCAGGGCCGCCGGGACGAATCCGCCGAGCACCGACGAGACCTGGACCGCGGTGGCGCGACTGCTGACCGAGAAGGACGCCTGGGCCGCCCGCCATCCGCGGCATCCCTCGGCGCGGCGGGAGCACACCGACGAGAAGCTGCTCTGGGTGAAGCCGCCGATCACACCATGGACCTGATAATCCGCCAAATATGCTGTGCCGCAACGTTTCTCACGTCTACTACAGGATTACGTAGAGTAGAGTTCATGGACCAGCAGACCCAGCCGTCCCGATGACCGAACGCAAGCCGCCGAAGCAGACCTTCGAATCGTGGGTCGACAAACAGATCCGCGAGGCGGCCGAGCGCGGCGAATTCGACAACCTGGCCGGCACCGGCAAGCCGATTCCCGGAGCCGGCACGACCCCCGACGAGGACTGGTGGTTGCGCGCGTATCTGCGCCGCGAAGGGGTCAGCGGTGACGCGCTGCTTCCTCCGTCGCTGGTGCTGCGACGCGATATCGAGCACCTGCCCGAGACCGTGCGCGACGCGACCGGCGAACGGGAGGTGCGCGCCGCCGTGAGCGAACTCAACAAGCGCATCGTGGACTGGCTGCGGATGCCGCAAGGGCCGTTCGTCCCGATCGCTCCGGTGAACGCGGACGAGATCGTCGAGCAATGGCGGCACGCGCGCGAAGCCGACCGGCCGCGGCGCGCGCAGCCCGGCCGTGCGGCCACCGCGGCCGCCCCGACGCCGGACGAACACATCGCGCCGCGCACGCGCCGCCCGTGGTGGCGTCGATGGCGGCGGCACGGCACCGAAGCCGGATAGCGCCGCAACCGGCGATCAGGCGCCGAGCTCGGTCACCTGTTCCACCTCGGCGATCACCTTCTCCGCCAGCGCGCGCAGCGCCCGCGCCTCACCCGGCGTCATCAGCTCGACGAAGACGCGACGGACCAGATCGACATGATTGGGCGCGGCCCGCTCCAGCGCCACGCGCCCTTCCGGCGTGAGCTGCACGATGATGCCGCGAGCATCCTCCTCGGCGGGCCGCCGCTCGACCAGTCCGCGCGCGTCCATCCTGGCCAGATGCTTGGACAACCGGCTCTTCTCCCAGCACACCTCGGTGGCCAGCTCCTTGGCGCGCAGACACCCGTTGGGGGCCGCCGACAACGCCACCATCAACTCGTAGTCCGCCAGGGACAGGCCGTCCTCGGCCAGCCCGGCGGAAATCGCCCCGTCCAAACGCTGGCGCAGCCGCACGTAGGCCTGCCACGTCGCCTGCTCGTCGTCACTCAACCACCGGACCATGGGAATGAAGTGTAGTCACGGTTGGTTGACATGGACACCAACTCTCGAGGAGGTCCCGATGCCCGCCGTCACCGTTCCCGACATCATGGTCCTGCCACGCCTCCCGCGCACCGACGCCACCCTGCGTGAACGGCCGGTGCGCAGCGTGGTCACCGCGCACAGACAGCGCGAAGGCGCCGGCTTCGAGGTGCGCAGGCCGTTCCCCAGCATGGATCTGCGCACGGCCGATCCCTTCATCCTGCTCGACCAGATGGGTCCGGTCGCCTATGAACCGCACGAGGCCAAGGGCGCGCCGTGGCATCCGCACCGCGGCTTCGAGACGGTCACCTACATGCTCGACGGCACCATGGTGCACCACGATTCACAGGGCGGCGGCGGCGTCATCGGCGAAGGCGACACCCAATGGATGACCGCGGGCTCCGGCATCCTGCACGACGAGGTCCCGCCGGAGGAGATGGTCGCCTCGGGCGGCTGGTTCCACGGCATCCAGCTCTGGGTGAACCTGCCGCGCGCGCTCAAATTCGCCACCCCGCGCTACCAGGACCTGCGCGCTCGCGAACTGACCCTGGTGAGTTCGCACGACGGCGGCGCGCTGGTCCGGCTGATCGCCGGCGAGGTCGGCGGATTCACCGGTCCCGGTTCGACATACACCCCGATCGCCTACGCCCACGCGTCGATCACACCCGGCGGAATCCTGGAAACGCCGTGGCCGCAAGAATTCACCGCGATGGCGTACGTGCTGTCGGGCAGCGGCACGGTCGGCGCGGAGCGCAGGCCACTGGCCGAGGGGCAGCTCGCCGTCTTCGGTCAGGGAGACGCGATCAGCGTGACCGCCGATGCGCGCCAAGACAATCGGACCGGAGCGCTGGAAGTCCTGCTGCTCGGCGGACGTCCGATCCGGGAACCGGTGGTGCAATACGGGCCGTTCGTGATGAACACGCGCGCCGAGATCATCGAAGCCATGGAGGACTACCAGGCCGGACGCATGGGAAACATCCCCGCCGAACACATCCGCGGCGCCGGGACGACCGCCTGAGCGGCCGCACCGGGTGTGATCCCCTAATCCCCTAGTTCCGTCCCCCCGAGGTTGACAACGGAGCGGCCCGTCACAACAGTGGATGCGGCGTCCGGTCGGACGCCCATCCACCGCAGCAACCACATAGAGGAATACATGAACGTTCGCCGGCTCTCCGTCAGCGCGGCCGTCGCGGGATTGACCTTTCTCGCGGCTCCCGCCGCCCTAGCCGCCCCTCCGTCCGGATCCGCCGGAACCGGCTCCTCGGCCGTCGACACCGGCTCCGCCGCGACCGGCTCGGCCGGTCTGTCGCAGACCGGTTCGGCCGGTGGCGCCTTCGCCAACTGCGACGACGCCCGTGCCGCCGGTCGCGCGCCGCTGTTCCGCGGCGAACCCGGCTTCGGCCCGCACCTGGATCCCGACGGCGACGGCTTCGCCTGCCCGACGGTCTGAACCGACCGCGAAACGACGACACCCGGTGGGCAGCTGCCCACCGGGTGTCGTCGTTTCTCCAGCTCAGCGGAAGATCTTGAGCAGCACCAGCCCGACGAAGACGGCGGCGGCGCCGATCAGGCTGTATTTCACCTTCGGCTCGTTCAGCTTCGAAACCACGATCTGCTTGGTGTCGTCCGCGATGCGATGCGGGTCCGCGCGTACCGCGAGTTCGTCGAGCGTGCTCGCCAGCCGAGTGCGGGCGGCCTCGATCTCCTGCTCGATCCGCTCGGTATCCCTTGCCACGTTCCACCCTCCTGTTGTCGATTGCCGCACCCGGTGCAGAATCACGCCGCACGCTCGGCCGTTCGCGCAGTACCCGGGGCTCGCGGACGAGTCTATCCGCCGCCACGCGGCGCGATCCGGCCGTGCGCGGATCTGCGGTCCCGACCTTCGGATACCGTGCTGGAGGTGACCACCAACCAACGACTCTCCCCGGGTGACACCGCCCCCGACTTCACGCTGCCCGACGCCGACGGCAAGAACGTCTCGCTGTCGGACTACCGCGGTCGCAAGGTGATCGTGTACTTCTACCCCGCCGCGAGCACGCCCGGCTGCACCAAGCAAGCCTGCGACTTCCGCGACAACCTGGCCGACCTGGACGGCGCGGGCATCGACGTGGTGGGCATCTCGCCGGACAAGCCCGCCAAGCTGGCCAAGTTCCGCGACGCGGAGGGACTGACCTTTCCCCTGCTGTCGGATCCCGATCGCGCCGTGCTGACCGCCTGGGGCGCGTACGGCGAGAAGACCATGTACGGCAAGACGGTCGTCGGCGTCATCCGCTCGACCTTCCTGGTGGACGAAGCGGGCAAGATCGCCCTCGCGCAGTACAACGTCCGCGCCACCGGTCACGTCGCCAAGCTGCGCCGCGACCTGTCGGTATAGCCCACGGGGCAGCGAAAAGCCCGGCGCCGCAGGGGCGCCGGGCCGGAGTCGGGTGGATCAAGCCTGCAAAACCTGCTGGGCGGCCCATTGCGCCATCAGGCGAAGGTGCTCGTCCCACCAGTCCGCCGCTTCCGGGGTGAACGCCGCGGGCGGTGGAGCCTCACCGGGGAACAGCAACGCGCCGTCGGGCGCGCCCACCTGGCGATCGGACGGGATTCCGGTCCCCGGCACGAGCGGCTCCGGGGCCTCCGGCTCCGGCGCGACAGGGGCATCGGCGGCGACCAGCGGCAACGGACGGTGCCGCGGGGACGATCCCCAGCGCTGGTCCGGAAGCCACACTCCGGTCGTGGTGGCATCGCCACCGTGCGGGCCGTCGAACGACTCGTCCGCCTCGGTACCGGCGGGCCGGACCGGCTCCACCGGATGCGTCGCACCGGCGCCCTCGATCCTGGCGTCGGTCACGACGGTCGGCACCGACCGAGACGAATCGTTCAGCAGGTAGCTCCCGCCGATGACCATTCCGCTGGCCAGCACACCGGCCGCGGCGAACACCGCCACCCCGCCGCGCGGTCGATTCGACTCGCTCACCGGGCCTGCGTAGCTGTCCTGCTCCAGCCGTGCGCTCAACGCCGCGCCCGCGGCGGAGGCGAAAGCGCCTACGGTGCAGGGGATCACCGGAGCCCCGAATTTCTCGACCGCCGTCAGCACGGCCGAACCCGCGCCCGCCGAGCCGATCAGCGCCACCGCGTCCGGCCGCGCGCCGGCCGCGTCCAGCTGATCCCACGCGGCCGTGACGCCCATGCCGAGCGATCGCGGCGTCGCCCGGCCCGCCTGCCCCACCGCGGCGAGCACTCGGCGGCGGCCCCGGTCCACCAAAGTGAACGCGTGGTACCCGGGCACCACCTCACACACCAGCAGGTTGTCGTAGGTGTCCAGCCACGTCATCATGCTCGCCACGCTCAGGTGGGCCGATTTCACCGAGACCATCGAGGCGCTGTGCCACCGGCCCGCCGCCAATCTGGTCACGATGGCGCGCCGCTCCGCGGCGTCGCGATAGGCGACCGCCACACCACCGACTTCCCGCTCCGCGCCCAGGCCCGCGGCCACGGCGTCGAGCGCGGCCTCGACCGCTGCGGCCACGTCCGCCTTGCTGTCGCCGCCGGTTCGCTCGACCCGGCGCAGCAGCACTCGATCGGCCAGCTTCCTGCCGTCGGCCAGCGCCACCGCGTGCACGGCACCGCGTTCGGTCGAAACGCCGAGAGTCACCACAGATTCAGCTACCACTGATCACGCCTTCCCTCTGTGCATTGACCGAGCTCACGGGCTTGCCGAAAGCCATGAGCCCCATGGATTCCCCTGCTCGGAACACACGCCGCGATGCACGCGCGCTCGGTATATGTTCGATGCCGCATCGGTTACGGATGGGTAGCGGAAATCCAGCCGACTGGACGCGAACGGCGGATGCGCGTATCGCACGCTTGCCCCTACCGTTAGCCTGGATGCGTGGAAGTACGCGCGGAGGCCAGGGTGAAGCACCGTCTGGACCCTGCGTTGGAGCTGCAGGCCGACCCACAGGAGCTCATGCCGCGACGCCGGCCGACGCAGGAACGCAGCAAACGAAAGTTCGACGCCTTACTCCAGGCGTCCAGGGAGTTGCTCGTCGAGGTCGGGTTCGAGTCGTTCACCTGTGAAGAGGTGGCGGCACGGGCGGAGGTGCCGATCGGCACGCTGTATCAGTTCTTCGCCAACAAGTACGTCATCGTCTGTGAGCTGAATCGCCAAGACCTGGTTGCCGTTTCCCAGGAGCTGGCCGACTTCCACGGTGAGATTCCCTCCCTGGACTGGTTGCGGCACATGAACCAGTTCGTCGACCACTTGGCCAACCTCTGGATGACCGACCCGTCCCGGCGGGAGGTGTGGCTTGCCATGCAGTCCACGCCGTCCACCCGGGCCACCGGGGCGATCCACGAGAAGCAGTTCGCCGAGGTCGTCTCGCAGATGCTGCGGCCGCTCACGCCGCGCACGCCGAGGGCACGGCGCACCATGATGGCCGAAGTGCTGGTGCACGTGGTCTATTCGATGCTCAATTTCTCCGTGCAGGACGAGCAGAGCAGCGCCGAAGCGGTCGCCGAACTCAAGCGCCTGATGGTGGCCTACCTGCTGGTCGCGGAGAAGGAATCGCGTACCGGCGGCGAAGGATAACGGGTGGTCCCGGCCGCGACCGGGACCACCGCGCTGCTCAGCCCGCGCTGTCGCGGCCTTCGATGAGGTCGGCCAGCTCGCCCGGGTCCTCCAGCACCACCATGGCGGCGGCGGTGTCGCCGTCGTGCGTCAGCGAGAGGTGGACCCGCACCCGGGGCAGGAATTCCGCGGCCAGGCCGTGCAGCTTGATGCTCGGCCTGCCCCACGCGTCGTTGACCACTTCGATCAGCGGATACGGGTTGTCCCCGATCTGCGGGCGGCGGGCGAACCGCGACGACGCCCATGCTTTGAGCACCGCCTCTTTCGCCGCCCACCGCGCCGCGTAGCTGCGCGCCGGGTCGGTCCCTTTGCTCTGGCAGTAACGCCGCTCTCCCGCGGTGAAACTTTCCCTGAGCATGGTCGTTCCGGCGCGTTCGAGCTGTTCGGCGAACTCGGAGATGGTCACCAAGTCCAAGCCGATACCGAGGATCGTCATAGGCGGGCAGCCTACGACGTGCCCGGCGCGCCCGCGCGCGGACCCGGCGCGGCGAGTTGCCCCGCCGCGCTTCCGGTTACGCGCATCCGATGCCCTTCGCGCGGTAGGCCCCGTCCTGGTCCAAGCGCGCCTCCGGCGAGAGCAGCACGTCGGCCTCCAGCTGCCGTGCCCGCTGGGACGGGGTGCCCTCACCGCCGAGCCTGCGATCCGCGGGACGCTCGTACAGCGGAGCGCCACCGCACATCGCCTCCACGAACCGCTGCCGTCCGGCCAGCTGACGCTCCTGCGCCTTGCGCTGGTACTCCTCGCGCCGTCCTGGCTCGATGGCCTGGATGAACGCCTCCGGGTGCACCACCGCGAGCAGACCGTTCACGTGGCCGAAGCCGAGCGAGGTGACCAGACCGGCCTTCAGCGGAAGGCGGCCACCCAGGCGCAGCGGTTCGCGCAGCCACACCAGGTGCGGGAAGGCGAGCATCTTCTCGTCGACGCAGTCGAGGCTGCGGTTCGGCGGGATGACGCCCTGTTCCAGCACCTGGCACAGGCCGATGAGCTGGAAGGCGGCCGCGCCGCCCTTCGCGTGCCCGGTGAGGCTCTTCTGCGAGACGACGAACAGCGGAGCGCCGTCCGAACGTCCGATGGCCGTCGCGAGACGCTCGTGCAGTTCGGACTCGTTCGGGTCGTTGGCGGCGGTGGAGGTGTCGTGCTTGGACACCACCGCGATCTCGTCCGGGGTGACGCCCAGCTTGCGCAGTTCGGTCGCCAGCCTGGACTCCGTACCGCCACGACCGGCGCCCAGCGCGCCCAGACCGGGAGCCGGGATGGAGGTGTGCACGCCGTCGGCGAAGGACTGCGCGTAGGCCACCACGCCCAGCACCGGCAGACCCATCTCCAGCGCGACGCTGCCGCGCGCCAGCAGGATGGTGCCGCCGCCCTGGGATTCGACGAATCCGCCGCGGCGGCGGTCGTTGGCGCGGGAGAAGTACCGGTCGCTGATGCCCTTGGCGCTCATGGCCGCGGAATCCGCGGTGGCCGACATGTCGCCGAAGCCGACGATGCCCTCGATGCCGAGATCGTCGTAACCGCCGGCCACGACCAGGTCGGCCTTGCCGAGCCGGATCTTGTCGACGCCCTCCTCGACCGACACCGCGGCGGTGGCGCAGGCCGCCACCGGGTGCACCATCGCGCCGTAGCTGCCGACGTAGGACTGCACCACGTGCGCCAGCGCCACGTTGGGCAGCGCCTCCTGCAGGATGTCGTTCGGGCGCGACTCACCCAGCAGGTTGTCGATGTACAGCGAGCGCATCGAGGACATGCCGCCCATGCCGGTGCCCTGCGTGTTGGCGACCAGCGAGGGGTGCACCCAGCTCATCAGCTCCGCGGGGCTGAATCCGGAGCCGATGAACGCGTCCACCGTGCAGACGATGTTCCACAGCGCGACCCGGTCCACCGAAGCGGCCATGTCGGGCGAGATACCCCAGATGGTGGGGTCCCAGCCGGTCGGGATCTGGCCGCCGACGGTGCGCGAGAGCTTGGCCCGGCGCGGCACGCGGATCTCGGTGCCCGCCTTGCGCGTCACCGTCCAGTCGCCGGAGCCCTCGACCGGCGTGATCACCGTGTGCTCCGGGTCGGCGGCGTAGAAGGCGCGGGCCTCGGCCTCGCCGCCCACCGTGAACGACAGGTCCTGGTCGAGGAAGACCGAGGTCATCAGCGGCGCCGAGTTGTCGGTCATGGCGCCGTCGTCCTCGTAGCGGCGCACACCGCACCGGGCGACGACGGCATCGTGGTAACGCTCGGCCAGCTCGTGCTCGGGCACGTAGTCACCGGACGCGGCGTCGTACCAGCCGGGCTTCGGGTCGTTCTCCCAGGTGACCATGCCGGTGGTCCAGGCGAGTTCCAGCACGCCCGCCGCCGACAGCTCGTCGGAGACCTCCATCTCGAAGCGGGTGCGCGCCGAGCCGTACGGGCCGAGCTCGCCCGCGCCGACGATGACCACCATGTCGGCCGGGTCCGCGGTCACCTCGCCCCACTCGGGGACCGGCAGCGCGGAGGTCACGGTCGGCGGCGCGGGCAGCGCCGCGATCGTGCGGCCGGAGTCCGCGTCGGTCTCCGCCTCCGTCTGCTCCGCGGCCTGCTTGGCCAGCGCGGGCAGGTCCAGCTTGGCCCTGGCCAGCCCGCCGGTCAGGTCGATCTGCTGCGGGCCGCTCGCGGTCACCTGACGGGCCCGCGAGGTGCACCACTTGAGCAGCTCGTCGGCCATCTCGGTGGTGGACCAGGTCTGCACGCCCGCCTTTTCGACCGCCTCGACCATCGGGTCGTTGTGGCCCATCAGGCCGGTGCCGCGCACCCAGCCGATCAGGGCGTGCACCAGGGTGACCCGGCTCGACCACGACTTCTCGGCCCGCCACTTGGCGACCACCGCGTCCAGCGCAGCCTTCGACTCGCCGTAGGCTCCGTCGCCGCCGAACATGCCCCGGTTGGGCGAACCCGGCAGCACCACGTGCAGTTTCGCGTCCACGTCGTGATCGGCGCCCAACTTGGACAGCCCGCCGATCAGCCGTTCGACCGACCACAGCAGCACGCGCATCTCCATCTCGGCGCGCGCGCCCGCGTCGGCGAGGTCACCGGCCACCCGCGGCGCCGCGAACGGCAGCAGCAGGGTGGGCGTCATCGCGTCCTTGATCTTGATCTTCGCGCCGCCCGCGCTGTCGACCTGCTCGGTGCCGATCCAGTCGATCAGGGCATCGACGTCCTGGTAGGACGCCATGTTGGCGGGAACGACCCACAGTGCCGCGCCGTGACGGGCGTTGTCGCGGTAGAGCTTCCGGTAGAAGGCGAGACGTTCGTCGTTGAGCGACGAGGTGGTGACCACCACCGTGGCGCCACCGCTGAGCAACCTTCCGGTCGCCGCCGCGGCGATGGATCCCTTGCTCGCGCCGGTGATCACCGCGATGTCGGAGGACCACAGACCGGGCTCCTCCGTGCTCAGGGCCGCCTCGGCGATGCGCTCGTACAGTCCGGCCAGCACCGAACGCGCCTCGTGCATCGCCCGCTGCCGCCACCAGTTGGCTTGGGCCGCAACGGCTTCACCCGCGCCGATGAACCCGGTGACCGGCTGGTCGGCACTGTCGGAGTCGTCGGCGAGCCACAGTCGGGCCAGATCCTCGCGCGCGGTGGCCCACCGGTCGTCCAGCAGCACCGCCTTGCGGGCGTCGAACGCAGGCGCGACCAGACGCGGCCAGTCCGAACCGAGTTCGGCCGACACCAGATCGACCAGGGAGTCCTCGGTGGCTTCCGGCGCGGACACGCGCTCGGACAAACCGAGCTGTTCGAGCACGACGCGCGCGGCCGTGGCCAGCACGCCGTCGCGGCCGGTGATCTGCTCGGTGAATTCGCCCAGCGCGGCGGCGTCGACGGTCGCACCGCCACCCCCGCCCGCCGAAGGCAGCGACACCGCGACACCGCGGCGGGCCGCGACGGCCTGCACGGCCGCGTCGATGGCCGCGTCGACCGAGGCGGCGTCGCCGAGCGCGCCGGAGACCAGCCCGCCCAGGTCGCCACCGCGCACGCTGGTGCCTTCCCTGGTGCCGAGCGACACCTCTGCGGTCACGTGGCTGGCCCAGCCGTCGCCGAGTTCCCAGACCTTCTTGACCCGGTCCGCGATGGCGGCCGGACGCTTGCCGGACGGGCCGAAGACCTTGCGCAGATGGTCGCCGATGGCGTCGGTGAGCACCGTGCCGAACGGACGGTAGGTGCGGGCGAGCCGCTCCACCGTCGCCGACAGCGCGCCCATGTCGGCGTCGGCGGCGCCGTCGATCGCGCCGAGCGACAGCTCGGAGCCGAGGTCGACCAGCAGCTGGTTACGCCGGGAGGACACGCCGTCGCACAGGCCCTCGATGGTGTCCACCGGGCCGATCTGGTCCAGCCGCAGCTTGGTCCACAGCGCGATCAGCACGCGCGTCGCGTCGGCGGCGGTGAAGGCGATGTCGTCCGGACGCGGCCCGCCCGAACTCGGCGCGGGCGCGGCCACGGGGGCGGCGGCGACCGCTGCCGGAGCCGCGGCGGCGGCCGGCTCGTCCACCGGCTCGTCGACCGGGGCGGGATCGGTGTCGGTCGCGTAGACGATCGCCGCCTCGCGCTCGATGTTGAGCACCTCCACCTTGGCTCCGCCGAAGGCGGGCAGCTTCAACGTCTGGCTGGCCAAGTTGGCCACCGTCGGCGTGGCGCCGAGACCGATCTCGACGAACCGCTCCACTCCGAGCCCACCCTGCGCGGGGTCGGTGAACAGCAGGTCCTGGGTCTCGATCCAGCGCACCGGGCTGGCGAACTGCCAGGCGAGCAATTCGATCAGCACCACGCGGCACAGGTCGACCGGCCGCGCCGCCCAGCTGTCGAAGTCGGCCAGCACCTCGGTGAGCGGCTCGGACGGCACCAGGTCCGCGATCTCCTGCACGAACGCCCGCTCCAGCGAGAACAGCCTCGGCACCAGGTTCGGGATGTAGCGGCCGACCAGGGTCGCCGGGTCCAGGTCCACCGGCAGCAGCTGTTCGAGCTTCTGCCGGAACTCCGGAACGCCCTTGCGCAGCACCGTCGAGTGGAACGGCACATCGATGCCAGGGACCAGGATGAAGGCGCGCTTGCCGCCGAATTCCGCACGGCGGCGGTCGATCTCCTGCTCCAGCGCGTCCAGCCCGGCCACCGTGCCCGCGATCGCGTACTGCGAACCGCGCAGGTTCAGGTTGACCACCTCGAGGAACTCCCCGACCCGATCGCCGACTTCCTTGACGAAGCCGACGACCTCCGCGTCGGGCAGTCCGATCTGCGAGGGCCGGATCGCGGCCATCCGGTAGTCGCTGCGTCCCTGCGCGTCCCGCGGCACCAGCTCGTGCATCGCCGAACCCCGTTGGAACACCACCTCGAGCACCGCCTCCAGCGGCAGCACTCCGGCGACGGCGGCGAGCGCGTTGTACTCGCCCACCGAGTGGCCCGCGAGCAGCGCACCCTCGACGAACGCACCGGACTCGCGCAGTTCCGCCATCTGGGCGACACCGAGGGTGGCCATGGCGACCTGCGTGAACTGCGTCAGGTGCAGCACGCCGTCCGGGTGCCGGTGCTCGACGCCGCGCGCCTTCAGGTAGGTCGGGTTGTCCCGCACAACGGCGAGAATCGAGAAGCCCAGCGCCGCACGGGTGTGCTTGTCGGCGCGGTCCCAGACCTCCTTGGCCGCCTTCGACCGGGAGCGGGCGTCCAGACCCATCCCCTTGCGCTGGATGCCCTGGCCGGGGAAGGCGTAGACGGTCTTCGGCGCCGCGGTGCGACCGGTCGCGGTCATCACCAGCTCGCCTTCGGCGCGGCAGGAGACCTCGACGATCTCGCTGCCCGCGTCGAGCGCGACGCGCTCGACGCGCACATCGATCTGCGCGCCGGGGCGGACCATGCCGAGGAACCGGGTAGTCCATGCGGTCAGCGTCCGCGCGGGCGCCGAACTCGACGGATCCACCGCCGACACGACGTGCTGCGCGGCCGCCGACAACCACATGCCGTGCACGATCGGGCTGCCGAGCCCGGCGAGCTTGGCGGCGGCATCGCTGGTGTGGATCGGGTTGTGATCACCGGACACGGCGGCGAAGGCGTGCATGGTGCGCGGAGCGACGATCGTGACGTCGCGGCGACGCCTGCGCGGGGTGTCGGTGGCCGCGTCGGACACCGTGCCCGCCGCGCGCGGCGGATCGGCGAGCTCGCCCGCTCCGGTGCGTCCGCGGATGGCGAACCGTTCGGTGAGGGTGGCCAGCACCGGCATCGACATCCCGGTCTCGGGCTTGTCCAGCATGGCGGTGATCCGCACGTGCACCTCGACCACGCGGCCGAGGTCGGTGTCGACGGTCTCCCCCGCCTCCGCGCGCACCGCAAGCACGCTGGTCTCGGCGGGCAGCGCACCGGCGAGATGCACTTGGTGGTCCAGGTGGACCAGGTCGAGCATGCCCTCGATGACGCTCTCGCCCCGCGCGGTGCGGGTCGCGCCGAGCACCGCGAACACGGCGGGCCAGCACGCGCCGACCAGCACGTCGGGCACGGTACGGCCGAGCGTGCTCAGCGTGGCGGGCAGGCCGGAGCCGGTGACCCCGGCGTGATCGGCGATCAGGTCCGGCGTCCAGGCCAGGTTCACGTGGGCGACCTTGCCCTTGACCTCGGGCAGGTCCTGGCCCGCCGCGACCGCGAGCAGCGCGGACATGGCCTCGTCGGCGTCGGCCTCGGTGACGACCGGGGCGCCGCCGTTGTAGACCGAGGTCGGCACGGTGATCCGGATGCGGACCGCGTTGCCCGCCAGCAGCGGGACGGTCAGCTCAACGTAGGCGTGCTCCGGCTCCGGACCGGTGGTCTCGACCAGCGTCGCGCCGCTGGGCGGATGCACCGCGCCCTTTCCGTCGACGACCCACTCGGACAGGTCGCCGAGCCGGTGCACCGGGCTGATCGCGGTGCGCCCGGCCCACTGCACGTCGGGGGCGGCGAGCACGGCGTCGATCGGGCCGCCGGTGACGCCCGCCGTGCGGCGCGCGTCCACGGGGACCGGGGCCACGCCCGCGCGCACCAGGGAGTACGCGGTGTCCTGTTCGAAGCGGTCGAGCAACTCGCCCACCGGCTCGTCGACCCGGGTGATGCCCGCGACCGAGACCGTGCCGGGGATGACGCACACCTGATCGGCCGAGTAGCGCGGATCGTGCGCCTGCCACAGCGAATCCGAGCGCCACCAGCGGCGCACGTCGCCGTCCACGACCGGAACGAAGTTCACCGGCTTGCCGGGGGTCTTGCACAACGCGATGAAGAACGGGACGTCGGCCGGGTGCAGCAGCGTCTGCGCCGTAGCGGGGTAGGCGTCCTTCAGCGCGCACAGGGCGCCGACCGGGTCCTCGAAGTCCTCGTCACTGGCGAACAGGGTGGGGATCTCGCCGCGGTCGGCCGGGTGCAGCCGAGACTCGGTGCGGCGCACCATCTCCGCGAACCGGTCGCGCCAGGTGATGTCCAGCCACACCGAACGGGTGGCCTCCGCGATCGCGTCGCCCAGGTCGCTGCCGCAGTCGAAGTCCTTGCGGCGGTCCAGCCCGACGGCGAGCTCGACGTAGCGCTCCAGCCACTCCTGGTAGGTCATGGTGGACAGGTCGCCGAAGTACGGCTTGGCGGTGGCGTTCAGCGCCGCGATGATCTCGTCCCGGCGCGCCGCGACCGCGTCGGCGTCACCCGCCACCTCGTCCAGCAGCCGGCCGGTGCGCGAAGCGGCGTTGTCGATCTCGTGGATGTCGGCGCCCAGCTGGCTGCGGCCCGAGGCCATGCCGCCGGACGCGGTGCCCGCACCGACCCAGTCCGGGGTGCCGGGGGTGTCCACGAGCAGTTGCTTGACCTCAGGCGCCGTGGTGGCTTCCAGCGTGGCCATGGCCGCGGTACCGACCAGAACGCCGTCCAGCGGCATCACCGGGTAGCCGTGCCGCACCGCCCACTGGCCGGTGAGGTACTCCGTGGCGCGCTCGGGCGTTCCGATGCCGCCGCCGACGCACACCACCACGTTGGCGCGGTTGCGCAGCTCGGCGTAGGTCTCCAGCAGCAGGTCGTCCAGGTCCTCCCAGGAGTGGTGACCGCCGGCCTTGCCGCCCTCGATGTGCATGATCACCGGGTAGTCCGGCACCTCGTCGGCGATGCGAAGCACGGCCCTGATCTGGGCGACGGTGCCCGGCTTGAACGCGACGTGGCTGATCCCGACCTCGGTGAGCTCCTGGATCAGCGCGACGGCTTCCTCCAGCTCCGGAATGCCCGCGGTCACGATGACGCCGTCGAACGGGGCGCCCGCCGAACGGGCCCGCTGCACCAACCGCTTGCCGCCCAGCTGCAGCTTCCACAGGTAGGGATCGAGGAACAAGGAGTTGAACTGCACCGAACGCCCCGGATGCAGCAGCTTCTTCAGCTCGGCAACCCGGTCGGCGAAAATCTGCTCGGTGACCTGTCCGCCACCGGCCAGCTCCGCCCAGTGGCCGGCGTTCGCCGCGGCCGCGACGATCTTCGCGTCGACTGTCGTGGGGGTCATGCCGGCGAGCAGGATCGGCGAGCGTCCGGTCAGCTTGGTGAAGGCGGTCTCGACCACGATGCGCCCGTTGGGCAGCCGCACCGGCTGCGGCGCGAACGCCGACCAGGGGGTCGCAGGCTCCGGCGCGGCGCCCGGGGTGAGCAGGCTGCGCTGTCCGGCGCGGGTGGCGGCGGCGACGATGCCGAGGCCGGTGCCCTTCAGCGTGCCGCCCGTGACGCGGGAGAGCAGGTCGCCGGGGCCGAGGTCCAGAATCCACTCCGCGCCTGCGGAGATCACGCCTTCGACGACCTCCACCCAGTCGATCGGATCGACCAGGATCTGCCGCGCCAGCTCGCCCGCCAGTTCCGCGTCCAGGCCGCACTGGGTGGCCCAGCTGCTCACCAAGTCCACCGTGTCGGCCAGCGCCGGGTGGTGGAACGCCACGTCGACGGCCACGTCCTCGAAGACCGGAGCGAACACCGAGCCACCGCGCACCTTGGCGTCGCGTTCGCGCGCCTGCTCGTCGTGGAGCTGCGCACACCGCTGCCGCACCCGCTCCAACTGCGCGGGCGGCCCGGACAGCACCGCGCGGCGGCGTCCGTTGCGGATCGAGACCACCACGGCGGCGGCGGGATCGGCTCCCGCGCACACCTCGGCCACCACGGCGCGCAGCTGCTCGGGATCGACGTTGGACACCGCGACCATCGGCGAGCGCTCGCCCACCGGCATCAGCCCGCGCCGACGCGCCACCAAACCCGCTGCGGCGCCGATCATCTGGGCCACCGCGAGCAGCTCCGCGTCGCGGGCGCCACCGGCTTCCACCGCCGCGGCGGCGAGCAGGCCCTGCGAGTGCCCGACGATCGCGACCGGCGCGTGCTCGGCCGGATCCAGACCCTGCAGGCGCAGCGCCCGCACGGCCGCCACCTGGGTCAGCAGCACACCGGGCATGGACACCGCCGCCGAGCGCAGCACCGCCTCGGACGGGGCCGCGGACGCCTCGCCCTCGTCGCCGTCGGCGAGCTCGTTCTCGAGCATCCACCCGATGGGATCGAAGCCGACGGGACGGACCACCAGCAACTGCGCCGCGACCGGCTCGAGCAGCGTCGCCGCCTCGTTGACCAGTGCGGTCAGCTCCGGCTCCAGCGCGCTGTCGCGCCCGATCTCCTCCAGTTCACGCAGCCACTGCGCGCCCTGCCCACCGAAGGCGAGCGCGTACGGCACGCCGCCGAGCAGACGATCCAACAGCGGCGACCGCGCCCCGCCCGACGCGGCCTTCCCGGCGGCGCCGGCCACCTTCGTGCTCTGTCCGGACTCGGTCTTGGTGCTCTCGTTGATCGTCAAGACGCTTCGACTTCCTTCTCCATGCGACATGCCTCGGCGACACGCCGGTCCCTACCGGTTCACGAGTGATCGCGGGTGATCGGCCTGATAGGGGCGAGGATGGCACAAAATCATGAGGAAATCCTCACGTTTGCCTCCGGGCGTGCCCGCTACTTAGGAGTATTTCAGTACGTACGTACCAGAATAGTCGTGAACATGACTCCGCCTCATGTTTGAACTCCCTGGTCCATCGGGTTACCAACGCGTACGAAACATGAGTGCCCCTCATATTGAGGTTCATCAAATCGTTATAATCCCAGGTGGGGTTACTGACCAGTACGCCACGCCAACCCAATGCTTCGCTATGACCGATTGGCCCGGTAGAGTTTGGACGGTCGTACCATCAAGCGCGAGTGGCGAAATTGGCAGACGCGCCAGATTTAGGTTCTGGTGTCCACGGACGTAGGGGTTCAAGTCCCCTCTCGCGCACAGATTCACGTCAGTCGTGACGCTCGCCCGAGCCGCGTGCTGGAGGGCCCTTTCCCGCACGAAGGCGCCCCCGGAAAACCGCTCTGACCTGTTCCGATTCCTGGCCCATCTGCCGGACCGCCCCACACTTGATCCCTGCGAGATGTTCGCTGGCACAGGCGGTCGGCGTTGATCGCGCCGGTCATCCGGCCGCAGGCGCCGTTGCAGATATTCGTTTACGTACCGCAGGTCACGAACCGCGTGGTTCGTACCGGCGACGGCGATGTCCCCTCTCTGTCCACCGGCGGCGACGAAAATCGCGTCCTCGACAAGCACACCGGCACCGCGTTCGAGTGGCGACCGGGCACCCGACTGGAGCGGACCCGACTCGATGGCGGAGTAGTGCTGGCCCGAAGGTCACCGGACGGACACGCTGTCATCGCATTGCCCGCCCGCGGAGTCATCGGCGTCGAGGCGGAGCCCGAGGCGACTTACGACGTGGCGGCTGTGGATGCGGCGGCGATGATCCAGTTGCCGAATTCCACGGCCAGGTGCCATCGGTGCTCGCGGATGAACCGGGCGGGCAGACTCGCCGGGAACTGCACGGTCAGCAGGGCTTCCATCGTTCCGCGGCGGTCGAGGAATTGGTGTCGTACGCCGCCGATCACGAGGCCGTCGTCGAGCAGGGCCTGGCCCGCGATCTGCTGGGGGTAGCGGGGGTCGGCAGGGATGGTGAGTGCTTCGGTTCTGCCGTAGTCGACGAGAAATCGGGTGGCCAGGGGTGACCCGCCGGTGGCTTCGACGACTTCCTGGCGGCCGTCGGGAAGTCCGCGCAGGAGGTAGTGGTCGGGGCAGGCGGCGACCATATCGGTCTCGGCGTTGGTGGCGGTGAGGTCGGAGAACCAGGCGGCGAATCGTTCGGCGCTGTAACCGGGAACCTCCAGGCGGGTGACGGCGTGCCCGGTGCGGCCCCGGCTGAGCGCCACCCCGGTGCGCGTCATCCGCTCGGAGATCTCGAGGTCACGCTTGAGTGCGGCGTACACGCCCGCGTGACCCAGGCGGGTCTTCATCGAGGTCAACGCGGATCGTTGCGCGTCGAGCGGAGCGCCGAGCAGGTCGTCCAAACGCTTTCCCGGCGCGAGTTCGGCGAAGGCTCGCGCTCCCAGACGGCGGGCGAGTTTGGTCAGCACCACTTCGGCGCGGCGGGCTTCCCATGCCCGTACTCGTTCCCGCGAGATTTGTTCGCCGCCAACGTACGTCCGAATCGCGATGGACTCGCCCATGAGCCTCGCCTTCCTCTCCGCTTTCCGTCCCGGCCACTTCCGTCGACGGGGATGAACCAACGTCCGCCCGCTCGGGAAGCGCGGTTGGCTGACCACGAGGCAGACCAGCGTCAACGTAATCCCACACCTTCACAAACGCAAGTGTTCCTAGCTTTAAGCGCCCGACGAGAGGAATCGGTCGATCCTGACCACGCGGGTGATCTTCCCTGCGGCTCTTGCACATCGCCGAACACCAGTGGCATCTGGCCTGCGAGTTCGGCAACCGGATCACCGCGTATCCGCGCTGACCGAACCGCTCGCGGCCCGGTCCGCCGGTCGCCGGCTCGCGCATCGAGTAGAACAGGGGCATGGACCGGCGCGGACGCGACGCGAGCATCGAGGAACTGTCACCGCCCCCGGCCCCGCGCAAGCGGACCGGGGGACGGTCGGCGCGCGTACGCGAGGCGGTACTGACCGCGACGCTGGAACAGGTGGCCGAACACGGGATCGAGGGGTTGACCATCGGCGATGTCGCGGCCAGGGCGGGCGTGGCGGAAACGACGATCTACCGGCGCTGGGGCACGCGCACGGCCTTGATCGCCGAGACCGTCACCGAATTGGCGGCGGCGGGCAATCCCGCTCCCGATACCGGGACGTTGCGCGGCGATCTCCGGCAACTCGCCGAACAGATCTCCCACCTGCTCTCGCGCCCCGGCATCGCGCGGCTACTGGGCACGACCATCGCCCTGTCGGCCGACCCCGAGGTCGCCGAGGCGCGCCGACGCTTCTGGGTCGACCGCTTCGACCGAACCGCGCACGTCATCGGCAGGGCCGTCGATCGCGGCGAGCTGCCATCGGACGTCGATGCCCGCGAAGTGCTCGAAACCCTCTCCGCCCCGATATATTTCCGTCTCCTGGTGGTGGATGGTCCGCTCGACGACGAATTCATCGCGCGCTGCATCGAGCACACGCTCATCCTGCATGGGGTGCCCCGCTGAGGGTCCGCGCCTTCGACGACTGTGCTCACCCCGAGCGGCGAGGGCCGCTCAAACCTTCCCGTGCGGCGTGACCTCCGTGTCGTGTTCGCCGGACGGCGCGCCGACCGCTCCGAGCAGGCTCAGCACGTCGACGGCTTCAGCGACCCGCCGGGACCCTGCGCTGCGGCCTCGGCCGGTTGTGCGGCGACCCAGATCCGCGATGGGCCTGCATCGTGGCGACCGGAGACGAACCACACTCCGGTCGCCGGTTCGATGTGGTAGGCGGCTTCCCGGACTCCGACCGTGAGGAAGGTTTCGGTCACGATCTGCGCCCACGGCTCGATGCCGCGGGCGCGCAGTTCCGTAGTTCGGGGTGGCCGACCATGTCGATGTCGTCGGGAGGGGGTCGCTGGTCCAACTGAGTTGTGCCGGCATGGAGTTCGCGCCGTCGGTGGCCCAACTGCGTTCACCTGGCCGACGACCCGGCCTACCGCCGGGGCCTGTCGGTGCGGCCGTGCCCGGTCGATCTCGACCCGCTGGTGCAGGCCATGTGGTGGCATCCGGCCTACGACAGCGAACCGGAACACCAGTTGTTGCGTGAGGTGGTCCGCGCCGTCGTCCGGGACGTATTCCCTCCCGGCGACAACCTCGACCCATGAGGGTCGCCCCGGCGAGCGCTCCGCCGGATTCGTCCGTCGCCCGAGCTGCCGGATGGTCTCGGACCGGATGCCAGGCGGCGCGACCGACCGGTCAGGAATCGAGAAGCGGCGCGCGCCGCGGGGCGCCTAGCGTTGGGGGCATGAACCTCACCACTGATCAGGCCGCGATCGATTCCGTCGTGCTCGAGGTGCCGGACCCGGACGCCGCCGAAGCCTTCTACGCTGCCGCGTTCGGACTCGGCGACAAGGTGCGCTTGCGCGCCTCCGACGCTGCGACCACCGGTTTTCGGGGTTACGTGCTGTCGCTTGTGGTGTCGCAGCCGAGCACCGTCGACAGCCTCGTCGGTACCGCCGTCGACGCGGGAGCGACGACGTTGAAGCCGGTCAAGAAGAGCTTCTGGGGCTACGGCGGCGTGGTGCAGGCTCCGGACGGGGCGATCTGGAAGGTGGCGACGTCGGCGAAGAAGAACACCGGGCCTGCCACCCGGGAAGTCGACAGTTTCGTAGTGCTCCTCGGGGTCGACGATGTCAAAGCGACCAAGCAGTTCTACGTCGACCGCGGCCTGGCCGTGGCGAAGAGCTTCGGCAGCAAATATGTAGAGTTCGCCACCCCGGCCGATGCGGTCAAACTCGCGCTCTACGGGCGGCGCGCCGCGGCCAAAGACGCGGGCATCGCACCAGAGGGCTCCGGGGCGCACCGATTCGCCATCCGCGGCACTATCGGCCCGTTCGTGGACCCGGACGGTTTCGCCTGGGAGACCGCCGACTGAGCGGTTCGACCGCCGGCCCGCCCCACCGCAGGGTGCGCACCCCGACGGATTCCCGGACGAGACTGCTGAGGCAGGATAGCGCCGTGACCGAATCCTCTCAGCGCCCATGGGGCAGCTACACCATCCTCACCGAAGGCGACGGCTTCAAGGTCAAGACCATCGAGGTACACCCCGGCCGGCGCCTCAGCTACCAAAAACATGCGCGCCGCGCCGAGCATTGGTTCGTGGTAGCCGGAGAAGGGCTGGTCACGCTCGACGGCGACACCGTCGAAGTGCGCACCGGAGAGGCCATCGATATCCCGCTGGGCGCCGCTCACCGCATTCACAACACCGGTCCGACCCCACTGGTTTTCGTGGAGGTACAGCACGGCGACTATTTCGGAGAGGACGACATCGTCCGCCTCGAAGACGACTACGGGCGGTCGGAGACGAATCAGCCTGCGAAGCAGTCGGTCTGACCGAATCGCCGTCAACAGGCGGTCGTCCCGGTCACATGGGTGTGCCCATCGAGCGAGGGACCAGGTCGCTCGATGGGCACTTCGCCGTGGCGCGGACCGTCAGAGTGAGCCGCCGCCGCCCAGCAGCCACGGGTTGAACGTGCACTCCAGATTCGGGTGACCAGCCGGATCGAGAGCCCGCAGCGCGATCGACAACGCGCGCGGCGAATACATCATCGTCAGATGATCCGACACGTCTTGCTCGCACCCGTCCTGCAGCGTGATGTTCTGCACCGCCACCCCCGGCGCCGCCTTCAGGAACGTCAGGTCATACGGATTGGTGATCTCGTCGTACCGCGTGCCGACGATCGTGTAATCCACCCCCGTGATCGTGTCGCCGTGCTCGTTCAGCTTGTTGACGAAATCCGAGCCGATCGTCTGCTGGATTCCCGCGTGCCCGACGAAGATCTCCACGAAACCGAGCACATCGATACCGAAGTTGTTGATCGCCCGCCCGAGCGCGCCGATGCCGTCCAAACTAGTCCCGTGGTGCGTGGCGCCGAAAGTGACCAGATTCTTCACCTTCGCCGCACCGCCCTCGAACTTCGTGTACCAGTTCGACATCGATCCACCCTGGGAATGCGCCACGATATCGACTTCCGAAGCGCCGGTCGCCGCCAGCACCCGGTCCACGAACACCGCCAGCTGTTTGGCCGAATCCTGGATGTAACCGGTGCCCATCACCCCGGGCAGCACCGATCCCAGGCCCCCGCCTTCCAGGAGATTCGACCGCCCATAGTTGAACGTGAACGTGCAGAATCCGGCGTCTTTGATCGGCTGGCCCATGAACGCGAATCCGTTGTACGCGTTCATCCACGTTCCGTGCACCAGAACCACCGGACGCGGATGCTCGGCCGTCGGTTTACACGCCCAGTCGTTCGTCCCCGGCGGCGCCACGTCCGGATGCGTCAATCCGTATCCGAACGCCGCCAGCCACGACGTCATCGGCGGACCGAAACCCACAGTGTCGCTGGCGTAACCGCCCGAGGATCCCGAACTGCTGCCCGACCCTCCGTAACAGTCACCGGAGCCGTTACCCGACCCGGCCCCACTCCCCGACGTACACGCAGAACCCGACCCCGCGCTTCCCGAATCCGCCACCGGCGCCGCCTTACGGCCCGCCGCGATGTAATCGGCCAGCTGCTGCTCCGTCGGTCCTGCCTCGGGCGCCGCGTGCCCGGTCAGCACGCTCAACCCCATCGTCATGGTCGCGGTTACGGTGAATACGGCGGTACGCAGTATTCGCCGACTGACGCTTGATCTCATCGAATGCCTTTCCGTATCTCGACATCGTTGTCCTTGCCGGCAGGCGCGCCTCGCAATGTCGAACGGCAGCAACGATAGGACGCCGATCAGTGGAAAATGCTGGTCAGCGCGGGACTCTGGGCGGCTCACTGCGAAGTTGCGGGCTCATATATGAGCGGCCACAGAACGGCGGAACACGAGCTACACCTGGCGAGGACGGGCGGCCGGTGAGAAACCGCGCCACCTCCCCTTTCCGGCAGGCGATCGGAAAGAAGCGGTAGCGGGTGTCACAAACTGTCCCGCCATTTCGCGATGGCGCGCCCGACCTCGGTGACGGGAGGCTCGTGGTAGAGCCACTCCCTTGCCAGCCGGTGCCAATTGTTGGTGACCCGCAACTGACCGAGCACGGCGAAGGTGAACAGATCCGCACGCCGGGAGAACACGTGCTCCGGCGGAAGCAACTGCTGCCGCATACCTTTGAACTCGGCGGCACGAGGATCGACAGCGAGAATCACCGCGCCGGTGGCGATCTCGGGGGTGATCGTTATCCGCTCGTCGAGCAAATGCCACCCCGCCGCCGCCCAGACGTATTCCAAACACTCCTCCGCGGCGACACCCGCGTCCGGGTCGATGATGCCGCGTCCGACCCAGGCCTCGTAGAGGTCTCCGGCGCGGT
The DNA here is from genome assembly GCF_053586955.1 of Nocardia sp. NPDC003726. NCBI lineage: Bacteria > Bacillati > Actinomycetota > Actinomycetes > Mycobacteriales > Nocardiaceae > Nocardia > Nocardia sp. NPDC003726. Next base: position 133,347 of record NZ_JBSFNF010000002.1, on the reverse strand, counting down.
GTTCTCCGGCCGCCCGCAGACACGCGCGCTCGAAATCGACATGCGCGGGGTCCATCCGGTCGTAGAGCCCGAAATCGACGAACGCGAGCCGGCCGTCGGCCGCGAGGAGGATATTTCCCGGATGCGGGTCGCCGCAGAATTCGTTGTCCTGGAACAGCGAACTGATGTAAAAGCGGTAGATCAGCTCACCGAAGCGATCGCGTTCGGCGTCGGGCAGCGTCCGGAGCTGCTGAAAATTCTCTCCTGCGACGAATTCCGTTACGAGAACTCTTCGGACGCAATATTCCTCGATACTGTCCGGCACCGTGATGAAAGGATGGCCGCGATACCGCATCGCGACGCGATGCTGGGTCCTGGCTTCCCGCGGATAGTCGAGTTCGTTGCCGATGTTGCGCGCGATCTCGTCCAGCACGGCACTGTCGGCGGCGCTGGGCAGCATGGATCTCCACAGCTTGCTGAGCGTTTCGAGATTGCGCATGTCCGCGTGGACGGCCTCGTCTACGCCGGGATACTGCACTTTCACCGCGACGGCGCGCCCGTCGTGCAGCAGCGCCCGATAGACCTGGCCGATGGATGCCGCGGCGATCGGCGTCTCGTCGAAATCGGCGAAGACGCGCGCGAGCGGCCCGAGATCGTCCTCGATGACCTTCGACATCGCCGCGAACGGTACGGCGGGCGCTTGATCGCGGAGTTCGGCCAGCTTGCCGCGGAAGAGTTCCCGATGCGATTCCGGAACGAAGTCGGCGTCGAGGACCGACAACATCTGGCCCAGCTTCATCGCCGCGCCTTTCATGCTGCCGAGCACGGTGACGACCTGCTGCGCGGTCGCGAGCGTGGAACGCTCGGCCAGCACTCGCCGGGCCTCTTCGGTCCGGCCGATCATCGACAACCGGGTGCCGACCCCGCGCACGGCTTGACCCGCGGCCAGTCTGCCCAACCGACCGCTCCTGGCCAGACGTCCTCCGGGCACTCGATCGGCCACGGCATGCACCTCCATGAGCATCCGCGCGGCGTGCGTCGCACGTCCGGATATTCTTCGCACCCGGACCGCGAATTGTCGAGGGCGCGACGCAGCGCCGTGGCCGGAATGCCGGTCTACCGTGAGCCGGCCATGCGCCGGGCACCGGCCGGTATCCGCCGGGTGCCGTCCTCGGTCCAGACGATCAGCGCCGAACGCAGGTACCACAGTCCCCTGGGGTCGGCGGGGTCGAGACCGGTGAGCTGGGCGATCCGGCGGAGCCGGTAGTCGACGGTGTTGGGATGCACATGGAGGTGCCGGGCGGTGCGCTGGCGGTTGAGGTCGTTGTCGATGTGAATCCGCAATGTCTCCAGGAGGTCCGGGTGCTCCATCAGCGGCGCGACCTGGGTGCTCAGGACATCGCGGCCGATGCCGGGGCGGGTGAGCTGGTATTGCAGCGCCAGTTCGGTGAATCGGTACAAGCCGGGCCCGTGTCCGAGTTGCTCGACGGTGTCGAGCAGTTCGTGGGCTTGGGCAGCGGCGGCGGAGACCTGCCTCGGCCCCGCGGTCACGACGGCGGCGGTGATCGGCACACGCGCCGCCGCGGCGAGCTTGTCCACCACGCTGTCGAGATCCAGCGCGCTGACCTGGGTGGTGGGAATGAGGATCGTTCCTCCGTCGACCGACAGCAGCGACAGCGCGCGGCCGTCGAACAGGTCGGCGAGACCGGACTGGAGCCGGCGGAGCTTACGCCGGGCGACGACTCGGCTGTCGAGCTGGGGAAGACGCTCGTCGGGATGCGCCGGTAACGCGACCGCGAGCACGAAATACTCCTCGGCGACCGGTATCCCGCATTCCCGAGCCATCATCGAGGTCGCGTGACCGCCGAGCAGCGCCGAAGTCAGGGTGTGCATCGCGGTGTGGCCCTCCGCCGCTACGGCTTTGCACTCTCGCACATAGGCTTTGCTGACCGTCGCGGTGATCAGATTCAGCAGCTCGAGCGTGACGGCGGTGCCGGTGACGAGGTGGGCGCGGTCCGTCGCGCCTTTGTCGGCCAGCAGCATGCCCAGACCGAATTTGAACCCGGCATGGATCGCGTGGAGGATGCCGTCGATCGGGATGCCTTTCCTGGCCCATCCCGCCGCGGCGGTCCGCAGAATCTCGGTCCGTCCGGTCGAATCCTGCCCGTTCAAGCGCTGCACGGCCCAGTCCAAGCACATCCGCACCACGACAGCGACTTCCGCTTCGGCCGTGCCGCCGGGCAGAGCGGCGGAATCGATGAGGTGCGCGACGACCTTCGCGGCCGTGCGCTGGGCTTTCGGGGAAAGCGGCACGGTCTGCCGTGCCTGGTTCGATCCGGGGTTGGCGATGCTTTCGATCGTCACTGGTGACCTCCTTGTCGCCGTGGAGCCGAGGCCGCGCCGGATGTGCGCTGGATGCGACCGTGACCACCTCGCGATGTCCGCGGCGCTACCTGCCGTTCGGTCTGTGGAAAAACGGTAAACCGCAGGCCGACTCAGTTGCTACTCCGCTTCGGCCGCCCGGGACCGAAACGGAAAAAGTCGGTTTGACCAGGCAAGATCATGAACGGCCACCCGCTTTCGGAAGCCCATCCGCAGCACATACATGGTCAGGTACTCACTTTTTGCGCGGCGCGCCGCTGCTACTCAAACGGCGGCGCGCGCCGCGACCTCGGCGTCGGCCCATGCGCCGATCATCCGCGCCGTCATGTCGATCGCCTCCGCGCGCACCGGATCGTCGACCTCGAGGGCGGACGCGCGCAGCACCGCCGCGAAACCGGTGTTGATCACGACGAATGTCATCACGTCGTACTCGTGATCGTCACCGGGACCGAGCGTCTGGATCAGCATCACCTTCACCAGCAGGCGCAGCCGCGGTTCGAACTCGGGGATGCCACTGCTGTAGAACTGGACGCCGGCGACGAGCGCGCGCACCAACTTCGCGTTGGCCACCAACTCTTCGGTGATCACTCCCAGGATGTCGGCGGCGACCTGCTGCATCGTTTTCCCCGACACGTCGAAGACGCGCTGGGTGAAGCGCCGTTCCACCGTCTCGAGCAGCCGTTCGAGCAGTTCTTCGACCAGGACGCCGCGATCGGCGAAGTACCGGTAGACCGTGCCGATGCTCACGCCCGCTTCGGCCGCGATCCGGTTGGTCGAGGTGTTGGCGATACCGCGCTCACCGAACAGCCGCGCCGCCGTATCCAGAATGTGCTCCCTGGTCGCCTTGGCTCGTGCCTGAGCGGGACGACGACGTTGACCCACAGCCTTCGGCGGCATGACTTCCTCCCGCCCGTTCACTGAAAATGAGCGTTGCTCATCTTAACCACAGCAAGCGGCGTCGCGCCCGAACTCGAGTGCTCTGACGCGCACTCAACGCTTCCGCACCGACCGGACCGACGGTCGGCGAGCGGACGAATCCGCAGCTCATGCCGCGACGTCGAAAAGAGTGAGCTCGCCCGCGGATTGGGCGCGCAGCTCGGCGCGCTCACGGATCGCGCAAGTCGGGCCGATTCCTTGTGCGACCGATTGCGGCGACAGCAGCCAACCGTGACAGCGACGGCAATGCGCGACCAGTCGCACCATGGGGCGGTCATCAATCTCGGCCAATTCGTTCTCCTCTGGCCAGGTGACTACGCCGCCAGTGTGGCATGAGGCACCGACAAACTCCCCGGCTCGGCGTTGTCCACCGCAGCCGCATGAGATCTCGCACACGCGTTGAGGAAAGATGTGGCCCATGACCGCTTCTCGACTGATTCGTTCGTTGGTGGGTACCGCACCCGCGGTGCTCGCCGTCCTCAGCTTCACCGCGGCCGGAGGGGTCGCGACCGCCCAAGCCGCGCCCGGCATTCCCTCGGTTCCCGGCGTCGTGCAGCGCCTGCAGATCGCTCCCGGCCACAACAGCATCGAGGCCAGCGGCAACGTCGCGCAGGGCAAGGCCGACAGCTACTCCATCGCCACGGCGCCGGGGCAGCGCCTGAGCTTCGACGTCGCGGGTAATGCCCGCGTCTCGGTGGCCCCGCTGATCGGCCCGCAGGTCGCCAACGAGGTTCCGCACGCCGATCTCGTCGCCGACGGCAACGACTACCAGATCGTCGTCTCCTCCGCCGACGGCTCGGCGGCCGGCTACACCCTCAAGGTCACCATCGTCTGACGTACGCCTTCCGCCCGCCGGCCCGATGAGTCGTGGCACGACCTCCGGGACGGCGGGCGAAGTCCGTGCCCAGCCCGCTCCCGGCCGGCGAGCAAGGACGCCTGCTCGTCTCCGAGCAGACAGTGCCGTTGGGCACACCCGAGGCAAACATCCGCGTGCGGCGGATCGCCTAGCACTATGGTGAGGCGGTGCTGCTCGAACCAGGTGACCAGTTCGCGGGCTTCGTCGTGCGGGCCCCACTGGGACACGGCGGCAGCAGTCAGGTGTACCTGGCCGAGGATCCGGAGTGGTCGCGGCCGGTGTCGTTGAAGATTCTCGGACCCGAGGACAGCCGGTCGCCAGAGGCGCGCGCTCGATTCGTGCACGAGTTCGACATCTTGTCGGCGCTGCGGCACCCCGACATCGTGCGGATGTACACCCACGGGGAAACCGATGGCAGGTTGTGGTCGGCTCACGAGTACGTCGCGGGCGCGACGGGTTCGACGTTGGTGCGATCGCCGCGCCGGTACCCGGACTTGCGGCAGGTGCTCCACGTGCTGACGCACGTCGCGGCGGGATTGGACTTCGCACACGCCAACGGAGTGGTCCATCTCGACGTGAAACCGGCGAACGTGCTGGTCGGGACGGACGAGCCCGCGACGGTGAAGATCTCGGATTTCGATTCGGCCCGATGGCTGGACCGCCCGGAGCCGCCGCTGGCCACCGACGGGTTCGTCGTCGTCTCGGTGCCGTATGCCGCACCGGAACTGCTGCGAGCGGACACAGTGTCACCGGCGACCGACCAGTACGCCTTGGCCTGTTCCGCCGTCGAACTGCTCACCGGGCACACGCCGTTCGCTCGCGGCAACCTCATGGCCACCGCCGAAGCGCAGCTGAACGAACCGCCTCCCACGCTATCCACACGCCACCGCTGGATCCCGCCCGAGGTCGACGCGATCCTGCACCGGGCACTCGCCAAGGCCCCCGGCGAGCGCTACGACTCCTGCGCCGAACCCGTCCGCCTGCTCACCGAGACGCTCGCCGACGTCGATCCCCGCCCGCTCGCCCCCATCCTGAACCGTCTGAAGGTGTCGGTCACCCGCTCGCCACTGCTGAATGCCACCCTCGGACGGCTCGGCAATCGGCTCGTGCTGCGGTTCCGGCCGCCCTTTGCGTCCGCTCTCGAGTACGCCCCGGTGTAGCCCTTGATTTGCCGGTTTCCTTGCGATGAGCCGGTACTGCGGTCACGCTGAAAGGTATGCGGACCCGCGATATCGAGGTCGGGTGCACCTATATGGTGCTGGTCCCGCAGCGCCTGCCGCGCAGTCGATACCCCGACTGCGACCAGCCGGGTTCGCTCACTTGGGCGTGGTCGTGGCTGCGCGGTGGCCGGTTCCGGCTCACCGTCACCGACATCGACCACACCAGCGATCCGACCACCGTCGAAGGGCTGCGGATCACCGCGAACTCCCGCATCGCCGTGGTGCTGACCGGTGAGCAAGCCAATGAACTCGGGCTGCCGGTCGGCGTGTTCCGAGTGCGCGGGACCTTGTTCGACGGCGAGGACCGGCCCGTGCGGCTGCCCGAGGTCGAACCGCTGCGAGTCCCCGCTCGCTGGCTGCGGCCGGTCGAGCAGCCCTGCTTGACGCACCGCGATATCGATTGCTTCCCTTACCTGTGAGGTTTCGCGGGAACCTGCGCCCACTGTGATCATCCGGCCGGTCCGGTCGCGCCGCTCAGGGCGTGTGAGGCGCGATGAGCTGCTCCACGGCCGCCCAGAGTTCGGCTTCGCGCCGCGGATCGTAGGACTCCTCCGACGAGCGGGCGACCCGGCCACGGTCGACGTAGGATCCGGTCGGCGCGGCCGTGGCGCCGAGGACCACGTCCGCGAGCTGGCGCCCGGCGGCAGCACGGCTGTTCGCGAACGGCGTGCGGGTCAGCGCGGGCAGGATGCGGCGCATCGCGAACCGGGAGACCGGGCCCGCGTTGCGAGCGAGATCGGTGCCGGGGACGAAGCCGGGGTTGAAGCCGATGACATCGATCCCTGTCGGCAGACGGCGGGCGTACTCGTGCACCAGATAGATGGCGGCGAGTTTGCTCGTCGAGTACGCGGTGCGGCCGGCGGCGGTGGTGCGCGGCGCGGAGAACGCGCCGGGGCGGGCCAGGACGTCCGGGGATCGCCAAGCCGGGCCCGGCACCATACCCATGTTGTGCCGGAAGTCGCCGAAGTGGGTGTCGCTCACGGTGATCACGACGCGGCCAGGGGCGCGCAAGCGATCCTCGAGCAGGCGCACGAACAGATGGTTGGCGAGCACGTTGACGGTGAAGGTGGACTCCAGCCCGTCGGGCCCCGCGGTGAGCGCGTTCGTGTACTGGATTCCCGCGTTGCCCACGAAACCGTGCAGCGGCGGCAGCTCGCCGCGGTCGAGCCTGCCGCGGATTTCGTCCGCCGCCGACCGCACGCTGTCCAGTACGCCGAGGTCCACCGGGACGTGCGACACCATCCCCCCGCCGGCGCCGAGTTCGGCCGCCAGCCGTGCGCCGGTGGCCTCGCGCGCGGCGACGACGAGATGCGTCTGCGGCGCCGCGTGCACGATGCGCTCCGCGGCGACGCGGCCGATGCCGCGACTCGCCCCGGTCATCACGATGGTCGACGGCATGGCGGCTCCTTCACTGCGTGATCTGCGCGTCGCGAACGGTCGCGCGGCGGGCACGCCGCCATGAACGCACGCCGTCCGGGCCGGCCGGATCAGTGCACGAGCTGGTCGGCCCATGCCCGTGGCAGCGCCGCACTCGACACATCGGCGATCTCGTGCAAACGCTGTGCGGAAAATCCCTGACGGCTGAGCTGGATCAGGCCCTGGGCGACCAGCACCACATTGGCGCTGACCGCCGAGAGCACGGCTTCGTCGTCGTCTCCCGCGGCGTGCATCGCCGACCGCAGCCGGTCGGCCACGCCCCGCTCCATCTCGGTGGTGGTCCGGCGGCCGATGGTGGCGACTTCGGGGATGCGGGTACCGAGATGGGCGATGCTGTTGATCATCAGGCAGCCGCGCCGGTTCGGCTGCGCGGCACAGTCTTCGATGATCGCCTGGTACAGCGCGCGCACCGCGGAGCGTGCCGAACCGCCCGCCGAACCGATGGCCTCGCGCACCAGACGCGCGCGGCGCTCGCAATAGCGTTCGAACGCCGCCAGGAACAATCCCCGCTTGCTGCCGTAGGCGGCGTAGATGCTCCCGTTGCCGACGCCGGTCGCGAGCGAGACGTCTTCCACCGAGGTGCTGTCGAAACCTTGCGACCAGAACAGCTCCGTCGCGGCGTCGAGCAGACTCGACTCGTCGAATCGCCGCGGCCGTCCCATGTGCTCACCGTACCAATCGGCGTGCGAGGTGGCGCACACCGCTTGTTCTGGAGGCACCACTCCATAATAATGATGACATGTCCAACACTTTCGCCGCCTCGCCCAGCAAACGGGTGGGCATCCTGGTCTTCGACGGCGTGAAGATGCTCGACTTCGTCGGGCCGGCGGAGGTGTTCGTCGAGGCGAACCAGTCGGTGGCGGGTTACGAGGTGGTCTTGATCTCGGCCGACGGCAAAGACGCGCAGACCTCGATCGGCGCCCGGGTGGAGGTGAGCTGCGCGGCGGCGGACGCGGGCCGTTTCGACACCGTGGTGATCCCGGGCAGCGAGCTGCCGCCGGGCAAATTCATGACACCCGAGGTGATGGCCGCCGCGCGGCATCTGTCCTGCAGCACCCGGCGGCTGGCCTCCATTTGCAGCGGCGCGTTCGTGCTGGCGGATCTGGGCCTGTTCGACGGCCGGCGCGCGACCACGCACTGGAAATTCGCGAACGAACTCGCGCGGCGCTACCCGGCGATCGACGTGGACCCGGATGCGATCTTCGTGCGAGACGGCAACCTGTACAGCTCGGCCGGGGTCGCCGCGGGCGTCGATCTCGCGCTGGCGCTGGTGGAAGAGGACCACGGCGCCGACGTCGCGCGGCGCGTGGCGCAGGCGCTCGTGGTCCCCATGCAGCGCGCGGGCGGCCAGTCGCAGTTCTCCGCGTCGCTGAGCGGACCAGCGCCGCGCAGTCCGCTGGTACGCAGAGTGGTGGACTTGATCTGTGCCGACCCGGCGTACCCGCACACGGTTCAGACGTTGGCCGCGCACGCGCGGGTCAGCGTCCGGCATCTGACCCGGCTGTTCCGCGCGGAACTCGAACGCTCGCCCGCGGAATACGTCGCGTTCATCCGTTTCGGCACCGCCAGGGACATGCTGCACGCCGGATACAGCGTGACGGAGGCCGCCATGGCCGCGGGGTACGGCACCAGCGAGGCGTTGCGCCGGGCGTTCGTGGCGCGCGTGGGCATCTCCCCGCGCAAGTACCAGCAGCGTTTCCGGTCGACCGTCAGGACCGATCCGGCGCTGGAGCAGGCCGTGTCCTGATTGGAGGCTTTTGTGGCCCGTGGGGAGGGGCGCGCGGCGGGGGCCGCGGCCGAGACTGAGTCGGCCACAGCGCCGCTGATCGAGCGCTGAAGAGAGGAAACATATGTCCGCCCCGGCTGATCCGACCATCGTTCTGGTGCACGGCGCTTTCGCCGACGCTTCGAGCTGGTCTCCCGTCACCGCACGGCTGCTCGACCAGGGCCATCGCGTCCTGGTTCCCCCGGTGTTCAATCGCAGCCTCTCGGCGGACGCGGCTTACATCAAGTCGTTCGTGGAGCGGATCGACGGCCCGGTCCTGCTGGCCGGGCATTCCTACGGCGGCGCCGTCATCACCGTCGCCGGCGTCGCCGACAACGTGGTCGGCCTGGTCTACGTGTCCGGCTACGCGCTGGAAGAAGGCGAAAGCCTGGGGCAGCTGCAGGGCGGGTTCCCGGATTCCGATCTGGCGGCCAACCTCGTCTACGCGCCGTACCCGATCGAGGGCGCCGAGCCGGGCACGGACGTCTCGGTCGCCGTCGCGGCCTTCCCCGAGGTCTTCGCCGCGGGCCTGGATCCGGCGAAGGCCGCGGTCCTCGCGGTCTCGCAACGGCCGCTGTCGGCTTTCGCGTTCACCGAGCCCGCCTCGGCGGCCGCGTGGAAGACGAAACCGGCCTGGGGCATCGTCTCCAGCGCCGACCGCACCATCAATCCCGACGTCGAGCGGTTCGGCTACCAGCGCGCCGGAGTGCGCGCGGCCGTCGAGATCGACGGGCCACACCTGGTGATGCAGACCCACCCCGACGAAGTCGTGGCCGTCATCGTCGACGCGATCGCGCAATCCGCCTGAGTTCCAGTAGTTCCACCCCCTTCCAGAGAGGCACGACCATGTCAGGTAACCCGCACGGCATCTCGCTCGAACCGGCGGCGCAGGAGTTCGTCGACGCGACCTCGCAGCCGCCGTTCCTGTACCAGCTCCCGCCCGAGGAGGGGCGCAAGGCGGTGGACTCGGTGCAGGACGCGCCGATCTTCAAGCCGGAGATCGACGAGGAGTGGATCACCGTCGACGGCGGCCCGACCGGCTCGGTGCGGGTCCGGATCGTCAAGCCGCAGGGGGTCACCGAAACGCTGCCGGTGATCATCTACACCCACGGCGCGGGGTGGGTGTTCGGCGACGCGCACACCCACGACCGCTTGGTGCGCGACCTGGCCGTCGGCACGCACGCCGCCGTGGTGTTCCCCGAGTACGACCGGTCGCCCGATGTGCGGTACCCGGTGGCCAACGAGCAGTCCTACCGGGTGGCGCAGTGGGTCACCGCGGAGGGCGCGCAGAAGGGCCTCGACTCGTCCCGCATCGCGATCGCGGGTGACTCGGTCGGTGGCAACATGGCCATCGCGCTGACGCTGATGGCCAAGGAGCGCGGCGATGTCTCCTTCGTTCAGCAGGTGCTGTTCTACCCGGTGACCGACGCCAACTTCGACACCGGCTCCTACGAGCGGTTCGCCGAGGGCTACTTCCTCACGCGCGAGGGCATGAAGTGGTTCTGGGATCAGTACACCACCAGCGCGGAGGATCGCGCCCGGATCACCGCGTCACCGCTGCGGGCGACCACCGAGCAGCTGGCCGGGTTGCCGCCTGCGCTGGTGATCACCGCCGAAGCCGATGTGCTGCGCGACGAGGGCGAGGCCTTCGCGGGCAAGTTGCGCGCCGCGGGCGTGCCGGTCACCCAGGTGCGCTACGGCGGGATCGTGCACGACTTCGTGATGGTCAACTCGCTGCACGACACCCACGCCGCCAAAGCCGCGGTGGCGCAGGCCGTCGCGGCGCTGCGGTCCGCTCTGTACACCGACTGAACGATTCGAAGGAACCACATTCGTGAGCACCGAGCCCACCAATCCTTCCGCGCCGACCATCGTGCTGGTCCACGGCGCGTTCGCCGACTCATCCAGCTGGAACGGAGTCGTCGAGCGTCTGCGCGCCCGAGGACATTCCGTGATCGCGGCCGCGAACCCGCTGCGCGGCCTCGACAGTGACGCGGCCTATGTAGCGTCGGTCCTCGATTCCGTGGCAGGGCCGAGCATTCTGGTCGGCCATTCCTACGGCGGAAGCGTCATCACGGTCGCCGCCGCAGGAAGAACCGATGTCGAAGCGCTCGTCTATATCGCCGCGTTCATTCCGGACGAGGGCGAGAGCGCGCTGCAATTGACCGACAAGTTCCCCGGATCGACGCTCGGGCCCACCACCCGGGCGGCGTCCTATCCACTGCCCGACGGGGGCGCCGGCACCGAGCTCTACATCCGGCAGGAGGAATTCCACCGGCAGTTCGCCGCCGACGTGCCCGCCGCCACCGCCGAGCTGATGGCCGCGACCCAGCGGCCGGTCGCCCTCGACGCGTTGCAACAGCCGGCGACCGCCGCCGCCTGGCGGGGCATCCGGTCGTTCGCGCTGGTCACCGGCGAGGACATGAACATCCCGGTGGAAGCGCAGCGGTTCATGGCCGAACGCGCAGGCGCCGAAGTCGTCGAGGTCTCGGCCTCGCACGCGGTCTCGGTGTCGGCTCCCGACGTGGTAGCTGAGCTCATCGCCCGAGCCGCCGCCGGTTAGGAATCCGCGGTCACGCGACGCGGCCCGCGCGGCAGGAGAGTCTTCCGTGCGGGCCGCGACGACCCAGCTGGATGGCGCGGATTTCCGCCTGCGCGGCTACCGCACTCGGCCGGAGTATCCGGTGCGCCGCATCGGATACCGAGCCTGGCATGTGCGTCCCTTTCCTCGGCCCACCGATCAGCGGCGGGTCCGCGCCGCCCGATCCAGGCCGTAGTGGCGCAGGATCGGGCGTCGTCAGCCGCAGACGGCCCCGCCGGAAGCGGAGCCCACCAGCTTGGTGTACTTGGCCAGGACGCCGCGGGTGTAGCGGGGCGGCAAGGGTTTCCAGTCGGTGCGGCGGGCAGCGAGTTCGTCGGCGTCGACCAGCAGGTCCAGCGTGCCCGCCGCGACGTCGAGGCGGATGCGGTCACCGTCGCGCACGAACGCGATCGGGCCGCCGTCCACGGCCTCCGGCGCGACGTGCCCGACGCACAGGCCCGTCGTGCCCCCGGAGAAGCGCCCGTCGGTGAGCAACAGCACGTCCTTGCCCAGGCCCGCGCCTTTGATGGCCGCGGTGATGGCCAGCATCTCCCGCATCCCCGGACCGCCCTTCGGACCCTCGTACCGGATGACGACCACGTCGCCCGCCGCGATGGTGCCGTCTTCGAGCGCGTCCATCGCGGCCCGTTCCCGATCGAAAACCCGTGCCGTGCCGGTGAACACGTCGGAATCGAAGCCCGCCGACTTGACCACGGCGCCATCCGGTGCCAGAGATCCGGACAGGATGGTGATGCCGCCGGTCGGATGGATCGGCGCAGCCATCGCACGGATCACCTTGCCGTCCGGGTCCGGCGGGGTGATGTCGGCCAGGTTCTCCGCCACTGTCCGTCCGGTCACGGTGAGACAGTCACCGTTCAGCAACCCGGCGTCGAGCAGGGCTTTCATCATGACCGGCACGCCCCCGATCCGGTCCACATCGGTCATGACATGGTTGCCGAAGGGTTTGACGTCCGCCAGGTGCGGCACCCGGCGACCGATCCGGGCGAAGTCGTCCAGCGACAGATCGACATTCGCCTCGTGCGCGATGGCCAGCAGGTGCAGCACGGCATTGGTGGAGCCGCCGAACGCCATGACGACCGCGATCGCGTTCTCGAACGCCGGTTTGGTGAGGATGTCCGACGGGGTGATGCCCTGGCGGATCAACTCGACCACGGCCTCGCCGCTGCGGCGGGCGTAACCGTCGCGGCGCCGGTCGGTCGCCGGCGGCGCGGCGCTGCCTGGCAGCGACATGCCGAGCGCCTCGGCCGCGCTGGCCATGGTGTTCGCGGTGTACATGCCGCCGCAGGCGCCCTCGCCGGGGCAGATGGCCCGCTCGATCGCGGCGACGTCGTCCCGGCTCATCAACCCTCGGGCACAGGCGCCGACCGCCTCGAAGGCGTCGATGATCGTCACTTCGCGCTCGCTGCCGTCGGAGAGCTTCGCGATCCCCGGCAGGATCGACCCCGCGTAGAGGAACACGCTCGCCAGATTCAGCCGGGCCGCGGCCATCAGCATTCCCGGCAGCGATTTGTCGCAGCCGGCCAGCAGCACCGAACCGTCGAGCCGCTCGGCTTGCATCACCGTCTCGACGCTGTCGGCGATCACCTCGCGCGAGACCAAGGAGAAGTGCATCCCCTCGTGTCCCATCGAGATGCCGTCCGACACCGAGATGGTGCCGAACTGCATGGGGAAGCCGCCGCCGGAGAAGACGCCGTCCTTGCAACCCCGGGCGAGCCGCTCCAGGGACAGATTGCACGGCGTGATCTCGTTCCACGAGGAGGCCACGCCGATCTGCGGCTTCTCCCAGTCGTCATCGCCCATGCCGACCGCGCGCAACATCCCGCGGGCGGCGGTCCGCTCCAGGCCGTCGGTGACGTCGCGGCTGCGTGGCTTCAAATCGGGGACTTTCGAATTCTCGGGCACGGTTTCCCATCATGCTCGCCTCCGCACCGATTGCGGCGGCGACCACGCCGAATCCACGCCGACCCGCCGCTCGTCCGCCCTGAGCGTAATGCCGGGCGGACCCGCGCCCGCGGACCTTACGCTCAGTTCATGAGCGAGCACCCGAGACTGCACTCGATTCCCGGTGGACGCGACGACCGTCCCCGCCAACCGGACTCGCGGACGCTTCCGGAACCCCTGTGGCGCGAGGTGCTCGGCGAACAGTTGCGCACCCTGCGGCTGGACCGGAACGAGACGCTGGTCGAGACGGCCCGGCGGGCCGGCATCTCCCCGCAGTATCTGTCGGAGGTCGAGCGGGGCCGCAAGGAGCCGTCGAGCGAGATGATCGCCGCCCTGGCCGGGTCGCTCGGCACCACGCTGGGCGAGCTCACCGGCCAGGTGGCCGACGACCTGCGCGCGCGCCGCCAGATCGCCCTGCTGCCGCGCTCGGCGCCGCGTTCCGGCACCGGGCCCACGCTCATGGCGCTGGCGGCCTGATCAGTCGCGTCGCCCCAGCACCTGATCGACGAGGCCGTACTCGATCGCGGCCGACGCCGTGAAGACCCGGTCGCGGTCGGTGTCGTGCCGCAGCCGCTCCACCGACTGCCCGGTGTGCCGGGACAGGATCGACTCGATCTCCGCCCGCAGCCGCACCAGCTCGTCGGCCTGCAGGATCAGGTCGGGAATCGCGCCCTGTCCGCGCGCGGCGGGTTGGTGCAGCACCACCCTGGCGTGCGGGAGCATGGCACGACGCCCCGGCTCGCCACCGGCCAGCAACACCGCGCCCACCGCGATCGCCTGGCCGACGCAAGTGGTCTGGACAGGCGATCGAATGTGCTGCATGGTGTCGTACACGGCGAGCATGGAGGACAGGTCGCCGCCCTCACAGTTGATGTAGAGGTTGATCTCCTGCTCCGGGCTCTCCGACTCCAGGTGCAGCAACTGTGCGATGAGCGCGTTGGCGACGCCCGAGTCGATCGGCGTGCCGAGGTAGACGATGCGCTCGGCGAGCAGGTGGGAGTAGATGTCGGTGATCCGCTCGCCGCCCCGCGGATGCTGCGCGATCACATTGGGGATGGTGTAAGTGCTCATGCTGTTTCCTTCACGCTGCGCTGCCGCCTCCGGGCCTGACCGTTCATGCTCCGCCTGATTCCGGCATGAACGGGGCCCTCCGTGGTCACGCTGCGCTGCCGCCTCCGGGCCTGACCGTTCATGCTCCGCCTGATTCCGGCATGAACGGGGCCCTCCGTGGTCACGCTGCGCTGCCGCCTCC